>JBDTMC010000054.1:0-24968 GCA_039934475.1 Bryobacteraceae bacterium | reverse complement strand
GCGTCAAGCGCTACTCTCCAATCCAATATCCCGGCGCCCAGGTCGCCGCCAACCAACATTGATTCGGCGCCGCGTCGCAGCACTACCCAGTTCGAGGATTCGGCACGGCTCGCCACTTTGCCTGCAGGACGGAACCCATGCTCTTCCTTTTCGGCGGCAGTGTACAACTCCGTCGGGCCTGCCGGCAACGTAAGTACCAGCGGCGAGATTCTGTCCACTAAGGGCAGCGTCGTGCTACCGGCATTCTCCAGTTGGGCTTCGTACTCCAACACCGCACTTTGCGGATAACAACGAATATGTAGAATCAGCCGGGCGCGGGACGATTTGTGTTCTGAATGGAGGGATAACTCCTTCGCTCCGTCCGGAAGTTCTCGTGTCGTCGCCGAGACAAACACGAAGCCGGGTTCCGGTAGTGGAGTCGATACCCACGCCAGCGCAGGTCCCGAGGCAGTCGCTGCCGCGGCCCATTCGGCCTTCGACGAGACATTCCTCAGAGACGCCACTTTCACCGCTCCCGAAGGTGAGGCAATCAGCTCTAGGGCAATCTTGGTGTTGCCGATTCTCCAACCCTGTGCAGTCCTCTGTACATCCACCTGAGCCTGAGATTGCGCCAGGAAAATCAACAGAAAAAAGGCGATGCGCATGTACAGGTTGTATCTTAACGGAGATCGAGTGTCAACAGCATTGTCAACACTTCTTCTTTCAGGGTAGGTCGCAAATGGCACGATCGGCCGTGATCGCCGCAACGCTTTGTGTGCGCGGAGGCTTGACCGTGAGGATCAGTCCTCCTGCTGCCAGGAAGCACGCCGAAAGGAACAGTACGACCACCGCGGGCGAATACCCGCTGGTGACCAGATACCCCACCACCGACGGGCCGACGAAGCCCCCCACGTTGCCAATGCAGTTGATGAATCCGATGGAGGCCGCCGCGGCGGATTCTCCGAGAGTCATCGTCGGCAGCACCCAAAACGGCGGCGACCATGCCCACAGAAACGTCCCGGTTAAGCACAGCCAAAACATAGTGAGCGGGAATGGCTGTCCCGGAATGGCACTCATGGCGAAGGAAAGGCCGGCCGCGAAGAGCGGAACTGCCGTGTGTAGCCGCCGCTCCTGGCGTCGATCGGAGGAACGCGCCGCCGGGCGGACGGCGAACGCAGCCACGATGAAGGGCAGCGTAGACCACAGCGTCGATTCCACGGTCGACCGTCCAGAGTGCTGTTTGATCGTGCTCGGCAGCCAGAAGATGTAGCCGTAACTCGCCAGCACGATCAGGCTCAATGCCGTACCCAGAACCAGGATCCGCCATGAAGTGAAAGCGCGGCGGATACCCATGTGGCCGTCCTGCCGCTTGGCCTCGTTCTCACGGGCCAACTCCGAAGTGAGCCACTCGCGTTCTTCCGCATTCAGCCACTTGGCATCCTTCGGACGATCGGTAATGCAGAAGGGCGTGATGCAACCGAAGAGGATGGCCGGCAGACCCTGCAGGATGAAGATCCACCGCCAGCCCGGCAAGCCGAGCCACGAGACGGAGAGACAAGCCGCCGCAATCGGCGCGCCTAGAACGAATGAGACGGGAACAGCAAGAATGAGGCCGGAAAAAGCACGCGCGCGAACGCGAGCCGGAAACCAGTGCGATAGGTAAACGATCACGATAGGAAAGAAACCGGCCTCCGCCAAACCGAGGAGAAAACGGCTGATATAGAACTCCATCGGTGTCCGCACAAATCCAACCAACACCGTTAGTAGTCCCCACGAAACCAGGATGCGCGACAGCCATAGGCGTACGCTCCAGCGTTCAGCAATGATCGCCGAAGGAATCTCGAGCGCCAGGTATCCGAGGAAAAAGAGGCCAGCGCCCAGACCGAAGACTGCATCGGAAAATCGAAGGTCGGCCGACATCGATAACTTCGCGAAGGCGACATTGGCGCGGTCCAAATAGGCCACGATGTAGAGGACGAAAAGCAGCGGCAGAATTCGCCGGTATGCTTTGGAGATTGCGGGGTGTTCGATCAAAATTTGCCCGCTCACAGCATATTTCTCCCGGTGATCGTCTGTCAATTCATGTCGACGACATTGTCAACTCACTGCCGACATTTAGATGTTGCAGATGTGTCAGCAGAATTGTTGACAATTGTCTCTCGTTGGGATATAACTATTCCGCTCAAGCTTCACTCAGGGAGACAATATGAATCGACTCGCCCTCGTTGGCATCTTCGGCACGTTCCTCGTGCTCGGCATCCCTTGTCTGGACGCCCAAGCCGTCTCCGGTTCCATTAGCGGTCTGGTGACGGATCCTTCGGCGGCGGCCGTCGCCAATGCCAGTGTCACCGTTGAGAACACAGGCACTGGCCTTGTTACGCGAACCGCCACCACATCCACAGGCTTTTATTCGGTCAGCAATCTGATTCCCGGTGACTATTCGGTGAAGATCGAGGCGTCCGGGTTCAAACAGTTTACGGCGACAAACGTGCGCCTGAGTGTGGACACCGGCGTTCGAGTGGATTCCACTTTGATCATCGGCAGTCCTACAGAGAGTGTCACCATTTCAGCCGAATCCACGCTACTCAGAACGGAAAAGGCAGATGTTAGCGCGGTCCTTCCCGCAAGCACACTCAGCCAGCTTCCCACCCTCAATCGCAATATGAGCGTCCTGGTTTCAATTCTGCCCGGCGCCGTACGCGGCGGCACCGCTTTCGTTGGTGAGAATCCGTCTGCCGACAGCAATGGCTTCGTCAACGGATTGGGCAGCGGCAACAATTACCATCAACTGGACGGCATCGACAACCAGGAGACGATTCAAGGTGTGGCAATGGTCAACCCGGCCATCGACTCCCTCCAGGAGGTCAAGATCACCACCAACACCTACGACGCCGAATTCGGACAGGTGGCCGGCGCGGTCTTCCAGGTCTCTACCAAATCCGGTACCAATGCGCTGCACGGTTCGCTCTTCGAATACCTCCAGAACAACAAGTTCTTCGCCCGCAATCCCTATACTCAATCGACCAGCAATGTCGCGCCATGGCGGTGGAACCAGTTCGGCGGAAGCTTGGGTGGACCGATTCGCAAGGATAAGCTCTTCTTCTTCTCCGACTATCAGGGCCTGCGGTCGCGTAACGGTTCCACCATCGTCATGGGGCTGCCCACGCCGGCCATGAAGGGCGGGGACTTCAGCGCACTCACGTCGCAGTATCCCATCTACGATCCTCAGACCGGCGACGCCAATGGCCGCGGCAGGACGCCGTTCCCCAACAACATAATTCCGACCAACCGCATTAGCCCCATCACGCAACAGCTGATTCAACAGCTCCCCGACCCCAATACCCCCGACCCAACGCTCTATGCACGGAATTTCACGAAGTCCGGCTCGTTTGTGTCCAACACGGACGCCGCCGACGCCCGTATCGATTACAACTTGAACCAGAACACGCGGTTATTCGGGCGCTACACGTATCTCAGCTCCGCTTATAACGCGCCACCGATCTTTGGCAATGTACTCGGCGGAACGGGCTTCGGTCCGCAGGCAGAAGTCGGTGGCACGCGCACGCAAAACCTGTCGTTGAACCTCACCCGCGTCGTGCGCCCGGACTTGGTTGCTGAGGTGCGCATGGGCTTCTCCCGCTTCCGCAGCAACCTCGCCCAAACCGATGTCGGCTTGCAGACCGCCAACCAGATTGGCATTCCAGGCATCAACGTGAGTGGCGATGTGCGAACCGATGGCTTGCCGCAGATGAACATCGACGGCCCCATCCTTGGCTTCTATGTCGGGAACCCCTTCGCGAACTTCTTTGAACTCGAGCAGAGCATTCAGTATTCAACCAACTGGGTCTTTACCCGGGGCTCCCACGCACTAAAGTTCGGCGCCGATTTGCGGCCCAAAGCCAAGCTGCAACGCATCGACAAGTCATTCCGCGGAAGCTTTGGTTTCTCTCGCTTCGGAACGGCGAGCGCGGACGTCACAGGCAACACCGGGCTCGGCTTCGCCTCCATGCTGCTCGGTTATTCGAATAGCTACTCGCGCGGCACTTACATTAATTTGCCCATCGAGTTTCAGGATCGCGACGCCGCCTATGTGCAGGACCAATGGCGCGTGAATTCAAAGCTGTCACTCACGCTCGGCTTACGTTGGGAGTATTTCTCCCCGACGTACTCTGAGGGCACCGGCCGTGAGGTGAACTTCGATCTCACCAGCGCTGAGATGGTGTTCGCCGGCCTTGGTAACGTAAACAAGTTCGCCGGCGTCTCGCCAAACCAGTTTAACTTTGCCCCTCGTGTTGGCATCGTCTACACGCTGAACCCCAAGACAGTGATCCGGTCGGGCTTCGGTCGCAGCTATGCCATCAACAGCGGTGGCGCAAACTTTGCCACTTACTGCTGCCAGTGGCCCATCGGCAACAATCAGGCCATCGCGTCCACCACCAACTACACTTCCATCTTTCCGCTTTCGCAAGGCCCTCCGGCGCCGCAGAATGTCAGTGTCCCGACTACCGGTCGCCTCGCGCTGCCGCCCGGCCAGGCAGCCTTCGCGCGTCCGTTCGACGACCAGACCACCTATCAGGATGGTTACAACTTAACCGTGCAACGCCAAATCGGATCGAACATGACAGCGGAGGTCGGCTATGTCGGCGCAGTCGGCCGTCATCTCTTCCGTGCCCATGAAGTGAACCCGGCCGTTCCCGGTCCCGGTGCCCTCGTTCCCCGCAAACCGTATGGAGCCGCGTACGGCCTCAACCAGAGCATCAATGAGCGCGCGAACGAAGGTAATTCTCACTTCAACTCGCTTCAGACACGCGTCGAAAGGCGCTTCTCCGCCGGCCTGCAATTCATGGCCTCGTTTACCTGGCAAAAGACCATCGTCGACACCTACCAGAATCCCTTCAACCGGCAGACTTACTACAACCTCAGCGGTCCTGCGAAATGGGTAACACTGAGTCATATCTGGGAACTGCCCTTCGGCCCGGGGAAGAGATTCGGCCACGACATGAGAGGAGTGGGCGGAGCAATTGTGGGAGGCTGGCAATTCGACGGCATTTGGCAGTTCCAGGATGGTGCGCCGATCAGTCCTACCATGATCGCGAACACCCTCAACGTGGATAACTACAGCCAGGTGCCTGACCGCATCGCAAGTGGCGCTATCGCCAATGCCTCACCAGCCGCGTGGTTCGACGTCAAGGCCTTCGCCGTGCCTGGGCAATACAAACTCGGGACCTCCGGCTTGGGCGTGCTCACCGGACCGGGTTGGTGGGTATCCGATCTCTCGCTCGACAAGAACTTCAAGCTCTCCGAGAGCAAGCGGATGGTATTTCGCTGGCAGGTCTTTAACTCCCTAAACCATAACAATCCTGGAAACCCCGATACCCGGATCGATGCGCCGGCCAGTGTTGCGGCGCATATCACCAGCGTGCAGCAAAACATGCGCCGCATGCAGATGGGCCTTCACCTCTACTTCTGATGGCCATTGATCGAAGGACTCTCTTGACCGCGGGCTGCGCCGCGGCAGCATTCGGTCCGGTCGTGAAAGCGGCCGGACCGGGCGCTGTGAAGATAGGCAATCCGTTACTGAGTTTGGAGTTCGAGCTGTCGCGCGGAGGCGCGGCACGCCTTCCCGCATTGCGCAACGCCTCCGGCGGATTCAACTGGGCTGGTTCGCGCGCCGCAATCGCGCCGCTGCTCGACTCTCCGGCTTTGCCTGCACCCGCCGTCTCCCTTCAATCATGGAAGGCTGAGAGCGGCCGTATCGACCTTGTCTACGCACTCGGCGGCAGTGTCTCCGTGGAACAGCGGTATGAAGTTGTACCGGGCCATCCAGTGGTAACGTGCGACACCCGCTTCCGCAATACCGCTTCCGCCGCACTTCAGGACATTCGGAATTTTGGCCTTCGAATTCCACTACGCGCCGATTCCGGGCCATTGGAAGTCTATTGCGCCAGCCGCGACTCATACGCCATACAGCGCCTCCCGTTCGGCAACGAATTGGAATTAAACGGAGGCGCCTGGAACGGCCCCGGCTATGCGGGTCTACTCGTGTTGTACGCCACCGAAACCCAGGAAATGCTGCTCACCGGCATCCAATGGGAACGCGGTTGGCGTTATCGACTCTCCCGCGCAGACGGTGTCATTTGGCTGCAACTGGAACAGACAGAGTTGCAACAGTCGCTCGCGCCCGGCCAAACGATGGCGCTTCCGCCGATCTTCCATGCAACCGGCCGAGGTGAGCCTGACGAGGCGTTCCGTATTGCGCAGCGCTACATCAAAAGCCGCATCGCACCGGCGGCACTGAAGAACTGGCCGTGGATCGTATACGACATCTGGGGTACCGAAGCGGAGGGAGTCGAGCAGGCTCTTCTCGACGAGATCCAGCCCGCTGCCTCCTTGGGTGTGGAACTCTTCTATATCGACGCTGCGTGGTACCAGGGCTCCTCTCGCAAAGGAAATGGCGATTGGGGATGCGGCCTCGGCAATTATGTGGAGAATCGCGAGAAGTTCCCCCTCGGTCTCGCGCACATGTCGAAGCAGGTTCATGACCACGGCATGAAATTCGGACTCTGGGTAGGGCCGAACATCGTCGATAGCCGCCTCGTGCCTCACCCTATTCCGCAACGCTGGGTGGCGCAGAAGGACGGCGTGGACCGCGTCTTGCGCATCAATACTTGGGAGTCGCCCTGTCTCCAAGTCTGTCTTGGCTGTCCGGAGTACGTCGACTATCTGAAGCAAAACCTCGTGCGTCTCGTGAAGGAATTCGGCTTGGATTGGTTGAAGTGGGACAACTCGGGAATTCCTGGTATCCCCGGGGAATGCAACCGCGCCGATCACGGCCATGACGCAGGTGGCGGTAGCCACGCCGCACTGTTGGGCCAGTACCAGGTCTTCAAGCACCTGCACGATCCGTTCCCCGATCTGGTCTTGGAGCAGTGCGGCTACGGTAGCCGTCTGGATCTGGGACTGGCACCCACCATTCGCGCGAACTGGCTGAGCGATGCCAGCTTCCCATCCACCCATGTCCGGCATAACTCATTGGTAGCCAGTTATATCTATCCGAGTTCCTACAACGGTGCGTGGGTCCTTCGCGACAAGGAACTGGAGACCACTACGGATCCCGCGCTGCTCGATACCATTTATCGAAGCCGCATGATGGGGTTGTTCGGCTTTGGGACCTTGAACGGAACCCTCCCGGAACGCGTCTCTCTCTTCCCAGCCGCCGCCCTCGAAGGAGCGCGCAGGAATATCCCCTTCTTCAAACGCTACCGTCATCTGCTCCAGGGTGATGCCTATCACACCTTCCCGCCAGCCGGTTCGGCGGAGGGATGGCAGGCCGTTCAGTTCAACGGCAGCGACGCCCGCCAGGCAGTGATACTGTGCTTTCGCAATGGCAGCCGCCAGTCCTCCATGCGTCTGCCTGTCAAGGGGTTGATCCCTGGTCAAGCCTACAAGATCACCAGCGCCAACGGCACGGACTTCCGTTCCACAACCGGCGCCACGCTGCTGCGCGAAGGCTTGATCGTAAAACTCGCTAAATCCGAGATGTCCGACGTACTCCTCTTGGATGCTTAGCCCAGGCTGTCGCTATTCGGTAGGAGCAAAATAACCGCGCCGGTAGTAGAGCCGCAAGTCCGGCGCAAGCTCCATCGTGGGTGCCAGCCGCAATTGAATCCGGTGGTATTTGCCGTCTCGTTGTGGCGACGAAGGGGAATATCCAAAGACATACTGATCGCGCAACTCCCGGCTGATTTTGGTGCTGATCTCCGGTAAAGAGTCCGCGCTGTTGACCGAGTACAGTTGGCCTCCACTCAGATCCGTGAGGTCGCCAAGCAACACAGGCCCGTTCTGTTCTTCCGTGGTCAACCGCCGGCTCTCTGTTTGGTCGAATATCCCCATCGCATACACTTGCACGTCCGACTCCAGCAATCCATTGCGAATCGATGCGGGAGTCTGGCGGCTACGATTGTCCCCGCCATCCGACAGAATCACCAGTGCCTTGCGCAGATGACGAGCGCTCCTCATTTGCGTCAAAGCAAGATGTATGGCGTCCAATAAGCATGTACGCCCGAAAGGCTTGGTACGACCCACTGCCTCCAATATTCTTGCCGCGTCGGGCGTGAATGAAACAGCAAGCTTGGCCCGCTCCCCGAACTGGATGAGGAAGAACTCATCCTCCGGATTAGCGATCCTGATGAAATTCCCCATCGCCTCAATCGCGCGCGGTAATTTCTTTTGCATGCTGCCGCTCGTATCGAACAGCAGACCCACAGAAACGGGTGCATCGTCGTGGAAAAGTTGACCAATGTTCTGTTCCGTCCCGTTGTCTAGCAGAACGAAATCATCTTTTCTCAGGTTGGTGACGGCCCGTCCCCAGCCATTTGTGACATGGGCGGGAACCAGTACCATTGATGCGTCGGTATGCAGTTCGGCGAGTGGGAGATCTTCGGACGTCGGGCGAGGGGAAGGTCGAACACGAATTACCGATGTTCCAATTATCGGTCTGGCCTGAAACGCAGCAGCCGCCACCGAGGCCACCAAGAGCGTAACGCCGATTCGAATGCAGCAGAACGGCACAGCCATTCCGGGCATTGTATCCGATTCGCGCTCTCAGGTAGGGGCGGCCACCTTTCAGCGCCGCCCCGTCGCCCCACTAGAACCGGTAACCGAAGGTCACTGGGATGTAGTCGATGTACCGGTTGTTACCGGCGAAAATGCGGTTCACGCGAGCCTCTCCATAAAGCTTCCCGCGCCATTTGGTGCCCACGCTGAAGCCAATTCCAGCGTCCACTCCAGGTTTATTGGTGGTGTACGAGGAGAGAACTTCAGTCGTCGGCACTAAACCTCGGTAGAACCCAAAGAACGGACTGTACCCAACGACCCCGGCGACGCCAGGCTGCGTGAATTCTTGGGTCGGACGGTAGTAGCCTCCCCCGCCGGTTAAGTAAAGATCAACGCGGCCGCGCGGCAAGATGTGAATCACCGGGTTCAATGTGGCTGAAAATACTTTAAGATTCCCCCCCGGAAATCCTAGCAAGTTCAATGTGTTGCTGCTGACGCCAAAGCTGTTATACCCGACGTCGGCCATCAATCCAATGTTTTGGTTGAAATTTACCCCGGCTCCCGCCGCAAGACCCCATCCCTTGTCTAGCTGCGACCCCGTGCTGCCCAGTGGTTGTGTGAAACCACCGCCTACGTTGAATGCATAACGAGGTGTTTCTTGAGCCACCACTGCGATCGAGCCCAGGACCCCCAAAATGCAAATTGCGGTCTTCATGTGACTTCTCCTTTTAAAGTGTGTCGATCCTACCAAAGCGTGCGCGCTGACCAGCGCCTCTGCCCATTAGATTGGGGCCAACCGAGTAGCGTTTCGCGACATATAAATTAACGGGTAGGAGAAGAAAAATACGATTGCGAATTCAAAAATAATTGAAACCGTATTCATACGAAACACACTTGCAAGGGTCGGATCTAACGAGGCGAGGTGTATGTATGACCCCGGAAACCCTGAAAGAACTCTTCGTCGAGCATATTCGCGATATCTATGACGCCGAGAAACAGCTAGTGAAAGCCATTCCCAAGCTTTCAAAGGCTGCCGAGTCGGAGGAATTGGCCTCTGCACTCCAATCCCACCTGGAAGAAACCAAGGGCCAGGTTTCAAGGCTGGAACAGGTATTCGATCTGCTCGGCGAACCGGCTAAGGTGAAGCCTTGCAAGGCCATGAAAGGCTTGATCGAAGAAGGAGACGAGGCGGCCGGAGAAGAAAAAGGTGAACTGCGCGACCTCGCAATCATTGCCGCTGCACAAAAGGTGGAACACTACGAAATTTCGGCCTATGGCACCGCCTGCGCCATGGCTGACCGCTTAGGCCTGGAGGATGCCGTGGAGCTTCTGCGGCAGACGGAAGACGAGGAGAGAAACGCGGACGAGACGCTGACCAGCGTGGCGATGGGCCTCTATGACTCCGTGGACAGCACAGAGGATTCGGAGACGGCTGGCGTGGGGACAAGAACTGCCCAGCGCGAACCCAAGCGCAAGTCAAGTCGTTGAATGATTTGATTCGCTCAGATTCCCCAGCCTCGTTCAAGGGGCTGGGGAATCGCCCAATCAGTCGGCGGCCGGAGGCTCGTCATCAAGCCAGGACTTTGCGTCCCCACCCAAAAAGAGCGGCGATTCCTGTTCGAACAGCCTGTCGTGCAAGCGCTGGAAGTACTGCTCCACCGCACGCTCCACTTTCGCAACCGGCGTCACCAGGACCGTGTTCACGTATTCTTCGTGGTCCTGGTAGCGAGTGCTGATCGGCTGCCTGGAAGAGAAGGCTCTCGCCACCATGAAGATGAACGGATTCATCACCGAGTTCAGAGTGCGGCAGAGTTGCTCCCGCCGGGCCAACTTCCAAATGGTCTGGTGCAGCTTCATGTCCGCCTGCAGAAAGCGCTCGTCGTCTACTTTGGTGGCAGCCGTCTTCATATTACGCAGACACTCGCGCAGAACTGCCTCGTCTTTGGGGTTGTTATTCTCGCGCAGGTAGCGCACACTCAACCCTTCCAGCTTTCCCCGAATGCGAAAAACAACATCGATCGATTCGCGGGAAATGTCGTGCAGAAAAGTGCCGCGGCGTGGAATCGTAACCACAAGGCCGTCACGCTCCAGCCGCAGCAGGGCTTCGCGTACAGGACCTCGGCTACAGTTTAGGCGCTGAGCGACATCGTCTTCGATGATGCGCTCCCGGGGTCGCAACGCCCCGGCATAGATCGCCTTCTTGATGTACAGCTCAACCCGCTGACTCGCGGAGAGCTTGCCTTCGGTATCGCTCTTGGCCATTACACTTCTGTCGAATAACGATTATAGCAAGCAAAAGTGACGACACTGTTGTCAACTACATAGAATGTCGATTGTCAACACTGCTGTTGACAACAGCGCGGCTCCCGCTATAGAGTTTTCAATGAGAGATTCATGCGCAAACTCATGCTGGCAGTGCTTGTGTCCACGGCCGTGGTCTTCGGAGCCGAAGGGGGAAAGCTCCCCTATCGTTTCGCGCCTTCCGGCCTTCCAGGACAGATTTCCAATGCCACAGTCGAACCTGCTCCCGACGCTCAGCCGCTGCCTTCCGGTTTCCACTCCCCCGATGTCGATCTAACCATGATGGCGCGCTGGTTTCTCCGCCACCTCAACAAGAATCCCCGTCCCAACCTCGACTACGAACCGGTCTTCTACGTGCGCCCCCTGTCAGTGCCTCCCTCGCCCGACGGGCACGACGCCATCGTACCGGGTGACACCGATGCCCGCATGGACTGGGAGTATCGGAACATGCGCGAGATCCTCGGACAAACCGAGCCTGGCGTCGTGGAAAAGGGTCTGCATGCGCGCGTCTTGGGATACCTCCGCCACGACGGCCTCGCCTGGGTCCCGCCCGGCCACTACATGGAAGGCGAGGTCTATAACGGCAAGAACGTCGGCCCTGAGAAACTGGTCAGCACCTGGGCCACGGCGAAGATCCTCCGCAGCCTCTCCGAAGAATACAAGCGCACTCACCGCGAGCAGGACCGGCAACTCGCGCGCCGTAACTTCCTCGCCCTGAAGAAACTCGCCGAGTGGAATACCGGTCGTGCCTACTATCCCGGCGGTTCTGGCGCGTGGCTGGATGGCAAGTGGGTCAAACCCCAGATGCCCACTGCCGCCGTGGAGCCCATCGTTAGCTACTGGGAGGCAACCGGCGATGGCGAGGCGCTCGAATTTGCCCGTGCCGTCGCAGACGGTCTCCTCGCCGATGCCGAACTTTTGCCGCCACAGAACTCGCGCCTCCTCCCTAACGGCGAGTTCCACGGGCACATGCATTCAACGATGCATGGCGTCTGGGGTGTAGCCCACCTCGGTGCGATCCTCAATGAGCCGCGCTACGTCGATTGGGCCAAGAGCGTTTACGACTACGCCAGCCAGTTCGGGCCCGGCACGGGCTGGATGCAGGCCGCACTATGGAGCGACAGCGTGCGTGAACTGTCGGAGACGTGCGCCACCTCCGACATGGTTTCAACCGCAGCGTGGATCGCCAGGGCCGGCTTCCCGCAGTATTGGGATCACGTGGAAAGGGCCCTGCGAAACTACATTCGTCCCCAGCAGTTCTTTGTCACGCCGCAATACGAAGCGCTCTATCGCAAGGAAAATACCGACAAGGATCCGGCCGCCGTTGAGGCCGGCCTGGCGCGCATGCGCGACCTGCAGGGAGCCGACATGGGCGGCCCGGCGCCGAATGACTGGATCAACTGGGTGGCCGGTGAAAAGGAGTGCGGACCGTATAAGACTCCCTATGGCTGCATGGCGATGTTCGGCTGCTGTGTGCCTGAGGGCATGCGCGCTCTTCACACCGCTTGGATGGGCGTTGTCGAGTCCGGCAAAAACAACGCCGTCTACGTCAATCTCTCGCTTACGCGAACCAGTCAGTGGGCAGACGTCGTCTCAAGCTTGCCCAAGGCTGGACGCTTGGATGTCACCGCCCGTCGTGCCGGCGCTTACTACCTCCGGCCCCCGGCTTGGGCGCCGCGCGGCGAGGTTCGAGTGTTGCGCAATGGCAAGGCTGAGCCAATCGCGTGGGCCGGACCGGGCCTTGCTTATCTTTCATTGAACGATGTGCGGACCGGCGATCGCCTCACACTCACCTATCCCCTCGTGACCTTCCAACAAGTGTGGGGCAACTGGCCGTCACGCCCTGACCTTAAGCTCACCATTTCCTGGCGCGGTAATATCGTCACCGACATGTTACCCAAGGGCAAAGGGTTGCCGATTGATTTCTCAAACCTGCCGCCCCTCCCCGATCTTCCGGAGTAGATTAGATCGCTGGTGATAGCAGGCGGCGGCCTATCGACTGAACAGCCGTCCTTGGACCGCGGTATGCCCATATCTGGCTCACGTCCTCGTATTCCATGCGGCCTGTGCCGTCTCCAATAGCTGGCATGTGATACTCGAGCTCACTGAAGCTGCCCCACTTACTATCGACATTGCAGGCCTGCACCGCATAACCTAGATTCCCCGTCTCAGCCCATGGAATATCGACATACTCCCCCGAGGGATTGACAAAGAAGCTTCGTACGATCAGGGTAGACTCGCTCTCATCTCCGTAAAGATATCCCACGCGCCCAGTCATTCCGACCGCCCGCAGGCCGATCTTATGCTCACCCTTGGCCGACATTCGATAGCGCACCAAATGATCGCTCACCCGCAGATCGCCCTCCTCGATCGAACCCATGTACAACTTAGGCTCCGAGCGCGAATACGTGGCCACCAGAAGCTCTCCGCCGTGCGGCATCTGCACTAGGTTCCACAGTCCCACCTGTGCGCCTGGCGCCGCGTGCCCCAACATTTTCAGGCGTGTGTGTTGTGCGTATCCCGCGTAGCGCACCGCCACGCTTGCGGGAATGCCGGTTTCATATCGCATTGGATCCGCCGCGGGACGAACCCACTTTGAGATCTCCAGGTCCACGTTCAGCTTGCTGCGGGAAAGGGTCAGCGAGAGCTGGTTCACCATTCGTCTCTCACCATCCACATCCACTACCGAGTAGTTGCCTGGATCAAGCTGGCGCGGCTGCCAGTAAGTGGACAAATCCAGGTTTGGATACTGCGGGAAGAATATGTCTACTTCCGGAGCGAGCCACGTGCGGTCCCCGCCGGAATTGTGCCAGTCGCCGCTGGCATAGAAAGCCTGCGCCGTATCGGCGGATTGGAGCGCCGGATTCGTCCAATATAGGTTCTCATCGGAATCCTTGGCATAGAGGCCAAGCACTCTTCCACCGTGCGGCAGCAGTACTACTTTGCTGCCTTCGGGCATCTCGCAAACTTCTGCCGGCTTACCGGCCGAAGCGAGAGTCTCTAGAAGTTTCTCCAGCATTCGTCAGACTCCGGCGACGTAACCCAGACCGCAGCGCGCGCCCGATTCGGTGCGGAAATCTGAGATCAGCGACATCAGCGACGTCGTGCCGCCATCGGCTACAATCGTCTGGCCCACGATGTACTGCGCATCGTCGGAACAGAGGAACAGTGCCAACTTGGCGATCTCCAACGGGTAGCCCGGGCGCCCCAGGGGAACCGAGTCGCGGGCGGACGCAATCGCCGCTTCCTCTTCGTACCCCGGGAAGATCTTCTTGTGATTCTCAACCACCACCCAGCCTGGTGCGATCGCATTCACGCGCACGCCTTTATGCGCCATCTCAATGCCAAGCGTCCGGGTAAATGCGATGATCGCGCCCTTCGTCGCCGCATACACAGCGTGTTCCGGAGCGCCCTGCAGGCCGTGGACCGATGTCAGATTGCACACCGCGCCGCCGCCGTGATCCACCATATGGGCCGCCACTCGCTGCGTAAGAAAGAACTGCGCCCGAATGTTCACGTCGAAGACCGTGTTGTACTGCTCCGGTGTCACCTTCAGGAATGGCTTGTTGAAAGTGATGCCTGAATTGTTCACCAGGCAATCGATGCCGCCCAGAAATTCAATCGCCTTCGAGCCAAGGCCCACGACGGATTCCACTTCTTCGAAATTGGCTTGGAACGCGGCGGCGCGCCGGCCCATCGCGAGAATTTCCTCCACGGCTGACTTCGCGCCGGCATTGCTGTGCGCGTAGTGAAGGACGACATCAGCGCCCTGCCGCGCAAACTCCAACGCGATCTCCCGTCCAATGCCAGTGCCCGACCCAGTCACCAGCACACGCTTGTCCTCAAAACGGCTCATCGCCTTATACCGCCTTCCATCGGATCCGGTCGCCCACCTTGATTCGCACCACTTCGCCCAACTGTTCCAGGTGGCTGAGATGACCGTGAAGAGGGTACATCAGCAACCAACGATTATTCTCCGGGAAGCGGCCCAGGGCGGGGCCGCACTCCGCGATGCACTCCAGCAACCCTACGCCTTCGGGATGGCGCTCCAGCGCGCGGCGCACCTGTCCATCGGCCATTTCCACGAAGCGGCGGCACTCATCCAGAAACTCTTTTATTCCGTCTGCCCGGTATGTCGGCCAGTGCGCCGAGTAGATCCACTCGATGTCCAGCGACTCAATCAACTGCACACTCGATAGATAGGCCAGTACCGCAAAGTAGGCCGGCGGCAAGGATGGCTGGCCGGCAATCGATGGGCACGTGCTGCCGTGCAACGCGTCACCCACGAACACGGCGCGATTCGTCGCGTCGTAGAACGCCAGGTGGCCATTGCTGTGCCCAGGCACATGCAGCACCCGTACGTCCCGCGTGTCGTCGATGGCAAGCCGTTCGCCGCCGCGCAGGGTAACATCGATGCGATGCGCCGGGCCGGCGATACCTCGTACCCACTGTTCCGCTTCGGGGTTCAGACCCAGGCCGACGCCGTGCTCCGCAATCCACTGGTTGTAGCGTAGTTGGAACAGCCGGTCGGGATTCTGAATTACCTCGCGGTCCGCATCGCCACAGGCCAGCAGCACATTGCCGCTGGCGCGCCGCAGGGCAGCGTTGCCACCATGATGATCGGCGTCGGCGTGTGTATTCACTGCCAGCGTCAGCCGCTCCGGCTTCATCCCGATGCTCTCCAAATACGGCAGAATCACGGCTTCGGGTGTGCCGGCCATACCCGTGTCCAACAGCAATACATTGTCGCCCACGAACAGGTATTGAAACAGATGCCGGTCCGCTATCTGAGACTGGATCTGATGGACGTGGGGAAAGATTTCCACTTCAAGTCCTTGCCGCGAGCAGCTCTTGTGGATGTTCGATCAGTTGTTGGATGCGGCTCAGAAATGCCGCCGCCGCCGCGCCGTCCAATACGCGGTGGTCGGCGGAGAGGTTCATATGAACAGTGGGCTGCACCTGTAGTTGGTTGCCCACCACTACCGGTCGTGCCGCGATTCTTCCAACAGCAAGAATCACGCTCTGCGGCGGATTGAGAATGGCTTGAAACCAATCGATTCCCGATGTCCCGAGATTGCTGAGCGTCGCGCTGCCGCCTTCCATATCGCTCACCACTAGCGTGCGCGTTCGCGCCTTTTGAACCAACTCGGCGCGCCGCTCCGCCACGGCGTGTAGATCGAGATTGTCGGCATTCCGAATCACAGGCACCACCAGGCTGTCGTCGGTCTGAACCGCGCAGCCGATGTCGATTCTATCGCGTCTCGTCACTCCGTCGCCGTTCCAAAATGCATTCACCCCCGGCTGCTCTCGCAACGCTTCCGCCATCGCCTTCAGGAAGAAGTCCGTAAACGTGAGTTTGGGCTTTCCCGTTCCATCGCTATTTAACTCTTCGCGCAGAGCGGTGAGCGCGGCGGCATTCGCCTCTACGCCCAGATAGAAGTGGGGCGCGGACGTGAAGCTCTCGGTCATGCGGCGGGCAGTGATCTTGCGCGCCGTCGATGCTGGTGCCTCGACGGCGGCCGGTGGCTTCGGCGCCACACCGCCCGACTGTTCGAAGTGGCGGCGCACATCCTCTTCGGAGATGCGGCTGCCTGCGGCGCGTACGGTCGCCAGGTCTACGCCCAGTTCCTTCGCTATCTTGCGCGCCCGCGGACTCGCAGCGCTCTTACCCTCAGTCATAGGGAGCGCCGCGGCCTCTTGCCGCAACGTTGCCAGCAACGTTCCCACGGGAACCACTAGCTCGTTCTCCACCAGGATGTCGCTTAGGTAGCCGCTACCGAAGCACTCCACTTCCATCTCCACCTTGTCCGTCTGCACGGTGAAGAGCATCTCACCCTTCTCCACCCACTCGCCCGGCTTCTTCAACCAGGTGGAAACGGAGCCCTCAGTCATAGTCAGGCCCAGTTGGGGCATTACGATTTCATACGTCATTCGAAGAACTCAAGCCTCCAGCGAATGGCGGATCTCCCGCACCACCCGCTCCACCGTCGGAATCATCTGGTTCTCAAGCACCGGGCTGAACGGGTTCGGCGCAGGCAAGGAACAGATTCTCAGAGGCGGCGCGTCCAAATCGTCAAAACACTCCTCACAAGCCAGCGCGAAGATCTCGCCGGAGAATCCGCACATCGCCGGGGCTTCATCCAGAATCGCCACCCGGCCGGTCTTTCTGATGGAGGTCGCGATCGCGGCGCGGTCCAGCGGGACAATCGTTCGCGGATCGATCACTTCGACACTAATTCCGTGCTTCTCCAGAGCAGTTGCTGCTTCCATCGCAACCTGAACCATCTTGCTTACCGCCACCAGCGTGACGTCGCTTCCCTCCCTGCAGATTCGCGCCTCGCCGAACGGGATGGAATATTCGTGAGTCGGGATTTCGCCCTTGCTGTTGTAAAGCGCCTTGTGTTCGATGAACATCACCGGACCATCGTCGCGAATGGCCGTCTTCATCAGACCCTTCACATCGGCCGCACAGGACGGAACAACCACTTTCAATCCAGGCGTGTGTGCAAACCAGCTATAGAACGCGTGCGAATGATGGGAGCCCGCGCTGCGAACCGAACCCATGGCGCCGCGAATAACGATGGGCACTTTAATCTTGCCGTTTGACGAGTAGTGCGTCTTCGCCGCCTGCTGAATCACCTGCGTCATGGCTTCCAGGATGAAGTCGAGAAACACTTCGTCGACAATCACACGGCTGCCCGCCATCGCCGCGCCAATAGCTACCCCGGTCGCGCCCAACTCGCAGATGCCCGTATCTCTCAGTCGGTGGTCCCCAAACTCTTGCCACAACCCCCGCGTCTGGCGGAAATTTCCGCCGCGTGGGCCGATGCCTTGTCCGATGTACACCGTATTTTCGTCACGCGCCATCTCTTCGCGCAAGGCTTCTACGCCCGCGTCTACGTACGTAATCTCTCTCATCCCGTTCTGCACCGCATCTCCTCCGCTTAGCTGGCCCACACGTGATCCATCACCGTTTCCGCGATCGGCTCCGGACTGTTCCGCGCGAACTCCACCGCGTCGTTCAGCCACTCCTCGGTCTCTCGCACAATGTCGTCGAACGCTTCCGCAGAGACCCGTTCCGTGGACGTCATCTTCTGACGGAAGCACTTGATTGGATCACGCTGCTTCCAGCTATCCAGATCTTCTCTCGTGCGATAATCCGTTCCTGGATCGCCTTCGTGATGGCCGACAATGCGGTACGTCTTGCACTCCAGCAATGTCGGGCCGCCTCCATTACGCGCGCGCGCGATCGCCTCGCCGGCGGCTTCATACACCGCCAGCACATCGTTGCCATCCACCTCTACTCCCGGCAGATGATACGACGCGGCCCGGCTCGCCACGCTCGTGTTCTTAGTCGCTCGTGAGAAAGCCATTTCAGTGGCGAAGAGATTGTTCTCGCACACATAAACCACGGGCAGATTCCAGACTGTCCCCAGGTTCACGCTCTCATGAAACGATCCGCTGTTCACTGCCCCATCGCCAAAAAAGCAGATCGACACTTGTCCGCTCTTTCGCAACTGTGCGCTCAGCGCCGCGCCCGTAGCCAGCGGCAAACCCGCACCCACGATTCCATTCGTGCCCATGAAGCCATATTCCGGCGCATACATGTGCATACTGCCGCCACGCCCCCCGGAACAGCCGGTCACCTTGCCGTACAGCTCCGCCATCACGTCTCGTCCTGGAACGCCCTTCGCCAGGGCGTGCCCATGACCGCGATGCGTGCTGAAGACCATGTCCTTCGGTTCCAGCCACGCGCACACGCCTGCTGCCACGGCTTCTTCGCCTACATACAGATGAACGAAGCCAGGCAGTTTGCCGGACCGGTACAACTCCTGCACCTTCACTTCAAAATCTCGTAACCGCAACATGCACTGGTAGAGATCTAACAGCATTGCGGTGTCGGGCACAGTCCCAATCGCTTGCATCATAAGTTCTTCTCCGGCTTCGCCTCACTACTCTCTTTGGGAATGGATGTCCCATCGCACCCAGGCGCGCGTTGCCGTAACTCCACAAGGAATCCGGCTGCCTCTTCTGAATCCAGCAATACCCATCGCGTGCCAGGACGAATCCCCGTCCCCGCTTGCAGCGGCAGAATGCCATGGGGCGCCACCGCGTTCACCACGCCTTCCATATCGTCCGTCTCGAACAGAACGTGGTGGATGCCGCCGCCTTCCTCGTCCAGAAACTTGCGATACGCATTGAGGTCGCCCTCAATCGGCTGGATGAATTCCAGTTCCAGGTTGCCCACCTGCACGAAGGCCTGGCGTATGCGGATGTGCTCTTCCTTCCCGCGATACCAGTATTTCGAGTCCGGCCGGTTTGGCCACTCCACGAAATGGAAAGGACCGATGCCGAACACCGCGGATAATAGCGATGTCGTCTTCTCCAGATCCTTCACCACGATGCCGATCTGCACGGCCTTCTCCAGCTTCACATTGGTTTGCATTAGCGCGCCTGGTAGCCTCCGTCGACGTCTAAGATAATGCCCGTGACCATTGACGATGCTTCCGAAGCAAGGAACAATACGGGCCCTAGCATTTCCTCCGGCTCACCCACCCGGCCCAGCGGAATATTCATCGTCCAAGTCTGCATCAGCTGCGCCGGATCGAATTGCGGATCTTTCATCACTCGCTCCAAACCCGGAGTCATGAATTGGCAGGGTGCGATAGCGTTCACGCGGATGCCCCGGCTGGCCCATTCCAAGGCCAGTTGCTTGGTCAACGTGTTCACGCCGCCTTTGCTCGCACAATAGACGTTCGCGCCGCGGCCCACTCCCACCGCGCCAGCGATGGAAGAGAAGTTGATCATCGTGCCCTTGCCTTTGGCCAGCATGACGCGGGCGGCCGCTTGGCAGCACAGGAACGTACCCCGCAAGTTGATGTCGATCACGCGGTCCCACGTTTCCAGAGGTGTCAGTTCGGCTGGATCGTGTTGCGAGATTCCTGCGCAATTCACCAGGATATCCACCGTACCCATAGTCTCAATGGCCCGCGCAAACAGTTCATTGATCTGTTCTGGCTTGCCGACGTCCACCGCGATTCCCATTCCGCGTCGGCCTAAGGCCTCCACGGCGGCCGCGGTTTGCATTGCCGCTTCGCCATCCACGTCCGCGGCGACAATGTCAGCCCCGTATTCGGCCAGTCCGGTGCAGATCACCCTTCCAAAACCCACCGCCGCGCCCGTGACCACCGCTACTTTACCCGTCAAATCGAAAAGTTTGCTTGAGTTTCCGTTGCTTGATGACATCCCGTCGAATCCCGCCGCCTGTTGACAACCGCCCACTCCAGCGATTATAAACGAGCGAAGCGAAGTTGTCATCGATTTTGTTGACAATCTTCCACGAGTAAGGAGAGAACGTGAGTTCAAACGTGATCGAAGCGATCGGCCTCATTCTGCTGGCCGCCCTGATGAATGCCACATACACACTTCCCATGAAGCTGAATCGGGGCTGGGCCTGGGAGCACTCGTGGTTCGCCTTCAGTTTGCTCGGAGTAGGCGTTGTGCCCACCTTGATCACCATGCTCACTGTCCCTGGCCTCTGGTCCATTTACGCCTGGGCGCCGTTAGGGACACTACTCGCCATGGCTCTGTTCGGTGCCGGGTGGGGCGTGTCGCTGGTTCTGTTCGGGCTGGCTATCTCCACTGTGGGTATCGCCATCACGTTTGCCGTGGCTCTAGGAACGTCGGCGGCGGCCGGCGCGCTGATTCCTCTGCTTACACAACATCCCGAGAGGATCTTTACCACCCAGGGTGTGATGGTTTTGCTGGGGATTGCCATCATTCTGGCTGGAGTGGGTCTATGCGGCTTTGCCGGTAACCGCCGCGACCGCGCTTTGGATGTCAAAGGTTCCGCCGTTCCCAAACGCTTCCTCCGTGGCTTCTTGTACGCTCTGCTCTCTGGCATCCTCGGGTCGATGCTGAACTTGGGATTGGCCTTCGGCGGCGCCATTCAGGAGCGTGCACACATGCAGGGCGCCAGCACGGCGATGATGTCGAACGCGGTTTGGCTTCCGTGCCTGTGGGCGGGCTTCATTCCCGGGGTCATTTATTGTCTGACGATGATGAAGAACAACGGGAACGTTGGCGATCTCGTCGCCAAGTCGCGCTGGTACTACTGGTTGATGGGGATGTGTATGGGCGCTTTGTGGTTTGGCAGCATTGTTTGCTACAGCCTCTCCACGGTGAAACTTGGCGATCTGGGCGCCGTCATCGGCTGGCCGCTCTTTCTCTCGGCTGTCGTCATCGGTAGCACCATCACTGGAATGCTCGCCGGCGAATGGAAGCAGGCGGGCAGCGGTCCCATGCGGATAATGGGCGCTGGCGTTGCTTGCCTCGTGCTCGCGATGATCGTGCTCGCTCGCGCCGGCAGTTAGTCCACCTTACACGGGCCCAGTTCCCTGGCGCTTTGTAAGGCCGACTGCGAACGGCCAGCCTCGCCCGCTCGCATCAAAGCGGTGGCAAGCTGGCACGCCCCTTGCGAGTGCCCAGGGCGGAGTGACACCACGGCCTCAAACTCGCGAACCGCGCCGGACCAGTCCCGTTGCTTTTCCAACGCCACGCCGTAATTGAAGTGGATGTCGGCGTCGGCCGGACGCGATTTCACCGCTGCCGCAAAGGCGCGGTTCGCTTCGCTCCAGTTGCCTTGGGCGCTCTGGGCGATACCCATGTAGTGATTGGCGTCGGCGGAATCCGGCTGCGCTGCCAAGGCCGCCCGCAATGCTTCAATAGCGTTGGGAAGCTGGCCCAGTTTCAACAGATCGATGGCCTTGTTCGTTTCCAGGACGGCCTCGGAAACGTTCGCGGCTGTGGCCGATTCTTCCCGCGCCCGCTTAAACATCTCGGTCGCCCCAGCGGCATCGCCGCTCCTGCGCAGAGCTGCTGCCAGCGCGCTCAACACTTCCGATCGATGCGGAGCCAGTCGCGCCGCCTCCCTCAGTTCCGCCACCGCTTCCTTCGGTGCCTTCTGGGAAAGCAGGGTGCCATATTTCAAACGGAACTCCACATCGCGCGGGCTTAGGTGAGCCGCTCTCTCGTAATGCGCCAGCGCCGCGTCTGAGTCACCGGTCTGCGCCAGCACCTCGGCCAAATAGAACTGGGAGCGCGCCACATCCGGAGCCAATCGTACGGAGGTGTTCAACTCGTCCAGGGCTTCTTTCAAACGATCACTCCGCCGTAACGTGAAGCCTAGATCCGCATGTGCCGAAGCCGAACCGGGCTCCAATTCCAGAGCCTTTCGATAGTGCTCGATCGCGGCGGGCAGGTCACCGTTATCACGCATAGCCTGCGCCAGGTTCAGGATTCCCGGAACAAACTTGGGATCGCACTTGATAGCGCGTTGAAATTGCTGGATGGCTCCGGGCAGATCGCCGTTTTGATCCAATGCCACACCGAAGTTGTTATGGGCTTCGGCTGATTGGGGCTGCAATTCGGCGGCCCGTCGAAACTCCGCTACAGACTGCTTCGTGTCGAGGATTGCCGTGTAAAGCAGCGCCAGTTGTGTATGGGCTGCGGCCATGTCGGGCCGTACTCGGACCGCCTTGCGCAAAGCCTCAATCGCCTCGCGGTATTGCTTCCGCTCAGCTAGGGCGTTGCCCAATTCAAATAGGGCCTCGGGAAAGTTCGGCCGTAACGCCACCGCCGCCTGAAGGTTCTGAATGGCCGCCCCTGTTTGGCCTTGGATCACCAGCGCGGCACCCAGGTTGTAGAGCGCATCTGGATACTTCGGATCAATCTGAAGAGCTTTTCGGAATTCCGCTACGGCCTGATCAAGCGACCCATTCCTGCCGAGTGCGAAACCGTAATAATTGTGGGCTGGCGCCGAGTTGGGCTTCAGTTCCACGCTCCGCCGCAACAGCACTTCTGCCCGATGGAAATCGCCTTTCTGCAAAAGGGCAAGCCCTTCCGTCATCGGATCGGATGCGGGCTGCGCCCCATAGGCCCAGCCCGCCAGCGCTGCCAGCAGCGTCGCACACTTCCACATCAGAAGCGGATTGTAGCACTTACCTGAAGACGCCGCATGATGTCACTGATGCCGAATATCTTGCCCGCGGTTGACGAGTCCACCGTCGCATTCGGATTGCCGAGATTCGTGCGATTGAAGGCGTTGTAGGCTTCCCCTTGCAGTTCCAGTCTCAACTTCTCGTGAATTTGGAACGACTTCATTAGGGCTAGATCCACGCGGACCACGCCCGGCCCACGAAGAATGTTCCGGCCGGAATTGCCGTAAGTGTACAACGCGGGCACGCCAAACGCGCCCGGGTTAAACCATCCATCGCGGCCTGGGCTTGAGACCATCGGATCCCCTGTCACATTTGGCCGCAGAGTGCAGCAATCGGAATTCAGCGATGCCGTATCCCCTAAAACTGGCGTGAACGGCCTGCCCGATTCTATGGTCTCGATTCCGGAGAGCTGCCAGCCGCCCACAAGGTATTTCAGCGGCCCCGAATTGTTCAGCATCGGCTTGCCCGGACCAAAAGGCAATTCCCAAACATGGCTGAACACGAAGACGAACTTGCGGTCGGTATCCTGCAGCGCACGATCCAAATTTGTGTTCCAGGGATACATGGCGTTGTGCAGCCCGAAATCGTAGGAATGGCCCCATGTAAAGGCGCTCGTCAGGGACAGACCTTGGGAATAGCGCTTTTGCACCGACACCTGCAATGACTGGTAACCGGAGCTGGTTTGATTGCTCTGGTTGTAAGCGTTCGTGTTAAACCCAAAGTCGTTGTAAGGCCTCCGCGGGTTCAATGGTCCTGGCCCGGGAAGAGCTGCGTTGTAGTCGCGCCGCCAGAACATATGCCGTGTCGCGTTGCCGACATACGCTACACCCAAGGTGACGTCGCCGCCAAACTGGTGTTGCACAGCGAAGTTCCACATATCGATGGAATTATCGGGGTTATGTGTGTCTGTTCCAAACCCCGTTGAGTTCGGTGTCGGGTACTGTCCTGGATTTCCGGCCGCCTCCAGAAGGTCAAAGCCAGAAACGAACGCCGGTGGCCCCTGGTCGAGTTTAAAGCTCGGCGCATACGCATCGTTCTGCCGTACGTTCTGGCGTGTCGCGTTCGGCCAATCGTTGGTGATCGCTCCGAAGTTGGCGCCGTAGAAGCCGATGGCATATGACCGCGCGTAGCCGGCCCGGATGACAGTGTTGTTGGCAATTCTATAAGCCAGCCCCACGCGCGGACCAAAGTCCTTGTAGTTCTGGTTGACGTTCGCGGTGGCGGAGGTATCGCCGTAATTGCTCACAATCGAATTTGTGTTGCTGAAGTTGAAGTTGGCGATCCCCCCCTTCTGCGGCGACGTAGGATAGCCTAGATAATCCCACCGCAGTCCCAAGGTCAGGGTCAGCTTAGGAGTCACCCGCCACGTATCCTGCGCGAAGAACGCCGTGCGCGTGTTATGCGCCAATGGGAGATTGTGGGCGTAGATCACTCGGCCAAAGGCGCTCACATTTCCCAATAGGAACGTCGCCATCGATAGCCCGGAGCCTGGCAGTGACGCATCGCCTGTAATGTCCTGTGAGAAACCGTTGCCGGCGCAGATGCCGCTATTGAAACAACCGAAATCGCCTTGCGATGAGGTATCGCGACGGTCGCGCCAGGCAAGCAACGTATCGCTGCCGAACTTGAAGGTGTGGGCGCCGTGGGTCCATGTTGCCAAGCCGACAAAGTTGTAGCCGCCATAGTTGTCCACCTGGTGAGCGTGATCGCTGTTGCCGAAGGAGAAACCTCCCACCGGACCGCCGATGATGAAGCCCGCCAAGCCGCCGCACGAGGAACACGCGCTGTTCAGTCCGGGCAAGCCAAAGGACTCGGAGGTGCTCGAAGCCTGATCGATCGCATCTGACTTCCACTCATTGGCCGTCCAGCCGAAGCGGCCCTCAAACACGAGGCTCGGGCTCACCACTCGTGTGTAGTTTGCCGTGAGGCTGTTCTGGGTGCCTTCCGAAACGTTGCTGCCCGGGAAGATCAGAGAGCCGTAAGCCGGCACGTTGGATGTTTGCGCACCTTGCTGCCGCGTGTAGCGTGCAAAGAGGCGGCTGGAATCGTTCATGATGTAATCGGTGCGGATTGTGCCCAGATCCTGATTCAGCGGATTGACCTGCGGCGCTAGGAAGTTGTTGTCGGTTCCAC
>JBDTMC010000053.1:0-25216 GCA_039934475.1 Bryobacteraceae bacterium | reverse complement strand
GGCGCTCCTTGTTGCGCCCCTGCCGTTACGACTCGAGGTTGAGGAAGTTCTTTCTTCTGTTGTCCGCACGCCAGGACGGCGCATACGAAGAGGATCAGGACTGTCGGTCTCATGCCGTTCATTCTATGCCGTACTGGAAAACTGTGGTGGACCGGGAGTCGCCATACAATGGTCACGACGACACTCGCCCTCCAGGAGAAACAGCCGATGACCACGCTTTCCAGACGAGGAGCCCTACTCGCATCCTTGTCGATGGCCGGAACGCCAGTGCCTCTCCAGGCCGTTCAAAATCGCATGTCTCTCGCTCTTCACCAGACTACTTCGGCCGCGGCCGGATTTCGCGGGTCGCTCGAAGGCTGGTCTCGAGCGGGCATCCGATTCGTCGAACTTTCGAATGTCCTCCTGGATGACTTCCTCAAAGCCGAAGATCTGGCGGTCGTCGGCCGGATACTCACTGACTTGGGTTTAACGGCGGTTCAGGCCGCCACCGGAGTAACCGGGCTCTGGGAGCCGAATCCCAATCGCGCGGTTTCAATCGCGAAGCTTAAGGCACGATGCGAGGCATACGCGACTCTCGGCTTGAAGAACGTTTACGCGACCACGCTCACCACACAAAAGATCCAACCGGACGACTATCGGGCTGGAGCCGACAATATGCATGAGGCTGGTGAAATCGCTCGGGAATTCAACCTGTCCCTGAGGATCGAATTCGTGCGCACGTCGACGTTTATTTCTACCTTGCCAACACTGTTGAAGACGATTCGGGCGGCCGGACATCCCAATGTTGTCCCCATGTTCGACTGCTATCACTTCTGGTCGGGCCTCAGCAAAATGGAGGATATGGATCTTATCCGGCCCGCGGAAATTGGCCACGTGCACTTTCAGGACGTGCCCGATATTCCTCGGGAACTATTAGATGTCTCCACTCGCGCCATCCCCGGCGATGGAGTCAGTCCCCTGATCGAGATACTTCATAAGCTAGCTATCAAGGATTACACCGGCCCGTTGTCCGTCGAGCTCTTTCTGCCGCGATTTCAGCAAGGCGACCCTTTTGAGATCGCCCGCGAAGTGCGTCGGAAAGCAGAGACAGTGATGCGGCGAGCCGGCGTAATGTAAGACCTACCTGCAGCGGCTTGGGACAATCCGCTTCCTCTCGATCTGCATTCGAACTGCCCTCCTCGCTCGCAGCATACGGATTCGAATGGCAGTGTCGGTTACCCCTTCTCGCTCCGCGATCTCGCGCGGCGTAACACCTAGCATGAATTGCTCCAACAATTGCCGGTGAGAAGGACGGCAGCGCGAGAGGACACGAGCGATGTCAATTGCCGTGAGATCGATGTAGGATGTGCCGTGGGGGAGCTCCGGTAAACTCCTTATAGGTTCTTTTCGTATCAGTCCGCGATTGACATTGAGTGCGATCGTATTCACCCAGGTAGTTACCAGGCATTTGTCTCTCAGTTGTCCAATTCTTTCCCACCCTCGAACCCACGCAGCCTGCGCCACCTCGCGTGCATGGTCCGCTTGCACGCCTCGAGAGCATAGCAGCCGAACAGTCAGATCAAAGCCCTTCTTATACGCGTATCCATACTCTTCGCTTGTCATTGTCGATCCCACTCCTTTTCTCGTGATAACCCTTGCAAGTGATGGCCCAAAGTCGGCCAGCAGTGGCCCATCAATTGCATTTGATTTAACAGGAGAAAATTACCGGAGCCATGAGCAAAATAATTGGAGTCGTCTTGATCGTCCTCGGACTAATTGGAATCGCCTGGGGAGGGTTTACCTACACGACAAAGGAGAAGGTGATTGACCTCGGACCGTTGCAAGCTACTCGCGATAAGACGCACAGCGTTCCAGTTCCACCTATCGCTGGAGCGCTCGCATTGGTTGGCGGTATTGTGTTGTTAGTAAAGGGTAGGAGCTAGTCAGGCGGGCATGCGACTGAGTTTCGGTGATGAGTGAGAGGCGCCACCAAAGTACGGGGCGCCTCTCTTTCCAATCTATTTCTTCTCTGTGGGTGAATTGCGGCTAAGCAAACGAATCAAAGGCCTTCCGGCTGCTGGAACGGGCAACTTAGCATCCATCACTTCCTTGGTGCTCATCTTATGGCCATACAGGTCGGCGTTGTCACTTTCGTCGGCGCGGAGCGTAGCACCCTTCAAAGCTACTCCAGCGAACACACCCCGGCTGCGCGACCATGACAAAATTTCAGCCGTAAACTTACCATCTGTTTCGGCCGTAGCACGTCTTCCCACGGGGCCTGCGGCAACCTCGCCCTCACCACCCAATGTGAACTGGCTGGACATCAGTCGTTCTGCTCCTCTGGCGTTCATGACCAGCATTACAACGTCGGTTTCCGATCCACCAATCTGAAACCCGACGCCGCCACCCTCCATGCGGACTGCGGCCGGAGCGGACCAACTTGCGCCCCGGCGGCACGTGACGAAGCCCTTGCCATACGTCCCGCTGACGATGAATGCGCCCTTCTTGAGGCCGGGCACAACAACTACGCAGTGCGCCGATTGAAGCATCTCATCCGGGATTCCTTTATCGGGAGCCCTCATGATTTCTCCCATCACCGTCGCTGAGAGAGTTAAGCGCTCGCGCGTGTCTTTGACACTACCCGACATGCCAGGCGCCGCAAGAAATCCAATGAGCAGGGCGGACAAGAGTCCGCGGCAAACTTGTTCTGAATGTTTCATTCGCACATCTCCTTCACAGGCCGTTGCAGTTAGATGGCCATATCAGAAGTTGTTATGGGAAGAGGAGTGATGGGCTGACATGATCAAAGTTACCGTCGTGTGTATATTCGTTAGACCACCCCTCCAACCTGATTCCAACTTGAGTCTGCCTCTCCACCCGTTTGCGCTCCTACAGAAGGGTGATAAAGTCCCAGCCTGCATGAGTTGCGCCCGCAGCCAAATCAGGTGGAGGTGCCTGCGCCCTATGCTTGTTTTCCCAGCGGTTCTGCCGGCAGACTCTCGATGATCTCGTTTGCGATCACCTGTTGGGTGCTGAGCGTTCCTTCCGCTTGCGCGTCGAAAGAGTCGGACCAAATCGCAATTCCATCCTCGGCCCGGGCCAACCGGACAGCTACTCTTGTAAGGCCGTCCTCCATGCGAACGCTGCCTTCCATGATGGTTTGTACGCCCAATTCATGTCCGGCCTCACGTATGTCCACAGCCTTGTCTTTGAATTGAAAAGCCGAGCTGCTCCCAACTACATTCACATTCGGTGTTGACGCTAGAGTCGTGATTATCTCGTCGGTCAGCCCGTAACAGAACGCATCCCGGTCCGGATCATTCGTGAGGTTTGAGAACTGAAGGACTGCGACAGAGGGTAAGACGGACTTGTGCTCGTCCTCCCTGGGGCCGGCTCCGTTACTTACACTTTGGAAAACCAGGTCGTACTTGCGAGCCGGAAGATCGATCTGCATGGAGGCTTCTTTGCCTTCGGTGGCGTAATATTCTGCCAGCTTACGCCGAAGCCTTCCAAGGTGAACGCGCACTTCTGGATCGACGCCGGAATCAAAATCGTCCCCTTTTCCGAGGACCTCACTCGCAACACGAGCCTCGGTCACCTTAACGCCCTCCAGTCGGCCATCCACCAGGTATTTGAGCAGTGATCTCATTCGAGTGGCTCGGCGGAAAGTCTGCGAAGAAAGGACGCGCTGCAGCTCACCTTGAATGGAGATGGCGTTCCCGCTCACCCGGTGGTCAATCATTGTAGGTCTCCCTCAGCTGCCTGTCGGAGCACGTCAAGGACCGTTCCACAAGTCGCTTAGGGTCATGCATTTCCACGATTCATGCGCACCCGCTGAGAAATAATGTAACAATGGCTTGCTACTTGATGTGTCGTCTGGCGCACGGCTATACTTGGGCGAACTATTTGTGACGATAGCGGTCGACGGTTTCCCATTCCGTGGAACCGCTTTAGCGTCTGGATTGTCGATAGAGGTGGCTCGGGATGGAGATGAGGCGCTTCATTCTCTAAGCACGGCGCCGTGGTTCTAAACCGGAGGTTGCCGCGTAAGACCGGGAGAGAAGAGTGCTGCCACACAGGCGCCTGTCAGCAGGAACTGGCCTCCCCTAGTGTCCCACTCGTTTTGGAGAAGCCGTTCAAGTTGGAGGGTTATGAAGACATCGCCAAGTCTCTGGTGTCATTGTGTCGTTCCGCGCAACTCTAGTGGATCCTTTGCGTTATCATTAGTGTCAGTGCCAATCGAAGGTGCGTCAATTGGCCTGGTTTCCGTCTGCTCGAATCTGTCGCGAATCCTTCTCCCTGTATTCGTCTCGTAGTGACATTATGCGAATTCTGCTTGTTGACGACGATCTCGATCAAGTCACTCTACTCGGCGATCTCGTCGTGGGATGGGGACACCAGGTGAGAACTGCTCACGATGGTGCAGAGGCACTGAAACTGCTTCCGTCCTTCCGGCCTAACGTGATCGTGACCGACCTGAAGATGCCGCGCATGGACGGCTTTCAGATGATGGCGCAACTGAAGGCGGAAGGCGCCATGCCGCCGACGATCGTCCTGACCGGTTTCGGCAGTATTGAACTCGCCGTTGAAACCGTTCATGACTACGGCGGCTTCTGGTTTCTCGAAAAGCCGGTTAACACCGCGTCGCTGCAGGCGCTTCTTCAGCGCGCCGGCGATTTGGGTCGGCTGGCTGCTGAGAATGAACGCCTTCGACTGGAATTGACGAATCGTGGAATCCTGGGAGACCTGGTTGGCCAATCTCCCGCGATGCTGGAAGTCTTTGGTCTTATCCGCCAGGTAGCGCCAACCACGGCTCCGGTGCTGATCACAGGGGAAAGCGGATCCGGCAAGGAGCTGGTAGCGCGCGCGATCCATTCCTGTAGTCCTCGTAAAGACGAGGCCTTCCTGGCAATCAATTGCGCCGCTTTGCCCGCCACTCTGATCGAGAGCGAACTCTTTGGCCATGAGCGAGGCGCGTTCACCGGCGCGGTGGAACGCAGAGCGGGTGCGCTGGAACTGGCGCAGGGAGGGACGCTCTTCCTGGATGAGATCGGGGAGATGCCGGTGCAAATGCAGGCGAAACTCCTCCGCGTACTCGAAGACTTCAAGTTCAGGCGTTTGGGTGGCAAGACGGAGATGCTCGCCGACGTCCGATTGATCTCCGCGACCAATCGTGCGCCGGAAGCCGCCATCAAAGAAGGCATGTTGCGTGAGGATCTGTACTACCGGCTTAACGTTTTCAATATTCACCTCCCGCCACTGCGGGACCGTCTTGATGACGTTCCGTTGATTGCGGCGAATCTGATCCAAGGCCTGAACAAGAAGCATGGCAGTCGCGTGACCCATCTCGATCAAGACGCGAGCGACGCGCTGAAAACACATCCGTGGAACGGCAACGTGCGGGAACTTCGCAATGTGATTGAACGGGCCGTTATCCTCGCGGGTGAAGGGCCGTTGCTTGGGCGTCACCTCTACTTGCCGCGTGCCCAAGGAAAGACGCGCCAGCCGGACACGGAACCTCGCTCAACGGACGGTGGCCTTGCCATTCAAGTTGGGATGTCCATTGAGGAGGCGGAACGCGTCCTTATCGAGGCTACGCTAGCGCAGACCAATAACAACAAAACCCGAGCGGCCGCCACGCTTGGTATCAGCGCTAAGACTCTGCACGCAAAGCTGAAACAGTATCGCCTGCAGGGAGCCGATGACGAACCAGGAGATCAATCCGAGGGTGTCAGTGCATGAGCCAGGATTGTGTAGCTGCCCTGGCACAGCGGATTTGGCGATTTCCTCGAACTGGCGCGGTTCACGACAGCTAGCCGTGTGTGGGCAGAGTTGCCCGCGAGAACCAGAACTCCTCGATGCTGCGCAGCGTTTCTGTAAACCGGTCGATATCCATAGGTTTGGTGAAATAACAATTGGCGTGCAGGCCGTACGCACCGGCCACATCGCGATCGGCGTTTGAACTGCTTAGGACCACGACAGGTATATGTTTCAGGACCGGATCTGCTTTCACTTCCTGCAAGACCTCATGCCCGGATTTCCTGGGAAGGTTCAGGTCGAGAAGAATCAGATCTGGCAGGGTATCGCCCGGAGGCTCTCGTAATAGTCGCAACGCCTCGACGCCGTCATCCGCTATTAGAAGAGTGGGTGCTCCGTCACCGGTGCTCAACGATCGCCGTATCAGTTCGACGTCCGCTTTGCTGTCCTCGACTACGAGGATAACCCGTTTCAGGCTACCCATTGAACCGCCAAGCGTGGGAAATATCATGATATTGCACGATCACATTCTCGTAAGCACTTCGTCCTCCATGAGGAGCTGTTGCAGTTGCTGCTATTTCGCCAGTACGGTGATCGGCGCTAATGTTACAGGATTTCCCACAGGGGAAGGATCTTCCCGGTCACGAGCCTCCTGGCGTCAACGGAGGCAACCCCATCGGCCTCAATAGCCAGACCACAAAGGCCTCGCACCGCGGGTTGCCGCTTGTACGCGAAATCGTTTCGTTGCTGGTGGCGCTGCTGCTGGTTCTCTTCGTTGCATTCGACGCGTTTCGTGCCTGGTCATCTTTTGGTGAGCAGAGCGATCAACTCGCCGTGACGCAGGAGATAATCCAGAAATCCTCCCAGCTATTAGCGGACGTGACCGATGCCGAGACGGGCCAACGAGGATTCCTGCTGACCGGGGCTCAACGTTACCTGGCTCCCTATGACCGCAGCTCTGCCAACGTATGGTCGAGTTTGGATCGCCTTGCGCAGGTCACCGCAACTCGAGCCAACCAGGCTGAGCGGGTGGAAAAGTTGAGGCCTCTGGTCAAGGAGAAGCTCGATGAGCTTCAGGCGACAATCGAGGCTCGAAGGAAACTAGGCCCGGAAGCTGCTCTCGAGATCGTTCAGATGGGGCGCGGCAGAGCGCTGATGGACCAGATCCGCCAGCTCTGCACCGAGATGCAGTCTGTGGCCTATGCCCGGCTCTTACGACAGACCACGGTGGCGCGTTCCAGTGTCAATGAAATTGCTCTGGTCAGTGTGGTCGGAAGCCTGGCCCTTTTCGCCCTTCTGGTTCTATCCGTAATCACGATCCAACGGAGTATCGCCAGGCGGGCAAAGAACCTCGAAATCCTGAAGGCCAGTGAAGAGAGCGCCAGGATCGCGCAGGATTGGCTAAGAACGACGCTCGAGAGCATTGGCGACGGCATCATCGCGACCGACGCGCAGGGGGGGATTACGATCATGAACAAAGTGGCGCAATCACTCACCGGTTGGTCTGGGGAAGAGGCGTTGGGACGGGAACTGGACCGTGTGTACGTCGCCCATTCCGAGGAGACAGGGCAGCTCGTTGAAAACCAGCTAACGAGAGTGTTGCGCCATGGAGGCGTCGGTGGTTCCAGCCGCTCCCTCCTCACTTCCAGGGACGGCGCCTCAATCGCTATCGAAGAGAGTCCCGCTCCTATCCGCGACGCGAGCGGCGGGATTGTAGGCGTGGTGGTCGCGTTCCGCGACATCACCGAACGTCTGCGGGTGGAACGGCTGGAGAGACAAAGCGCCCTCGATCTGGCTTGGCTGGGAGCGATCGTCGAGTCTTCCGGTGACGCCATCATCGGGGAGAACCTTGATGGCAGGGTTACCAGTTGGAACCCGGCCGCACAGTGCATATTCGGCTATACCAAAGTGGAGATGATCGGCCAGCCAATCTCCACCATCTCTTCTTCCGGTCGCGAGGACGAAGGCATCCGTATCTTGGAACGCATCGCCCGCGGAGAGCATATCAACCAATTTGAAACCGTGCGGCGAACAAAAGACGGTCGCGAGATTCATGTTGCTTTAACCGTCGCACCGATCCGCGACGAAAGTGGAAACGTGATCGGTGCATCCAAAACCGCCCATGACATCACGGAGCGCATCGTCGCCGATGAGGTACGGCGAAAACAGGAAGAACAACTGCTACGCTCAAACGTGGATCTGCAGCGTTTTGCTTATGCGGCTTCCCACGACCTTCGGGAGCCACTGCGAACAATATCGGTCTATAGCCAGTTGCTGGAGCGCCACTCCTGCTCTCAACTCGATGCTGAGGGGCTTTCCAATTTGAAGTCCATCACCGCGGCTACTGTCCGGATGGCTCAATTGATCGACGGATTGCTGGAATACTCCAAGGTAGACGGTGCTGGCCGCTCCTCCGCGGCAAATGTCGATACTACCTCTGCATTGGGCGCGGCGGTAGCGAACCTGAGGGCGGCGATTGAATCCACCGGCGCTCTCCTCACCTTCGAACCCCTGCCGGTGGTCAAAGGTAGTCAGATGAATTTCATTCAGCTCTTTCAGAACCTGATTGGCAATGGGCTGAAATATCGAAGTTCCCGTCCGCCGGCCATTCACATAGCCGCGGAGCGTTCGGGTCGCGAATGGCTCTTTTCGGTTTCCGACAACGGGCAGGGCATCGCTGCCGAATACCAATTGCAGATCTTTGAGCTGTTCAAGCGTTTACATGGACAGGACTACCCAGGTAGCGGGATCGGTCTAGCCACCTGCAGAAAGATCGTCGAGACTCTCGGTGGACGAATTTGGGTTGAGTCGGAACCTGCCGTAGGCTCCACCTTCTACTTCACACTGCCGGCGCAAGAAAACACTCCGTAACACCGGAAACAAGGCGACGAAACGGTTCTTCACCTGCATAGAGTTTGGTGATGAATCAAGAAATGTCAGCCGGGCTCCGGACACTCCCGCGCCTCTATGCATGCCGCTGTGGCGGCCCCACCTTCTTTCGCAACGACACCTGTTTGCAGTGCCTGACTCCCCTGGGTTACGAACCCCTGTCGGGCCGTGTCTACCCTCTCTTGCCCGGCTCCGCTCCGAATTCCTGGACTATTATCGATGGCCCCGAGGGGCTATTTCGGCGTTGTAACAACTCGGCCTCCCCCGCAGCTTGTAATTGGCTGGTTCCAGAAGACGACTACGCGAACGCACAGCCCTTTTGTGCCTCCTGCCGCCTCAACAGAACCATACCCGATCTGTCCATTCCTCTAAACGCAGTCTATTGGCGCAGTATCGAGCTTGCCAAGCGCCGGTTGGTGTCGGCGCTACTCGCTCTAGGATTACCGGTAAAATCCCGCTTAACGGAGGATCCGCAATTTGGGTTGGCGTTCGACATTCTGAAGCCGCGTGAAGATGGCGTGCCTGTACTCACGGGGCATTCCGATGGCATTATTACACTCAATATCGATGAAGCCGACGATGCAACAAGGGAAGGAATCAGGGCACTGATGCGTGAGCCTTACCGGACGGTACTTGGCCACCTTCGCCACGAAGTGGGGCACTACTATTGGCATCGGCTGGTGGAGCGAACCGCCTGGCTGGAGCGCTTTCGAGAACTCTTCGGTGACGAACGTGAAGACTATGGCCAAGCGCTTAGCCGCTACTACCGCGAGGGTCCTCCCTCCGATTGGCAGACTCGCCACGTAAGCGCGTACGCAAGCGCCCACCCGTGGGAAGACTGGGCCGAGACCTGGGCCCATTTCCTACATGTCTTTGACACCCTTGGCACAGTCTTCAGCTTCAGTCTCGATATCAATTCAGTGGAAATGCCGTTCGAAGCGTTCGGCCCGGATGTTCTGTTCCAGGAGGACGACGGATTTCTCACTCACCTGAATACGTGGCTACGGTTTACGGCCGTGCTCAACGAGTTTTCGCGCAGCATGGGACTGCCCGATTTTTATCCCTTTGTATTGTCGAGGAGTTCGGTGAAAAAGCTTCATTTTGTCCACGCTCTGGTCGTATCCACCGGGTCCCCTAGGACGGAATCCGCCCTTATGCCCTCTACAAGTAGTATGGCTCTGGTTGAGGAGTGATTTCCGGTAGGACGTCCGGGTTGGGTTCATCCCGATCAGGCCCCGGAGACGGCGGCTGGAATGGGTCGTCCGGAGCAGGGTCTTGTGGTGGCAACTTCGGGTCAATCATGCGAAGGAATGGTTTGGGATCCATGAATACTAGATCCGCCGGGGGGCCGTCCGTTTCTGGTGGACAGCCTGCTTCCTTCCTAAATAATGGCCCCCAACATGCATTGCCGTGAATGTTCCAAAGGAGGGACACGAAATGAAACAGATAGCGCTCTCACTTCTGGGGACTGGTCTGTTACTTACGGTGGTCGTAACCGGGGGATGCACCGCATCGGCGAACAAGTCGCCGGCTGTCGCCGACAGCGTTCATGACGCCGAACGGCAAGCTGGCCTCAAAGACGTGACGGTAAGCCAGGACCGGGTAAAAGCGGTTGTCACTCTGAAAGGAACCGTCGCATCGGAAGAGGAGAAGAATCAGGCCGAGACTATCGCGAAATCGTTGGCGCCCGGGCAGATTGTCGCCAATGAGATCGCCGTATTGCCGCCCGGCGGGGAGAGTACAGCGAAAGCGGTGAACTCAAACCTCGACGCTGCCATCAATAAGAACCTGGCAGCCGCCCTGATCGCCCACAACCGCCTGGACAAGCGTGTCGACACAGCAGTCAAGAACGGGGTGGTGACGCTTACCGGAAGTGTTACCTCGGAGCAGATTCGCCACTCCGCGGAGAAAGTAGCGGCGTCCGTCCCCAATGTCCAGCAAGTGGTTAACAAAATCGACGTTAAGGACCGCAAGGCCACGTCAACCAAGTGATTGCTGAACGGTTCGAAATATCCCGGCCATCCATCGCAATGAGACAAAATGTTCTAACCACGAAGGCCGGCGTTGTCCGAACCGGGAAAATGACTCCCACTTTCCCGCGAAGGCCTTTGGCCTTGAAAGTGCAATGGACCGAAGTCGAGAAAGGATAGAAAAACATGCTAGAAACAATTGCCGTCATTCTCTTGGTGCTTTGGCTCCTCGGAATGGTCAGTTCGTATACTGTCGGAGGATTTATCCACATCCTTTTGGTCCTCGCCATCGTCGTCATTCTGCTTCGTGTGATTCAGGGACGGCGGGCGATCTGACCATGTGATGTTGGGTTCCACATGGATGCCCCGAAGCCGGCCAACGGAATGGTCGGCTTGCGTAAACCGCATCAGTATTAGGACGCAAGGGATCCGGTAACCGGTAGAAAGTACCGGCCGCTTGAATGCTCCGTGGCCCCGAGATGTACCCCTCACGCGACTCAATCCTGCAAAAAGCTGCAGCTACTGTAGACAGGAAAAGATCGTAAATCGATTTGATAGCGAATCTCGAAAACAGAGGAGAACTAACAGAATGGCAAATACATCAGTACTCGGAATCTATCGGACTCGCGCCGATATCTCCAATGGCGTGGATGCGTTGCGCAACGCGGGGTTTCGAAACACGGACATCTCCGCATTGTTCCCGGAAAACGTTGGAACCAAGGACTTCGCCCATGAGAAGAACACGAAAGCTCCAGAAGGAGCGGCCTTGGGCGTTGCATCGGGCGTACTGCTGGGCGGAGCGTTAGGTTGGCTGGTGGGCATCGGTTCGCTCGCCATACCCGGCGTTGGCCCCTTCATCGCCGCGGGTCCCATCATGGCGTCTTTGGCCGGGGCAGGAGCGGGCGCCGTTACCGGCGGCTTGCTCGGCGCCTTGGCCGGCCTAGGGGTGCCGGAGTATGAAGCCAAACGGTATGAAGGCCGCATTAGGGAAGGCGGCATTCTTCTCTCCGTTCACTGCGACGACAGCGACTGGGTAAAGCGCGCCAAGGACATCATGGAGCGCACTGGCGCCGGCGACATCTCTTCGGCGGGCGAAGCCGCAGCCGATTACTCGAAGAGCGATAAGCCTATGCCGCGCTCTGCTTCCACGGTTTAGCAAATCCAAACGTCCGACAGTGAGGGGCAATGCAATGAGCTCTGCCCCTCTTCGATGTATGAGCGTGGGGACGTCACGTTGGAGTGTTGATCCTCGAAGGCCTTGAGTTGCCGCTCGGCTTCGTCCTTCGCGATGCCGTAGCGCTCTTGGATCTTACCGAGTATTTGGTCTCGGCGACCCTCCGCAACGTCCAGATCGTCGTCGGTCAATTTCCCCCACTGCTCTTTTACTTTTCCCTTCATCTGTTTCCAGTTACCCGCAAGAATGTCATTGTTCATGTATCAAACTCCTTTGCTTTGGTAATGGCCGCTGGTGCCTTGTGCGCCTGGGCCAGAAATGCTTGTGCAATCGCATCGCCAAAGACGCATCAAGGGGTTAGCTGATTAAAGCAGGAAAATAAGTACTTGCGCACGACAAAGTTACTGGATGCGTTCGAAAATATCTCTCTCGCGCACGGTGGGCATTCCAACGGTCGAGAGAGCGAGCCGCAGCATTACGATGCCCTTTCGCGCCTCCAGCATGGTGCGAAAGCCCGCCATCGTCTCCGCAGTCCACTGCGACTGGTGACACTTCACACCCGCATACGCCTTTTCAATATACTGCCCGCCATCCACCTCCGTGGTTATGAACTCGGCGCTGACCTTGCGGCCCTTGGCCATCTCACCGGGGGCATCCGGCATGTCGGGGAACACCACGTAGTACAACTTCTTCGGCGGTGCCTTTAACAATGATCGCTCTTGGAACGCCTGTGTCGTGATATTGCTGGCTGTGCGGTGATCCGGGTGGCCGGTGCCTCCGTCGGGTCCCCACGTCAGAAGGACGTCCGGATGGAGCCTGTTGATGGCTTCGCGTACGTTGTTGGCGGCCTCGTTCATGGGTTCGGCCGCCCATCCGACAGCAAAACCCTGGTCTTTGAATCCGAGAAGCGTGTGGCCGCTGAGGCCTAGTTTCTCCGCGGCGCAGGCCAGTTCCTTCGTTCGTGCCGCAGCGAGCGCATCGCCGGCGGGGATTTTGGCATGCGGCGCGGTACCCAGTTGACCCGCAGTCAGCGTCAGCAGATGGACCGTGTAACCTTCTTTGGCGTACTTGGCCAGCAACGGTCCCACCACTGTCTCATCGTCGGGATGCGCGAATACGGCGAGGAGCGTCGGCTTGGCGGCCGCGAAAGCCCAGGTCGCCACTAAAAGAAGGAGGGCAAGAGCATTGCGCATAATCAGCGCGATTATCTCACTTTCACCGCTGGGCGCCCGTACATCAATTTTCGATAGGTCGGAGTTGCGAACGGAACCGACTCCACCTCGCGGCCCGCGGCCAGGTCGGCTTCCACTGTGTCGCGTGCTTTTTGCACATCCATATACGCCTTATCCATGGAGATGGCCCCGTGTCCCGGTAGTAGAACGTCCCATTGAAAATGTGGCTCGGCCAAACGAAACGAAGCCAATTTCTTGAGGGAAGTCAGATATCTCTCGTTGTCCGCGTAGGGATTCCCCTGCCATCCCAGGCGGTTGTCATAGAGCACCGTGTCGCCGGAGAACAAGAGATTCCTATCGCCCGCCTGAAGCAGAAAGGAAGCCGATCCAGGAGTGTGCCCGGGAGTGTGGATCACATGCAGTAGCTTGTTGCCCAGGCGAAGTTCTTGGCCATCCGACAGCCGCCGGTCCACTTTGGACTTCGGGAAACTCGTCACTCCGGGAATCAGGTAGTACGCCGTAATGCGCGATCCCTTTTCCACGGCATCCGCGTCGTACTCCGGAACCAGAATCTGCGCACCCAAGGCGCGAAATTTACTGTCCGCCATGGCGTGATCGACGTGGCAGTGCGTGTTCAAGACCCATTTAATTTGCGATCGCGAATAACCGCATTTTTCAACGTTGGCCACCGTGCGTTCGAACTCCGATTCATAGGTGGGATCGATGATGGCGACACCTTCCTGCCCACAGTCGATGAGGTACGTCAGGTTGCTTACGTGGTCCTGCCCCACCAGGTAGACATCGCGCTCAATCTCCGCGGGGACTGGAATAGCCTGCTCAGGCGCACCGTCTTTCAGTCCATGTTTCGACAGAGAATTCTGCAGATCTTCACCCGTTGGCCACGGTTGGTCCGGAGGAATCTGCTTCGTCAGTTCGCGGAACTGCCAGGTAAACCTGTCGAACACCACGTGCTGCCCTTCCTCTGTCAGCAGTGCCCTCACTCGTGCGGGACGCCCCTGCGCGGTCGCTAACCCATAACCACTCACCAGCAGCACCACAAAGATGCTGGCCAGAATCAGCCGGCGCCGGCCGTCGGTCATCGTGCGCGTCATCAGCCCAATTGAAGCACAGCGCTGCTGGCATCGCAAAGAGTTATAGCCGGTATTGAGTGCGCGCCGAACGATTACACTAGTGAACACCCGGCTTTGAGCACGCCGCTCAAACGGGAGGGACCTCATGCACCGTTCAAATTATCTAGCTCCAGCAGCCCTGCTCGCGCTGGCTGTCGCCGCCCCGCAGGTATGGGCCGAAATCAGTTTCAACAAGGACATCCGGCCTATCATGTCCGATACCTGCTTTCGCTGCCATGGGCCGGACAAGAGCAGCCGCATGGCCGGTCTGCGTCTGGATATTCGCGAAGAGGCACTGAAGAAGACCAAGTCCGGCGCGACGCCAATCGTGCCGGGGGACCCTGAGCAGAGCGCCATCATCGTTCGAGTCTTCGCGACGAATCCGGCTAAAATCATGCCGCCGGCCTTCGTTCACAAGGAACTCACTGCGCCTCAAAAAGAAACTATTCGGCGGTGGGTGGCTGAGGGTGCTAAGTACGAAGGCCACTGGGCGTATGCGAAGGTGACGCGGCCCGTGCCTCCCGAAGTTGTGGCCGCGGACCCGAATCCCATCGATGCGTTCATCCAGGCGCGCCTGGCGCGCGAGGGCCTCACGCCCTCACCTCAGACCGATAAACGCACGCTGATCCGTCGCGTCACACTCGACCTCACGGGATTGCCGCCCACCCCCCAAGATGTGGCCGCATTCCTTACCGACTCTTCCGCCGACGCGTATCCCAAGATCGTCGATCGGCTCCTCGCCTCACCGGGCTACGCCGAAAAGCAGACCATGCTTTGGCTCGACTCCGTCCGCTACGCCGACACCTGTGGTTTCCATGGCGATAACCCGATTCCCACCTGGCCTTATCGCGACTACGTGCTCCGTTCGTTCCGCGACAACAAGCCCTTCGACGTATTCACGCGTGAGCAACTCGCGGGCGACCTGCTGCCCGCAAGCAGCACGGAGCAGAAGATCGCCTCCGCCTATAATCGCCTCATCAGGACCTCCGCGGAAGGCGGCATCCAGCCCTTGGAGTATCTGGCGAAATATGGCGCTGACCGCGTACGAACCACAAGCGCCGTTTGGCTGGGCAGCACCATGGGCTGCGCCGAATGCCATGATCACAAGTTCGATCCCTTCACCGCGAAAGACTTCTACTCGATGAAGGCGTTCTTCGCCGACATTCAGGAGACCGGCTTCATGCAGGATCGCGGACCCGCAGCATGGGGCACCAAAGTCGCGCTTCCCTCGGCGGAGCAAAAGCAAGCCTCGGAGGACTTGACGCAGAGATTGGAGGCTGCCCAAAAGAACCTCGATCGGCGCCCAGAGAAGTTTAGTGATGCGCAGTTTGCATGGGAGAAGAGAGTGCTCGCCGACTATGAGGCGGGGCGCCTGAACTGGAAGTTCCAAACGCCCCTCACCGCACGCTCTGCCTCGGGCGTCACTCTAAAAATCTACAACCAAGAGCCCGTGGAGAGCACTTACGACTACCGTGGCTCTCTCAATACCGAACGCCATCCGGGCCTCGGTCTGATCGTTGCTTCGGGCGCGAATCCAGATAACGATACGTACACGGTCACCTTCAAGCCCGGCCCCGGCACATGGACTGCCTTCGGGTTGGAAGTGCCTCAGGACGACACGCTGCCCGGAGCACGCGTCGCCCGCGGTTCCGACAGACTGGCGATTTCAGAAGCCGATGTGGACGTGTCAGGAATAGGGAAGATCCCTCTCACACTGGCCAATTCGTCCATCAATGATAAGTCGCTGGAGACGCCTGCCATGGCGGCCGTAGACGGCGATCCCAAGACTGCCTGGGGCATGTTCACGTACGGGGAAGGCCGAAACATCTTCCTTGCCCTTCGTTTTGGACAAGCGGTTACCACTGACGCGGCATCGGTCTTCACCGTTCGTCTCCACCATGATTCCGAATACCGGCGGGCCACTCTGGGACGCTTCCGGGTGGCGCTCTCGTCAGCTGAGTACTCCTGGCCCGGCCGCGACACCGTAGGGCCGCGTCCTCCCGATACCCCCAACCACGGAGTGCCGTCCGAGGTGTTGAAAGCTCTCCGGATCCCCGTGGCCGATCGCAATGCTGAGCAAGAAAAGGCCGTCGAGAAGTTCTTCCAGTGGAGTTCTGCGGAAGATCAGCCGCTTGTTGCCCAGCTTGCTTCCTTGCAAGCGAAAATGGACCTTCTCGACGCCGCCATCCCACGCGTTCTTGTCACTGAATCCACTGAGCCGCGCGTCACGCGAGTGCTGGCCCGCGGCAATTTCATGGACGAATCGGGCGAGATCGTCGAACCCGCGATCCCTCGCTTTCTGGGCAAAGTGCAAACCGGCGGAGGACGCGCCACCAGGCTCGATTTGGCCAACTGGCTGGTGTCATCCGAAAACCCACTCACCGCGCGTGTCTTCGTCAACCGCATGTGGCGGCAGCTCTTCGGAATCGGCCTCTCCAAAGCATTGGACGACCTCGGTTCACAGGGAGAATGGCCTGTCAATCCGGAACTCTTGGACTGGCTGGCTGCGGAGTTCATGCAACCGCAGTATCAAGCCGCAGGCGCGCACCCTTGGGACATCAAGCACCTGCTGCGCACCATCGTCACCAGCCAGACCTATCGCCAAACCTCCACCAGCACGCCGCAAATTGATGCTAAAGACCCGACCAATCGCCTACTCGCCCGTCAGGAGCGCTTCCGCGTCGATGCTGAGAGCGTGCACGACGTCGCCCTCTCCGTTTCAGGTTTACTCGCCGAGCGGTTCGGCGGTCCCAGTGTGAGGCCACCTGAACCGGATGGCTATCTCGCGGCGCTGAACTACCCGAAACGCGAATACCCCACCAGCCGCGGCGATGACCAACACCGGCGCGGACTCTATACGTTTTGGCAGCGCAGCTTCCTTCATCCCAGCCTCGCCACCTTTGATGCGCCTTCGCGTGAGGAGTGCACCGTCAACCGGACCAATTCGAATACGCCTCTACAGGCGCTTGTGCTGTTGAACGATCCTATCTATCTCGAAGCCGCGCGCGTTTTCGCCCAGAACATTCTGCAGCAGGGCGGTTCTACGGTGGGGCGCCGCATCGACTGGGCCTTCCAGCGCGCGCTGGGGCGCACTCCGGCGCCGGATGAGCGTAAAATCCTCAGCAACCTGTATCGGCAGAACCTCAAGCGATTTCGTGCCGCGCCTGCCGATGCGAAGAGCTTCGTTCATGTCGGCGAATCACCCGTTGCGGCGTTGCCTCCCGCGGACCTCGCCGCCATGACCACGGTGGCGCGCGCCATTCTCAACCTTCACGAGACCATTACCCGTAACTAGGAACTGTCATGAACGAAATGGAACGCAACACCCTGGAAGCAACCCGCCGCGCTTTTCTCGGACGCGGCATGTCCAGCCTTGGCCTCATGGCGCTGAACTCCCTGTTGAACCCCGGTTCGATGAAAGCAGCGGAGGAGCGCTGGCGCGGCGCGGTGAATCCACTTCATCATCCGGCCAAGGCGAAGCGTGTCATCTTCCTCTATCAGGCGGGCGGACCTTCCCACATTGAAACCTTCGACAACAAACCGAAGCTCGCGGCGATGCACCAGAAGGCGATGCCGGAGTCGTTCACTAAAGGCCAGCAAATCGCCCAACTGCAAGGTAAACCGCTCATCTGCTTCGGTCCGCAGTTCTCGTTCAAAAAGTACGGCCAATCGGGACAGGAGATGACGGAACTGTTCCCCCACATCGGTAGCGTAGCGGACGAACTCTGCATTATCCGCTCTATGTGGACCGAGCAGATCAATCATGATCCGGCCCATACCATCATGAACACTGGTTCCATCATCGCCGGGCGTCCCAGCATGGGTTCATGGTCCGTATATGGGCTTGGCGCCGACGCGGAAGATCTGCCCGGCTTCGTCGTTCTACTCTCCACCGGCCGCGGTGGGCAGGCTCAACCGATTGCCGCCAGGCAATGGTCAGCAGGCATGCTGCCCAGCAAGTTCCAGGGCGTGAAGCTGAACTCAGTGGGCGATCCCGTGCTGTACATCAAGAACCCTGACGGATTCACTCGCAACCAACAGAAACAGTCCATCGACGCTGTCAATGCGTTGAACCGCATCCAGCATAACCACTTGCAAGATCCAGAAATCCTCACACGGATCTCTCAATACGAGATGGCGTTCCGCATGCAAGCCAGTGTGCCCGGCTTGATGGACATGAGTTCTGAGCCCGCCAGCGTCATGGAAATGTACGGCGCCAAGCCAGGCGATGGTTCGTTCGCTTCCAACTGCCTGTTAGCCCGCCGTCTGGCTGAGCGCGGCGTCCGCTTCATCCAGCTCTATCACCGCGATTGGGATCACCACTTGGGAATCAAGCAAAACATCCCGTTGAAGGCCGAAGAGGTAGACCGGCCCACTGCGGCTTTGATCAAAGACCTTAAACAGCGCGGCATGCTCGACGACACGCTCATAGTCTGGGGCGGGGAATTCGGTCGTACCCCAATGTCACAAGGCGGTGATGGCCGCGACCATCACATCAAAGGGTTCTCCTACATGATGGCCGGCGGCGGCGTGAAGGGCGGCTTAGCTTACGGCTCCACTGACGAACTAGGCTACGAAGCGGTGGAAAATCCGGTCAGCGTTCACGACTTCCATGCCACGATGCTGCATCTGCTCGGCATCGACCACAAACGGCTCACGGTGAAATTCCAAGGTCTCGACGTCCGCCTCACCGGCATCTCCGGCGACGTGGTGAAGGGCATCCTGGCGTAATCGCTCAGGCTCGCAACTTGTGTAGAAAGGCGTAACTGGCCTTCATCTCGTCAAGTTCCATCTCGACGAAGTAATTCTTCACGCCGGCCTTCTTCGCCGCTGCGAAGAGCTTCTGCCAGTCGATGGCTCCCGCACCTACCGGGACCGATTTCTTCTCGGTCGCCGACCAGTCCGAAAGATGCAACGACTGGATCCGCCCGCTGTACTTCGCAATCATCTCAGCCGGATCGTAACCCAAGCTGATGGTAGTCACTTGGAACTGCCCTTTCACCAGCTTCGGATCGAACACGCGCATCAACTCGTCGTAGATCAGCACACCGTCAATCTTTGCGAACTCACCGTTGTGGTTGTGAAAAGCCAAAGGAAGGCCTGCTGCCTTCGTCTTCTCGCCAATCCGGTTTGCCTCTTCGGCGGCGTGGGACCAGTCTGCGAGCTTGGCGCTGGCGGGCAGTCCGAATGAGGAGATCACCATCTGTTCCAGGCCGAGTTCCTTGGCATAGTCGATGCGAGCGTCGGCAGCTTCGCGCAACTCCCGCAGAGGATAGTGGCAGCTGATGCATCGCAGCCCCGCCGCCTTCACAGTCTCGCGAACCTCGGAGGCCTTCTTACTCTCGAGGGCCGTAAACCCCGATTTCGTGTAGCCGGGCGGCGAACAAGTCTCAATCGTTCGGAAGCCAATGCCGGCGAGTTCTTTCAACAATCCAGTAAAGTCAGTTGCTATCCGGTCACGTACCGGCCAGAGCTGACAGCCGATCGGCATACCTAGCGGATCGGCGGCCAGCGGCACCGCGGCAAGCGCGGCAGCAAGAAAACTTCTTCGGCTCGTCATATAGATTTAGGATCCCATCCTTTTCGGTATTCGCGGCTCAAGTAACGGTTGGCGTCCACCGGAGTGGTGACCTGTCCGCTGCCCGCGTCCCACTGGATTTTCTGCTGTGTCCTCAGTGCGATCGCATAGAGATTGACAGCCTCTGAGATTGCGGCGGCGCCAAGGAAACTGCCCGCCGACTGCTTCCCACCTTTGCATGCTTCAATCCATTGCAGCAATGCGGGTGAGAGTTCCTCACGCTCACGCGAGCGGCGCGCTTCGGCAGGTAATTCAGGTTTCTTCTCTGACAGCAATCGCGGATTATCGACATGGAAGCCCGAGAGAATCGAACCCTTGTCTCCCTGGAACATCATGCCTTCCGCCGGCAGTTCGCCGCCCTCGCGCTCCAACTCCTCGGGAGTCGCGGGCCTCATGCCGCCTTCGTACCACACCAACTCCACCGCGCCGCGCGATGCCGTTGCCGGATACCGAAAACGCACCACGCTGGCATCCGGAAACGAATAGTTGTTTTTCCCGCGCGCCAGGGTACTGCCATCGAAGGCGACATGATGGCTGGCCATCGGCTCAACCGTCGTCGGCCCACTCAGTTCCAGCGCGTTGAACACGGTCCACAGACTATAGTGGCCCATGTCGGCCATGGAGCCGCCGCCAAAGTCATACCATCCGCGAAACACCATATGCGTGTAGTTGGGATGATACGGGCGCTCCGCCTCAGGCCCCAACCACAAATCCCAGTCGAAGCCCCCCGGCACGGGAGGCTGGTCGGTTGGTAACGTCGGGTACTGCGGCCACACCGGCCGGTTCGTCCAATTGTGCACCGCGACCAGTTTGCCGATCGCTCCGCCATTGATCCACGACATCACGCGTTCCATCGATCCGTTCGAATCCCAAGGCAGGAAGTGGGTAGCCACGCCCGAGGTCTTCGCCATGGCAATCACTTGCCGTGCCTCGTTCAACCGGTTGGCAATAGGCTTGTGCAGGATCACGTGTTTGCCGCGTTTCATGGCAGCGATCGACGCCACGCCATGAATGTGATCGGGCGTCATCACCTTCACCGCATTCAGATCTTTCTCTTTATCGAGCATCTCGCGGAAGTCGGCATACGCGGCGCAGCCCTTCTTGCCGTAGCAGGCATCCACAAGATCTTTGCCCGCCTCGCGTCCACCCGGGATTACGCCTTCCATGCCGGAGCGCCAGCCCGGTTTCCCGATCCCCGTTCGCAGCGATTGCAGCAGACCGTTGCGTGACCAGTCGCGATAGCCGACGGCGTCGCGGCTCGGATCGCAAACCGCGACGATACGAAGCTTGGGCGACGCCAGCAGTGGTGGCATTTCGCGAAGGCCCTGCGTTCCCGTACCGATCATTGCCAGCGTGATCACATCGCTTGGGGCGACATAACCCGGTCCGCCGAGCACATATCGCGGAACAATACTGAACGCCGCGGCGCCGATGATACTGCGCCGGCTAGACGTGGTTGTCATGGCTGGAATATATCAGCTTTGGACGGGGCGAGGGGGCTTGAAGAGGGGCACCCGAAACAGCTCTTCCAGGACTAGGAGACCAGCGCCTAACAGGCCGGCGTTGCTTCCAAGGACTCCCGTGCGGAAGCCGAGATCTTGCGTTGCTTGTACCAGCGCCTGGCGCCTCACCACGCGCGTGATCTGCTCCAATAGTGCAGGACCGGCCAGGGCGAGGCGCTCATCCAGGACAATCAGCGCGGGGTTAAATAGATTGACCATATTCGCCAGCCCCAGCCCCAGGTAGTTGCCCAACTCCTCCACCAACGCGACAGCCATTTTGTCGCCGTGCGCCGCCGCCTGAAGTACGTGCCAACCCGTGATGGAATCCGCGTCGCCTCCGGCCATCGTCAGGCATTCCGAATACCCGCCTTCACGGACCGCACGGCGGATTCGTGTTTCCAGCGCGCCGATACCGGCGATGGCTTCCAGGCAGCCGAAGCTGCCGCAGTTGCATGCCGGACCGTTATCCACAATGTGCGTGTGACCAAATTCTCCGGCTGTCCAACCATGCCCTTCAAGAAGAGTGCCACCGCTGATGATGCCTGCGCCGATACCCTTGCCGTATTCAACGAAGATCATGTCCGGAGACGCCTCGCCGGCTCCCAACAGACGCTCCGCGATGGTCTTAGTACGGGTGTTGTTGCCAATCACCGAAGGAATCCCGAACGCGCGCTCAAAATGCCGTTTGGTGGGTATGTCGCGCCAGAACCCAACCGTGGATGATGTCAGCGAGATGCCATCGCGGCTGTTCACTAAGCCCGGATCGCCAATCCCGATTCCCGCTACCGCGCCGTGCGGCAAGTCAGCTTGCTTTATCGCCCTGCGGGCGCAGCGGACCAACTGTTCCAGCAGCCCCTTGGCTCCCCCATCCAAGCGGGTCGCTTCACGAATCACTTCGCCGCGGATACGCGGCTGCAGATCCAAGATGCCCGCCGAAACAAATTCGGCGTCAAAATCCACCGCGGCAATAAAGCTCGCCTCGGTATTGAACTGCAGCAGAACCTGCTTGCGGCCGGTTGGGTTATTATTCAGCCCCGCTTGCCTGATCGCGCCGCCCTGCAGCAACTCCCCAGTGAGTTCCGAGATCGTGGCCGGGCGAAGGCTCGTCATCTCATGAATATCCACCCTTGAAATCGGACCGCAGCGGCGGACAACGTCGAGAATTACCGACTTGTCCCGCTCGCGCATTGTGTCCACAAAACGCATGGGGCTCCCTACGGTTTCAAAACCAGGACGCGCGTTTCGTGACTGGCTACTTGTTGCACGATCTCATTGCGTACCACGCCGAGATCTTTCTTCGCCCATGCGTCGCGCGCCTGCCACGACGGCGCCAGCGCGATGTCGGTCAACTTTAAGCGGACCTCGGCCGTCTCACGGCCACGGTTGAGGAAACCGAGCGCGACACGGCCGCCGCTCAGAGGCTTCTTCCAAATCTCGAGGTCGCCGTCCTTGATGGCGCGGCGCGCCTGCCTGCCCAACGCATCCTGGTTGATGGCGATGATTTCGGGATGGGTGAGAATCCCGCGCGTAGTGTCGTTCATCGAACGCAGATCGCACGTGGCGTGTAGCGGCGACGCCATCAGGCTCCACAAGCTCATCTGGCTGCGGTATTCGGTGTCATTCGGAGAGGGGAACCCTTTCGGCGATGTGTATTTGCCTTTGCCATACAGGCCCACCACCAGCATGTCAGGGTCGTTCCAATGACCGGGACCGGCGAACTCAGCCAGCGATTCCTGCCGGTCCACGATGTCCATGATGCCGGTTTCCGAATCGTTATACCTGCCTTGCCACACATCGCGGACGTCCCAAGTTGTACGCCACAGTTGAGCACCAATCTTTGGTGCCCAGGTCCACGGTTCGCGCGGGCCCCATTCACATACGGAAAATACGATGGGACGGCCCGTACGCCGCAGCGCTTGCGACATAGTGCTGTAACGGCGGGCAGCGGTCTGCGGGTCCTCCGGTGCGAAGCAATAGTCGTACTTGAGATAGTCGATCTCCCACTCTGCGAACATAGCCGCATCGCGGTCTTCGTGGCCCAGGCTGCCGGGTTGCTCCGCGCAAGTCTTGTCCGCTGCGTCGGAGTAGATCCCGAGTTTCAAGCCTTTCGAATGCACGTAGTCGGCGACCGCTTTGATCCCTTTCGGAAAGCGCTTTGCATCGGGGAACAGATTGCCGTTGCGGTCGCGGCCACCCTGCCAGAGGTCATCAATGCAGATGTACTGGTAACCGGCGTCCTTCATGCCGACCCGAACAATCGTGTCCGCCATTTCACGCAGCAGGGCCTCGCTTACCTCGGGGCCGAACTGATTCCAACTGATCCAGCCCATGGGTGGTGTCGCCGCCATGGTCTTCGCGGGCGCGGCAATCGCGGCCGCCGCGCAGGTGGCCACAAAGTGCCTTCTCAGCATGTTCAATTCCTCCTATAGCCGCTACGATACACGCCCGCGATACCCTCGGGGCCGACGCAAGGATTTTCATACGTTGCTGGACTTCCGATTCGCTCCGCATCGAAGACAGTGATGTCGGCCACGCAGCCTTTCTTCAGAAGGCCGCGGCCCTTGAGCTGGAACCGCTCGGCGGGCCGGCTTGTAATTTTCGCCACAGCCTCTTCGAGCGAGATCCAACGCCGATCCCGGCAGTAGTGGCCCAGCCAGTGCGGGAACGTCCCGTACAGCCTCGGGTGAGGCTTGCCGCTGACATAGAAGCCATCGCTGATGACTGTAGACAACGGATGGGTCAGCGTCTGGCGCAGGTTGTCCTCGCTCTGGTTGATTTCCAGCATGTTGACGCGTCCGCGGTATTCGGTCAGCAGGTCGAAGAGCACCTCTACCGGTGCTTTGGCGCGAAGCTCGCCGATCTCTGCCAGGCTTCGGCCAACCACGCCGCCGTCGTCCGTAGAATCCACTGACGAGATCAGAATTCCATGCCAGCCTTGCGCCAACGCCGCTTCTGTTTCCGCTGCGATCTTCTGGCGAGTCCCCGGGTCGGCCAGCGCGGCAAGCATGCCCGCGATGCCTTGCCCTAATGCCCACTGCGGCAGTAGTTGTGTCGCTACCGTGCTGCCACGTGTGTAGGGATAGCAGTCAAATTCAACGTCGATGCCATCGCGACGGGCAGTCTCAATCAGTTCGAGCGCGCGCTCTTGCGCCGGCCAGTTTGAGGGACCAACGGCCTGGAAATGCGAGATCTGAAGACGGCAGCCAGTGCGGCGGCTGAGTTCGATCTGCTCTGCAACGGATTCCACCAGTGCATCGGTATAACTGCGCATGTGCGTGGCGTAGACGCGGTTGTGGCGCGCCGTCACTCGACATAGGCGTTCCAACTCTTCCGGCGGCGCGCTCGAGCCTGGTGCGTACATGAGGCCTGTCGAGAAGCCCGCTGCGCCCTGTTCGAATGCGGCGGAAAGAAGGGTCTCCATCCGTCGAACTTCGTCCTCTCCCAACTGTCCCTGCCGGTTGCCCGCCACGGCGATCCGTAGAGTGCCGTGGCCCACTAGCGACACGACGTTCGTGGACGACGGACGTCTCTCCGCTTCAGCGAGGTACTCGCGGGCGGATGTCCAACCCCAGTCGTCGCCGCCGAAGAGGATGGGGTTCGCGAATTCGTGAAGCTCGGCCTTCGAGTCCGGGGCGGGGTATGCGGAGAAGCCACAATTGCCGACCACTTCTGAGGTCACACCCTGCGCCACCTTCTCGAGACGGCCTTCCAGAGTCTGCAGATCGCCATGGCTGTGGGCGTCCACAAAGCCCGGGGTCAAGGTGAGTCCCGTGCAGTCGATTACTTCCGCATCGGCGGGTGTTGGGAACGTGCCGATGTCCGCAATGAGTTCGCCTTCCACCAGCAAGTCGCCGTGCCTGCCCTGCGCCCCGCTGCCGTCAATCAGGTTCGCGCTCTTGAACAGGCGCCGCATCAGTGCGCGGCCTCCCCAGTCACGGTATCGAGTTCCGGCAAGGACGTCTTGGCCCCTTGCCCAGCCGCACGGAACCGCGACTGTAAGCGTCGCCAATATTCATACTCAGCGTCGAACCGGCCCAGCGTGGTTCCCAGCCGATACGGGGTGTA
>JBDTMC010000052.1:0-25332 GCA_039934475.1 Bryobacteraceae bacterium | reverse complement strand
CGGCGAGCAGGTGATGCGAGAGATGCTGGCCGAATCGGGTGTCACCGTCCTCTTTGATCACCGTATCCGCGAGAAGTCCGGCGTGGAGAAGACCGGTCGGCGTATCACCGCGATAATCGTTACCAACGGCGACGTGTTTCGTGGGAAGGTCTTCGCCGATTGCTCCTACGAAGGAGATGTGATGGCGCAGGCCGGCGTCTCCTACGCCACTGGCCGCGAAGGCGTGGGACAGTACAATGAGCCGCTGGCAGGTGTGCGGGACCGCACGCCCGGTCATCAGTTCCCCTTCGACGTCCCCGCATTGGACGCTTCGTCCAAGCCGCTGCCCGAGATCACCGCCGAACGTCCCGCCAAGCCGGGCACGGCCGACAAGGGCATCCAGGCTTATAACTTCCGCATCATCGCCACCAACGTGGCCGCGAATCGCGTTCCGTGGCCGCGTCCGGAGGGATACAATGCGGCGCGTTATGAGTTGCTGGCGCGCTACCTGGAGGCATTTCAGAAGCACAACGGCCGCGCGCCGGTGTTCAACGAATTAACCCTCATCGCCCTCATCCCTAACGGCAAAGCAGACTTCAACAACAACGGCCCCTTCTCCACTGACTACATCGGCAAGGACTACGAATATCCCGACGGTTCCTATGCCCTCCGCGATCGCCTCTGGCAGCAGCACACCGCCTACGTTCAGGGCTTCTATTACTTCCTCGCCCACGATCCGCGTGTTTCCAAGAGCCTCCAAACCGAAGTGAACGAATGGGGCTTGTGCCGGGACGAGTTTGCGGACACCGCGCACTGGCCTCACCAGCTCTACGTGCGCGAAGCGCGCCGTATGATAGGCGAATTCGTGGCCACGCAAAAAGACCTCCAGACTGAGCTGACGAAACCCGACGTCATCGGCATGGGGAGTTACAACTCCGATTCGCACAACATCCGGCGCTTCGTCAACGAACGTGGGGTGGCTGAGAACGAGGGCAACATGGAGGTCGCCGTGAAGCCGTATCAGATCCCCTTCCGCGTGCTGCTGCCGAAGCGCTCGGAAATCGAGAACCTCCTTAATCCGGTTACGTTTTCCGCCTCACACGTCGCCTACAGTTCGCTCCGCATGGAGCCGCAATACATGATCCTTGGCCATGCCGCCGGCATCGCAGCGTCGCTTGCCATCCGCGCCGGCACACCGGTTCAGGACGTCAGCGTCCCCGATCTGCAAAAGGCATTACTCGAAGAAGCGGCAGTATTTAAATACGTTCCCACGCCCCAACAGAGCGCCCTTGATCTCATTCATAGGAAGATGAGGCCGAAGCCACCCCTGCTCCACAATTGGGAATACTGATTCGTCGCCAAAAAAAAAGTAACGAGTTCGCGTTACGCTACTCTAACCTGAGTGAGCCAAGATCCCCCTTCAAGCGCACCGCGCAATCGCCGAAAACTGTGGACATGGGTCGGCGTTTCCGTTCTCATTGCTGTGGTAGCCATCGTCGTGATCGGTGAGGTCGTTCTTAGCCGTGCCGGGCCCATCCTAAAGGGCCGCATCATTGAGACGCTAAGCACTCGCTTCAATAGCCGTGTGGAGCTGGACACACTGAATGCCTCTTTACTGCGGGGGATTGAGGTCTCTGGGGATCGCCTGCGGATCTATCCGCCCGCCGATGTAGTGGCTGCGGGCGCCACATTGCCTCTCATCGCCGTGGAACATTTCTCTTTCCATTCCGGCGTGATGGGCCTCTTCTTTAAACCGATGCGTGTGGGCAGCGTGGAAGTCAGTGGCCTGCAGATTCACATCCCGCCGCGCGAAATGCGGCAGCAGGCTGCCGATCGGCCTAAGAAGCTCGGCGGCAAGATAAAAATCCTCGTGGAGAGGATCGTCTGCACCGATTCCCGTCTGGTTATCGATACCGCCAAGCCTGACAAAGAGCCCAAGCACTTTGAGTTACAGCGCATCGAACTGCGTGATGTTGGCCCCACGGCGCCGTGGCAGTATGAGGCCACCCTCGTCAATGCCATTCCACGCGGCGATATCCATGCCGCCGGCACCTTCGGCCCGTGGAATACGGAAGACCCCGGCGATTCATCAGTTACCGGCCACTACACCTTCGACCACGCCGATCTAAACACCATCAAAGGCATCGCAGGGATTCTCTCCTCCGTCGGTGACTTCAAAGGCCAGCTTGATCGCATCGTCGTGGATGGCACTACGGAGACGCCTGACTTTTCGCTCGACACTGCCAACCACCCGATCCCTCTTCACACGGAGTTTCACGCCATCGTGGATGGAATCACCGGCGATACGTACCTCCAGCCAGTGAAGGCCAAGCTGCGCAACTCCAGCTTCACCGCCAGCGGCGCGGTAGTGAACATTAAAAACGTTGGACACACAATCGATCTCGATGTCGACGTTCCCAGCGGGCAGATGCTCGATTTCCTCGATCTTGCCGTAAAAACGGAACCCGCAGTCATGTCCGGCTTCATCACGACAAAAGCCAAACTGCATATTCCGCCCGGTAAAGAAAGTGTCACGAAGAAGTTGGGCATAGATGGTAACTTCACTCTGCAAAAGATCCACTTCACCAATGCACAGGTGCAAGACAAAGTGGACATGCTGAGCCTGCGCGCCCAGGGCGATCCCAAGCAAGCCAAGCCCGGGGCCGAAGACGTCACCTCCCAAATGAAGGGAAGATTCACTCTCGCCAAGGGCAGCCTTCAGTTGAGCAACTTGCTCTATGCGCTCCCGGGGGCCACCGTCAACCTTAATGGCGTCTATTCCCTCGACGGCCAGGAGTTCGACTTTCGTGGCAAGGTCCGTACCGAGGCCACAATCTCGCAGATGGTCGCTTCGCGCTGGAAATCATGGATGCTGAAACCGATCGCTCCTTTTTTCCGAAAGAACGGCGCCGGCGCGGAGATCCCGGTGAAGATTACGGGTACCAAGTCTGAGCCAAAATTTGGTCTCGATGTCCATCTCACGCAAAAGGGAACCCAATAGTCGTAAAATTGTGACAACTGGAGGGTGCCGTGAAGATCGCCCCAATTTTGGCCCTATTGGCTGTACCACTCACTGCCGCGCCGCGCGCCGTCACGTATCATCAGGACGTTGCGCCGATTCTCGCGAAGCGTTGCGAGGGTTGTCACAAACAAGGTGAGATCGCCCCCATGGCGTTCACCAGCTATGGGGAAACCCGGCCCTGGGCACGCGCCATCCGTCAGGCTGTCCTTAAAGGGACCATGCCCCCCTGGCACGCCGACGCCGAAACCACGGCACGCTACCGCAATGCCCGGGTCCTCACTAACGAAGAGCGTGACGTCCTCACGTCATGGGCCGAATCAGGAGCCGCTGAAGGAGACCCCGTTGCGCATCCCGCTATCGCTGCGGCCACCGAACCCTCCGGCTGGCGCCTCGGCAAGCCAGACATGGTGGTTCGTATCCCCGGCTACCACGTGCCTGAGAGCGGCACCCTGCAATACACCTTCCTTGTCACGCCAACAGGTTTCACCGAGGATACGTGGGTAGAAGCCGCCGAATGGAAAATCGACCAGCGCCGTGTTGTCCACCATATCAACGCCTTTGTCCGTCCTCCCGGTTCCAGCTACATCGCGTCGGCCCCCCCACGCCAGCTGTACGTGGCGTCTACGGCGGAACGCGCCATCCGCAAGCAGGATGAACGCGAAGTCGACCGCCGCGAACTGCTCGTCGGCTACGAGCCCGGATACCGTGCGCAACCGTGGGGCGAAGGCCGCGCCAAGCTCATCCGCAAAGGCTCCGACATTGTCTTTGAAATGCACTACACCGCCAACGGCAAAGACGTGACCGACTACTCGGAGCTCGGCATCTATTTCGCCAGGAAAGCGCCGCGCGAGCGCATCCTCACCCTTTCGCCCGCCGACAACCAGTTCGTCATCCCACCTGGCGATTCCAATTACCGCAGCTTTACTAGCGCCACGTTCAAACGCCCCGTGCAGCTTGTGTCTTTGCAGCCCCACATGCACCTGCGCGGCAAAGCTTACGAGATCCGTGCTACCTACCCCGACGGCCGCCATGAGACCTTACTCAACGTGCCCCGCTACGACTTCAACTGGCAGACGACTTATTTTCTGGCCAAGCCGATGGACCTGCCCGCCGGGGCCGTCCTCGAATGCGTCGCCTGGTTCGATAACTCTCCCAACAACCGCTTCAACCCCGATGCCGCCAAAGAGGTTCGCTGGGGCGATCAGAGTTGGGAAGAGATGAACATCGGCTTCACTGAAATCGCCTTCGATGCCACTGCAGACCCGGACGTAGCCACCCTCAGCGGCAGCACCAGGCCCGGCTCCGCGCCCGTTCAGAAGCGGCCGTAAAGTCGGCCCCGCATTTCGGGCTTGCCCCGTCAACTCCGCATTGTTGCGCCATTGCGGGCGCTACAATTGCAGGAACCGCTAATGACAGTATCAAAATGCGTCCTTGTCTTCGCCACTGCATTCGGCGCCCTGTCTGCCCAGACCGTGTCCCCATCCATGATTCAGGCTCTGGAGTGGCGCAACATCGGGCCTTTCCGCGGGGGACGTAGCGTGGCTGCCACCGGCGTTGCCGGCCAGCCCAACGTCTTCTACTTTGGCTCCGTCGGCGGTGGCATCTGGAAGTCCACCAACGCCGGTCTCAATTGGGAGCCCATCTTCGACTCCCAGCCCGTGGCCAGCATCGGCGCGCTGGAAGTCGCGCCTTCTAATGCGCAAATCATCTACGCCGGCACCGGTGAAACTGACATCCGCTCCGATCTGGCTATCGGCGGTGGCGTCTATAAATCCACCGACGCTGGACACACCTGGACCTACAGCGGCCTTCGCGAAACACGCCAGATCGGCCGCATCCTCGTCAACCCCACCAACCCCGACATCGCCTTCGTCGCCGCACTCGGCCACGCCTATGCCGCCAACGAAGAGCGCGGCGTCTTCCGCACCAACGATGGTGGCAAGTCCTGGACGAAGGTCCTCTTCCGCGACAATCACACTGGAGCCGTCGACCTCGCCTTCGAAGCTGCCAATCCCAACGTGATCTACGCCTGCTTCTGGAACGCGCACCGCCCGCCCTGGAGCCAGTACGGTCCCGTTGAAGGCCCTGGCAGCAGCCTCTGGAAATCCACTGACGGTGGCAACTCGTGGAAGGCGGTCTCGGGCCACGGTCTGCCCGAGACGCAATGGGGACGCTCCGGCATTGCCACCGCGCGCGGCCGCGTCTATCTCCTCCTCGACGCCGGTACAGGCAGCGGCCTCTATCGCTCTGACGACGCCGGCGTCACATGGACCCGCAGCGCCAATGACGGACGCCTCACCAGCCGCAACTGGTACTTCGCCGGCATCACGGCCGACCCGAACAACCCCGATACCGTCTACGTCCCCAACGTCTCGCTCTACCGCTCCACCGACGGCGCCAAGACGTTTCAGGTATTGAAGGGCGCGCCCGGTGGCGACGACTACCACTACCTCTGGGTCGATCCCACTGACTCAACCCGCATGATCTGCGGCAGCGACCAGGGCGCGGTAATCAGCATCGACGCCGGCCGCACCTGGAGTCCCTGGTACAACCAATCCACCGCGCAGATGTACCACGTTGCCGTGGACAATCAGACTCCGTACTGGGTCTACGGTTCGCAGCAGGATAGCGGCACCGTCGCCCTGCCCAGTCGCACCGATTGGGCCACCATTAGCGAATACGATCGCCGCGTTGTGGGCGGCGCGGAGAGCGGCGTCATTCAGCCCGACCCCAAAGACCCTGACATCTTTTACGTCAGTAATACCTACGGCAGCCTGTCGCGTTTTGATCGCCGCACCACCGAAAGCCAGAACATCACGCCCTGGCCCAGCGGAGGCTTCAATGCCAACATCACTACGCGCAAGTACCGCTTCCCGTGGACCGCGCCCCTCGTCTTCTCTGCCGCCGATCCGAACGCTCTTTATTACGGTTCGCAGTACGTCCTGAAAACCACCGACGGCGGACTCCATTGGGCTGAGATCAGCCCTGACCTCACCGTCATCCCGGACAAGCCCGACCGCGGCGTCGTCTACTCTCTGGCGCCCTCGCCCCTTGACGCGCAGCTGCTGTGGGCCGGAACCGACACTGGTCTCATTCACTACACGCGAGACGGCGGCAAAACCTGGACCAACGTCACGCCGCCCGGCCTCTCCGCGTGGAGCAAAGTGACCCACATCGAAGCCTCGCACTCCAACCCCGCCATCGCCTATGCCGCCATCGATCGCCACCGCCTGGACGATTACCAACCGCATGTGTACCGCACGCGCGACTTCGGCAAGACATGGAAAACGATCACTGCGGGTATCGGTGAAGGAGCCTTCCTCAACGCCATCCGCGAGGATCCGGCACGTCCCGGTCTGCTCTTCGCCGCCACGGAGCGTGGCGTCTATACGTCCATCGATGACGGCGACCACTGGCAGCCCCTGCAACTCAACCTGCCCGTAAGTTCAGTCCGCGACATCGTGGTGAAGAACGCGGATTTAGTCATTGCCACCCATGGCCGCGGCTTCTGGATTCTCGATGATTTCACGCCTCTGCGCGCCCACACCAACACGATGCTAATCCCACCGGCCACCGCGGTGCGAGTGGCGAGCCCTGGCTTCCTCGGAACGCCCCTGCCACCCGAGGTCCCCCAGGCGAAAAACCCGCCCCTGGGAGCGTTCCTCGATTACGTCCTGCCATCGCCGCCACCAAATCTGGTGACGCTTGAGGTGCGCAACAACGCCGGTGAACTGATCCGCCGCTTCACGTCCGCCGATCCGGAGCCACCGCCCTCTTCACGGGACCGGACACTTGCCGATGTCTGGCTTACCAGCCCGCGCCGCCTGACAGCCAAGGCAGGCCATAATCGCTTCGTCTGGGATTTGCGATTCGGGTCAGCGGATGGGCCGCTGGTGCTGCCCGGTTCCTACACCGTGACCGTGACTGCCGACGCCGCCAAATCGGAACAGCCGTTGAAGGTTGTCCTCGATCCGCGTTCGCGCGCCACATCCGCTGACCTGCAAGCAGGCTACGATTTCGCCCGCCGCGTCATGAAGGAATTGGAACGCACCGCAAAAATGCCCGGCGCCACTGCAGCCGCCGCCCGGCGCGACCTCGCCAGTGCGCTGTCAGTAACTGTCTCAGCCGATCGCACGCCCCCCGATCAGGCGGTGCAGTTAGCCGAAGCGGCCATCAAGGCTCTCGCCCAGTAATTACGCCAGAGTGATTTTGCGAACGTCGATCTTCGCCGGGTCACTCTCGCCTAAACCCAACAAGCCGGCGATCTCCACATGCTCCGGTTGCATGCGCACGAACTGGCTGTCCTTATCCTGGTACGCCAGCGCGATCGGTTTCATACCTCTGGCTACGCGTTCGGCATCCAGCGCCGTCCACCCCGTGCGATCCATTGCCACCGGGTCCGTCGAGAAATACATTGTCTTGTGATCCCACATGTACTTGCCTACGTTACCCCCGGGACCGCCGTGGTAACCCGCAATCACGGCGTCGCCCACGTTCAGAACCACCTTCTGCCGCAGGATAGCGTGATCCACAATGGCCGGAATAAACGTGCCGCAAGAGTTGTTTGAGGCATTCACATGGCTGCGGCTGACGTTGTTCACCAGCCAGTGCGACAGGTTCTTCAGCGCCATCGTGATGCCGGCGGATTGATGGTGTTTCAGCAGGCACAGGTTCAGCAGCTTGCTCACATCCTGCGTGATGTACTTCGCCAGATAGCTGCGACGATGGTGCGGATTGTTAGGGTCGGCCTTTGGCAGCAACAACGGCAGTTCCACGAAATGCTTCTCATCGTACCCTGCCATGTCCAGCTGCATATCGTCATAGGCGTCCGTAGCGGCAGTCCACCGCACACCTTCCGGCAGCCACTTCACAAATCCGGCTTGCTCAAACTCGCGCTTATAGCGGTCATAAGCGACGATGTCCTGGTTGCGCACACCGCACTCATTCAAGCAGGCCACAATCTCCTGTACGGTCTCCGGGGAAGACATTACATGAGGCCGGCCAACAGGGTTTAACTTCAGGCCAACCACGTCGCCCTTCTGGAAGAATACCCGCCACCCCTCCTGCCACGAAGGTGCGCCCGTCAGTTCCATCACGCCCTTGTGCAGCATGTCGCGCACCGCGTCTCGATTGTATTTCCCCTCGGAGACGCTGCCGGTGTGCGACACGGCCACAACGCGCCCGCGATACGGGCCCGGTAGTCCCAGCTTCTGTGTTTGTGTCTGCGCGGCGCGCGATTGCATCGCGGCGGCGCTAAACAATGAGCTGGCAAGCAATTCCCGTCGGCCCAGTTTGGTCATGAACGTAGTGTATCGCGACGTCATAAGTTGTGGTAGTCTCGCGGCATGCCGCATCGTCGTACCTTTCTCCAGTCTTTATCGGGTCTGCCGCTGCTGGGCGGCTTCCTTGGTAAGGAAGCAGCAGCCGCTGCCGTCACCCGCGACTACCTCGCCGAACTCGGCGTCCGCACCTTCATCAACGCTGCGGGCACGTACACCAAACTCACCGCGTCCCTCATGCAGCCCGAAGTCGTGCAGGCCATCCAACAAGCCTCGAAGCACTTCTGTGACCTCGTCGAGTTGCAGGATGCCGTCGGAGCGCGTATCGCCAAAATGGTGGGCGCGGAAGCCGCCATGGTCACTTCCGGTGCCGCCGGCGCACTCACCGTAGGCACCGCCGGCTGCATTACCGGCAAAGATCAGCAAGCCATTCTCAGTCTGCCCGATCTCACCGGCCTGAAGAACGAAGTGATCGTGCAAAAATCCCATCGTTATGGCTACGACCATGCAGTCCGCGCATGCGGCGTAAAGATGGTGGAAGTGGAAACCGCCGACGAGTTGGAAGCAGCCATCAATCCGCGTACCGCGATGATGCTCTTCTTCAATAACAACGACCCGGTCGGGAAGATCCGCGCCGCCGAGTTCGGAGCGCTAGGCAAGAAGCACAGCGTGCCCACGTTCAACGACGCCTCCGCCGATGCCTTACCCGTATCCAACTTCCAGAAGTACGGCGGCATCTTCGACCTCGTCACGTTCTCCGGGGGCAAAGGCATTCGCGGCCCCCAGAGCGCAGGCATCCTCTACGGGCGCAAGGACCTGATTGAGGCAGCCCGCCTCAACACCTCGCCATACTCCGAAACCATCTCGCGCGGCATGAAGGTGAATAAGGAAGAGATGGTCGGTATGATGGTGGCCCTGGAACTCCACCTCAATCGCGACCATGACGCCGAGTGGAAGGAATGGGAACGCCGCGTGAAGATCATCATCGATTCCGTGAGCGGTGTGAAGTCCCTCAAGCACGAGGTGGAAGTGCCGGAGATCGCCAACCACACCCCGCACCTGAAGCTGATGTGGGATCAGGACGCAGTCAAAATCACCCCGCCTGAAGTGATGCAAAAACTGAGAGAGGGCAAGCCGTCAATTGAGGCCTGCCCGGCAACAACCAAGGATCAATTGATCTTCACCGTCTGGATGCTCAAGCCCGGCGAAGCGGAAGTGGTAGCGCGGCGCGTCCGAGAGATCCTCAAGGCCGCTTAGATATAAGCGATTACATCCATCTCAACCAGAGAATTGCCGGGAATTCCGCCGGCTGCGGCGATCGTCGTCCGCACCGGCGGCTCCTGGCCGAAGCGTCCTTTGAACATCTCATTCATTGCTTCCCAATCCTTGATGTCATTCAGGTACACGTTGCACTTCAGTACCTTATCCATCGACGAGCCGGCGTTCTTCAACTCCTTCTCAATCTCATCCAGCACATGCTTGGTATGCGCCTTCACGTCGCCTTCGAAATGCGCGCCTTTGCCCGCAATGAACAATAAGTTACCGTAAGACACGGCCCCGGAAAACAGAGGAGTGCCCTTCGGCTTCTCGCCGGTGTAGTACACCTTCTTCTTCGGACCCGTCTGTGCGGCTGCTGCGCCCGCCCCGGCCAATCCGGCGGCAGCGGCTGTGAGAAAAGTTCTTCTGGCTTTCGGCATGGTTACACTCTACTGCAACTCCCGGTGCGCGGGATACAATGCCTTCGGCATGAAATATTTATCGGTTCTGGCGATGGTAGCCGCTGCCGCTTCCTCCTTCGGGCAGCAACCGTGTGATGTCCTTCTAAAGGGAGGGCACGTCATTGACCCCAAAAACAACATCAGCGCGGTGCGCGATGTGGCCATTCAAGCCGGCCGCATCGTCGCGGTAGGGCAGGGCATTCAGCCCTCCCCCGATTGCAGGATCATCGACGTAAAAGGTCTCTATGTCACGCCAGGGCTGGTGGACATCCATGCCCACGTCTACGCGGGCAGCGGCGAACCCGGCTCTTACGGCGGCGGCGACCTCAGTGTCTTCCCCGACGGCTTTACGTTTCGCGCCGGTGTCACCACCGTAACCGACGCCGGCGGAGCCGGATGGCGTAACTTCCCTGACTTTCAAACACGCATCATCGCCCGCTCTCGAACCCGCGTTTTCGCCATGCTCAACATCGTCGGCGCTGGCATGCGTGGCGCGCGTTATGAAAACGATCTCGCCGACATGAGCGCCGAGGCTACGGCCAATATGGCCAGGGAGTTTCCCGCTGTCGTTGTCGGTGTGAAGTGCGCGCACTACGCTGGACCCGAATGGACACCGATAGAGCGCGCCGTGGCCGCCGGCCGGTTAGCCAATATCCCCGTGATGGTGGACTTCGGCGAAAACTCTGCATCGCGCCCCGTAGCGGAACTGGTGACATCCAAGCTACGCCCTGGCGATATCTACACCCACGTCTATTCCGGACTCAGAGGCGAACTGCTCCCCTCGGGCGAAATGAACCCAGGCATGATTGAGGGCCGCAAGCGCGGTGTCATCTTCGATGTCGGCCACGGCGGCGGCAGTTTCCTCTGGCGCGTCGCCGTACCCGCGCTGAAGCAGGGCTTCGGGCCCGACTCCATCTCCACTGACCTCCATGTGGGCAGTATGAATGCAGGCATGAAGGACATGCTCAACGTGATGAGTAAGTTCCTTGTTCTGGGTATGCCCTTGGATGACGTCGTCCGCCTGTCCACCTGGAATCCCGCGCGAGAGATCAAACATCAAGAACTCGGGAATCTCTCCGTGGGCGCGCTCGCCGACGTTGCCGTGCTGCGCCTCGAAAAAGGCCACTTCGGTTACACGGACACCAACGGCGCACGCCTTGCCGGAGACCGTAAACTCACCTGTGAACTTACGCTCCTCGATGGTTGGGTAGTCTGGGATCTGAACGGGATGGCCAAGCCCGACTGGACCGACCTTCCCTCCAACTACGGCGTCCAACTAGATCCTCGCCTCGACGCTACCCGCGGGTCCGGTCGTCGTCGGCGGTAGACTGTAAGTTAATGCTTGCCGCAGAGATTATCATCGGAGTTTTGCTGTTCGTCATATTGATCGGGTTCACGCTGATGGTGGCCCCGCCCAATGCTTGGCTGTCTAAGCGCAAGAAGAAGTAACGGCACGGATGGGCTATCCTGCATCTTTATGCATCAAGCCCGCGCCACTAGTGTCTTTGCCGCCACACTCACTTTAACCTCCGTATCATTTTGCTTCGAAGACCCTAACGGATTCTCCGAAGTTCCCCAACTGAAGGGACTGAAATACCGCTCCATCGGTCCGGCCTGGGGTGGGCGCGTAGCCCGCGCCGCGGGTGTCTCCGGCGATCCCTCCACTTACTACGCCGCCACCGCGGGCGGTGGTGTTTGGAAGTCCACCGACGGCGGTATCAATTGGAAACCAATCTTCGATGCCCAGCCTGTCTCATCCCTCGGCTCGCTCGCCATCGCCGCCTCTGATCCAAACGTCATCTATGTGGGTTCGGGCGAGGCGAACATCCGCGGCAACGCCGCCGCCGGCAATGGCATTTACAAGACCGTGGACGCGGGCAAGAATTGGATTCGCGTCTGGAAACAGGAAGGGCAGATCGGCACCATCGTCGTCCATCCGGCGAATCCCGACGTTGCCTTTGCCGCGGTGCTGGGCCATGCGTTCGGCCCCAACGCGGAACGCGGCGTGTACCGCACGAAAGATGGCGGCAAGACGTGGGAGCAGGTGCTGAAAAGAGACGAGAACACTGGCGCGTCCGACGTTGCCATCGATCCATCGAACCCGAAGATCCTCTTTGCCGGGCTGTGGCAGGCGCGCCGCTATCCCTGGGACATGCAGAGCGGCGGACCCGGCAGCGGCCTGTACACATCGCGCGATGGCGGCGATACGTGGACGCAGATCAAAGACAAGGGTCTGCCGGACGGCATCTGGGGCAAGGTGGGAGTCGCTGTCGCCCCATCGGATCCGCGTCGTGTGTACGCATTGATCGAAGCGGCAGAAGGCGGCCTCTTCCGCAGCGACGATGGTGGTGAGAAGTGGACCCGCGTTTCGAAGGACCGCGCCATTCGCCAGCGCGCCTGGTACTACTCAACGCTTACCGTGAATCCGGCGAATCCCAACGAGGTCTGGTTCCCGCAAGTGCCGATGCTGCGTACCATCGACGGCGGCAAGACCCTGCAGTACATGCCGTCCACCGGACGCTTCGCTCACGGCGATCATCACGACGTCTGGTTTGATCCGAAGAATCCCAAGCGGATGATCGACGCCAATGACGGCGGCGTGGAAGTCTCCACCGATGGCGGCGAAACCTGGTTCCAGCCCGCCCTCCCCATCGCCCAGTTCTATCACGTATCGGCGGATAATCGAGTGCCCTACCACGTTGCCGGAGCGATGCAGGACATCGGAACAGCACAAGGCCCCAGCGACAGTCTCTCGGCGGCCGGCATCAACAATACAGAATGGCATGGAGTAGGAGGTGGTGAAGCCGGACACGTCGTCTCCGACCCGGCCGATCCGAATATTGTCTACGCCGGTGAATACGGCGGCATTATCAGCTTCTATGACCACCGCACCGGCGCCGCGCGCAATGTCGGCGCCTATCCAGAGAACCCCTCCGGCCACGGAGCCGAGGATCTCAAATACCGCTTCCAATGGACCGCGCCCATCGCCGCCTCACCTCATGATCCGAAAGTGATCTACCACGGCGGCAACGTCCTCTTTCGCACCAATGACGGTGGCCAGACCTGGCAGGCAATCAGCGGCGACCTCACGCGCAACGACAAATCAAAACAGAAGTGGGCCGGCGGGCCGATCACCGGCGACAACACTGGCGTGGAGGTCTATTGCACCATCTTCGCCATCGCCGAATCGCCGGTGCAAAAGGGTCTCCTCTGGGCCGGCAGTGACGACGGTCTGGTCCACGTCACGCGCGATGCGGGCAAGACGTGGAAGAACGTGACGGCCGCCATGCCCGGCATGCCTGCGTGGGGCACCGTAAGCATCATTGAACCATCGCACTTCGACGCCGGCACGGCCTACGTTGTGGTGGACAACCATCGCATGGACGACTCGCATCCCTACTTGTACAAGACCACCGATTACGGCGACTCGTGGACGCGTCTTGACGCCACGCTGCCCCAGGATGTCTACCTCCATAGCGTGCGCGAAGACCCCACCGCGAAGAGCCTGTTGTACCTCGGAACGGAGCGCGGCGCGGCGTATTCGAACGATGGAGGCAAGACCTGGCGTTCTCTGCGCCTGAACCTGCCGACGGTTGCCGTTTCCGATCTGATCGTGAAGGACGACGCTCTAGTGCTGGCGACGATGGGCCGGTCGCTCTGGATCCTCGATCATCTCGGACCCGTCCGCGGAATGACCTCGGAAGTCAGTGCCGCGCCTGCCTATCTCTTCCCTGCATCCGCTACGATCGCATGGAACCGGGCGGGCCGCGTGCGTGATCGCTTCTCCGGCGACAACCCTTCCAACGGTGCGGAACTCCACTACCTGTTGAAGGAACCCTCGAAGGGCGAGATCAAGATAGAGATTCTCGATGCCTCTGGCGCGGTGATTCGTACCTTGAGCAGCACCCCCGAAACGCCCGTTGGACTGTCCGACAACATCGAAGCACAAATCGAAGCAGCCAAGAAAGCCGCGTTGAAGAACGAAGCCGGCATCAACATTGGAGTCTGGGACCTGCGCTACAAGGGGGCGGAGTTGATTCGCAACGCCAAGGTGGATTCGGGCGACCCTGATAAAGGCCCACGCGTTCTTCCTGGTACTTATACCGCGCGCCTTACCGTTGATGGCAAGACTTACGCCACCCCCATCCAAGTGGCCGCTGATCCCCGCGACAAAGCAACGGCTGCCGCCTGTCAGGAGCAACTCAAACTCGCATTAGATGGTCGCGACGCCCTCTCCCGGATCACCCACATGGTGAATCAACTTCGTTCCGTGAAGACGCAGTTGGCGGCGCGCAACGAATTGCTGAAGGACAACCCCAAAGCGGCTGACCTGAGCAGGCAATCGGCTGCCTTGATCGAAAAGGTAGACCATCTGGAGGCCGAATTTCACAACCCTTCCGCCGAAGTGGTTTACGACATCCTCGCGTTTCAAGGCGGCGCCAAGCTCTACTCGCGAATCGCCTACCTCTACGACGGTTTGCTCGACGGCTGGGGCGCCCCCACGCAAGGCATGCGTGAGGTGTACGCCGACCAGAAGGCCGAGTTGAAGAAGCTCGATTCCTCCTTCAAGTCCCTCATGGACGGCGACCTCAATTCAGTCAATCTTGCGGCGAGAAAACTCGATCTTCCGTTCATCATCGTGCCGGATTGGACGAGGCAATAGCGCGAATCCGCCAGCGTCGGCGCTCCGGTCTAACCCCGACCCCGCCGCCGCGCCGGCCCCAAATCGTGGCATTTATCTAGTTCCCTCACCGCAAGGCTCAAGCTGCCATTGCATATCGATTTTCAAATCAATGAAGCATGTTGCGCAGACCCAATGGTAGCCCGCCCCGTGTTCATGCCGGTCCGTGGTCGTGTAGCCCTCGTCCAGAATTTCGGGGCTGTGCCATTCGGCGAACTTCGCCCAGCAACAGGAGCAATGGTCGTGGTCCCAATCGTCGCTTCTGGCCGTCCAACGCTGCTTCCGCAGGGTTGCGCCCTTTAAATACCAACCCGTGTCAATGCGCCACTGCTTATCAGGGTCCACAAGCACAACCTTCGCACTCAGGCCGACGTCTGCCCGAATGCAGAGTGAGTCAAATAGATAGAGGCCCAACTCAAGGCGCGTCCGGCGCGTTCGCACGACGGTAGTCCTCGCCGACTATGCGATCGGCGATTTCGCGGATCTTAGTCCAGTGCAGACTGCTGCCCAATTCGCTATCTGAACCCGCGGCCAGATTCGACCCGCCCCATATGCGCGTCCCGGGCGTATCTTCGGCTTCCTGGAAAGCCTCCACCAGCCGCAGCACCTGAAATGCTTCGTCGTCGTAGGGCGACCCGCGAATGATGCTGTAGTTGTAACGACCCGTGTTTCGCGTGCAAATGAGGCTGATCAGGTTGGTGTGCCCGTCCGCGGCCAGCACCAGCCGCGCCGCCGGATCGCCCTTTTCGTCGGCAATCACGTAGTTGTACGGCGACCGGTAGAGTATCTCCGGGCAGGCCGTGATCGCGGCTGTGCCGGCTCGTCCCTCAATCAAGGCGTGTAACCGGTCGCACACTTCGCGTATCGTCTTCCGTACCAGGTCCGCGTCACCCTGCACGCGTCCGCGCCGCCGCTGCTCTTGATACGGTTCAAAGACCCACGTAAAGTGGTTTTTCACCAGCTCATCCAGGCTAAAGGGATACAGTCCGCCACAGACGTCGATCTTGTTGTTGTACTGCACAATCCATCGCAGCAGTGGAGTGCCTTCGGCGCGCTCCAGCAATTCGTGATACTCCAGAACGAAAGCCGCCAGGCAGACGTCCTGATCGGCGTTCCAAACCCACACGTCGATTGGACGGTTCTTGGTCTTCCTAAGCCACTTTTCCATCAACCGGCCCTGCCGCACCGCGATGTACGCCTGCAGCGCAGCGCTCATGGTAGCCTCGCGCACTACCCCGTCGTGATGGTCGAAGTGGACGTGCCGCTGAATGTGGCCCGGCGGTCCGTCGATGACCTCCAGGCCGATGGAATACTCCGGAGTATCGTTGAGAAACTGCGCCCAGCTCTCAAATCGCCTATCCGGCACATGGATGGCGATGTTCTGAAACAAATCGGACATTAGCTTTAACGGACATCTCCCAGCATAGCGGCTCTCACCTGACTCGTGGGATTAGCCCTCGATGCGTTACAGTGAATGGCGGAAAACCAATGTCAGAAAACCTAAAAGTCGCCGTCGCCGGCCTCGGTCGCATGGGAATGATCCATGCTCTTCACGTCCATGAACTCGCTCAGGAAGGTGCCTGCACTATCGCGGCCCTGGTAGACGCGGATCTCAGCCGCGCCCACGCGTTTGCGAAGGAAAACGGCCTCGACGTGGCCATCTTCGCCACTGTGCAGGAACTGGCGGCCGCGCGTGTGGCCGATGCCACCGTCATCGTCACCCCCACGCCGGACCACCGCGAATGCGCCACCGCGCTCATCCGCGCCGGACAACGCGTGCTCCTCGAAAAGCCGCTCACCGGCACCCTGCAAGGCGATCGCGAATTCGCCGCTGAACTCGATCGCGACTATCCCAACGCCCTCATGCTTGCCTTCCAGCGCCGTTTCGATGCCCCTCTGCAATACGCCAAGCAGTTGATGGAAGCTGGCACCGTGGGCAGGGTGTTCAAAATCTACACCTCGCTCGAAGACTCCAACCCGGCGCCCAACGGGTACGTCAGTGGAGGCATCCTTCCCGATATGTCCGTCCACAACGTCGACGAAGTCCTATGGCTCACGGGCCAGATGCCCACCCGAGCCGCCGTCATCGGCTCGCGCATCTACAGCCACAAACACACCACGTCTGAGGAAGACTTCGACGACGCGCTCCTGTATCTGTGGTTCCCGGACGAACTGGTGGCGCAAGTTCAGGTGAGCCGCAATCACGTCTCCGGATACCGCGTGGAATCCATCATCTTCGGCGAGAAAGGCCAGATCCACGTCGGTCACTTCGATCAGAAATTCTTCGACATCACCGTCGAAGTCTACGGAAAGCGCGGCGCGGCGGAACCGATCTCCCGCAAGAACTTCCCCATGCGCGACTACGGCAAGCCGCTGGCGGAGTTCATCGATCGCTTCGGTCCCGCGTATAAAGCGGAGGTCGCCGCGTTCCTCGATTGCTGCCGCACCGGCTCGCCATTCCCGTCCACCCACCGCGACGGCCTACGCGCCCAGGAAGTCATCTCCGCCGGAATGCGCGGCATCATCGATCCCGACCGCGCCGCCGCAGTGGGTGCCTAAGGCCTGTGAACTGGATCCACAACCGCCTATGCAAGTCCGACTGGTGGAGGGAAAAAGTGCGCCAGGACTTGCTCCCGTGGGCCCTCGAAGGCCTCGATCTTGGCGCCAACCCCTTGGAAATCGGCCCCGGTCCCGGCCTAACCACTGAGGTTCTGCGCACCCGCTGTACGCAACTCACATGCCTGGAAATCGACCCCGATCTGGCCGCGGCCCTCAAGGCCAGATTGGGGAGCCAGAACGTTACCGTCCAACACGGCGACGCCACGGCAATGCCATTTCCCGACAATGCATTCTCTGGCGCGGCCAGCTTCACCATGCTGCACCACGTGCCGTCCCCGCAGCTGCAGGACAAGCTTCTCCAAGAAGCGTGCCGCGTAATCCGTCCCGGCGCATGGCTAGTCGGCTCAGACAGTCGCACCAGCCTTCTCTTCCGGCTGCTTCACCTCGGCGACACAATGGTGGTGTCCGACCCTAATGCGTTTCCAAACCGGCTCCGCGCAGCCGGTTTCGAGGAAGTCGCCATCTCGCTTAGCCCCGGTTCATTCGCCTTCCGCGCACGAAAGCCCGCGGCGTAAGAAAGTCTGATCCTCCCCTCAGACGCTATTGTTGTTCTTCCATGTCACATTCTCGGAGAGCTTTACGCATTAGTCAGGTGTTGGAGCGCGCTTCCGGGCCAATGACTCGCAGCCGCTGAAATTAAGAATCAATGAAATATTTCATCCTGCTTTCCGCTCTCTCGATTCTTGCGTTCGCCTTACCCCAGACCGGCACGAAGGTCTACGCCACCGCTAACACCCAATGGTTGGTCTCCTGGGATGCTGAAGGCGATCAGCACTTCGGGGACCTGCAACTCTTACTGACCTTCCGGCCGGCCGTCAACGGCATGTACTCCTACTGCCAGGTAGTTCACCAGAACACAGCGCACACCTACACCGTCCTGCTGCCAGGTGCGCTTCCATGTGGGGATAGCACCCCGTTCAATATGACCCCTGACGCCGAAGTTGTCCTACTTCTGGAAGTAGACGGAAGGCTGATAGTCTGGCGTACCGGTCCCGGCAGGCGCAACACCGACGGCAAGGTTCATGCCGTCGTCTATGGCCCCATGATCGCCCCATAACTCTAGCTTCCTAAATGGGAATCAGAGACTCACCGAGCCGCGACCGCGAGGGAGCGTCTCTTAACACAAGCTAATACAAAGGTATATCGGGAGCTATGCTCCAGCTTTCCTGCTGCCTTCAATCGAACCGCCGCCCGCGTCACCCTGGCCCTTAAACTTGCCCTTAAACTTATCGCCCGCTACAGTAACTCCCACGTCGAAAGTGTTATCGCCCACGGTCACCGTGAAAGTAAACTGATCGCTCTCCAGTTTCGGATTCACCAACGTGATGCGGTCGCCTTCGTGAGTGACCAGGACTCCAGAGAGAGCGCCGTCCGCATCCTTTAGTTCCAGAGTGCCTTCGATTGTGTCGCCCCCGTCTGGGGTCGCCGTCCAAGCCCAGGTTCCCGAAACGCCAGTGCCGGCCGCAAACAATGCGGTGCCCAGCACAAACAGTAGTGTCGCGCAGGAGATCAGTCTCATGGGCTGATAGACGACACTGCCGCTGCCGTTGTTCCGTCGAAGTTTCGTTACCATTGTCTCTACCAATGTATTTGCCGCCCCACTTTCGCGAAGAGCGCGTTGAGGTGAACCACGAACTCATCCGTTCTCATCCGTTGGGCCTCCTCATCAGTGCGGGCCCGGGCGGGCTGCTCGCCAACCCGGTGCCGTTTGTCCTCTACGCCGGCGAAGGGCAATGGGGAACGCTGCGCGCGCACGTGGCCCGCGGCAATCCGCATTGGAAGGAATTGGCCGGCGTCACCGAATGCCTCGTCGTATTCCAAGGCCCGCAGAGCTACATCACCCCCAACTGGTATGCCACCAAACACGAAACGGGAAAAGTAGTTCCCACCTGGAACTACGCCACCGTGCATGTATGGGGCCTACCGCGCGTAATGGACGACATCGCGTGGATCCGCCGGCAGATTGAGGACCTTACGAATTCCCAGGAGCAGCGCCGCCCGCAACCATGGTCCGTCGGCGACGCCCCGGAAGAGTACGTCGCCGGTCAGGCCAAAGGGATTGTCGGCATCGAAATCCCCATCGCGCGGATGGAAGGCAAATGGAAGATGAGCCAGAACCGAAACGACGCCGACCGCGCCATTGTCGTCTCCGGATTGCGTTCCGAAGGCGGACCCGGTGAAGCCGTAGCCGCACTCGTCGAGAAACGCCTCACAGAATAGCCACACCACCGTGCACCCATATCCGCGACTCTTGCTTGCCACCCTCGTATGCGTCTCCGCCGCGCTGGCCCAGTCTACCGTCGTGCGCGCACAGCGTATGCTCGACGTCAGATCCGGCCGTATCGTTTCGCCCGCGGCCATCTTGATTTCGGGCGGTGTCATCGCCGCCGTGAATCCCCCGTCCCTACCCCCTGGCGCGGCCGTCATCGATCTGGGCGACACCACACTCATGCCTGGATTTATGGATATGCACGTCCATATCCTGTTGCAGGATGCCGCCCACTACCGCGCCGACCTGGTCGGTGAAACCGCGGCCGATGCCGTCCTTCGCTCCTCCGTCAACGCGCGCAAGATGCTGCTCGCCGGCTTCACCACCGTCCGCGATCTCGGCCAGATGCACCTCATCAAAGAGTTGATGGCTGTTTCCATGGCCCGTGCCAGCGATGCCGGCTGGATCGATGCGCCGCGCATCGTTGCCGCCGGCCATCCCATCTCCATCACCGGGGGACACATCGATCCGGAGATGCACACCAAGATCGCCACTGGCCTCTTCACCCTCACTCCGGAGTATGGTGTTGCCGACGGTATCGACGAAGTAGTGAAAGCCACCCGTTTTCAAATCAAGCACGGGGCGAAGGTCATCAAAATCGCGGCTACCGCGGGTGTAACCTCCACCGAGGAGTCGCTCGGCGCCCAGCAACTGACCGACGCCGAGATGAAGGCCGTGGTGGACGAGGCCGGCCGCCATGGAATTAAAGTGGCGGCGCACGCCCACGGCTCGGAGGGGATCATCGCCGCCATCAAGGCCGGTGTGGCGTCCATCGAACACGGGTCCTTGCTTAATGAGGAAGCGATCCGCTTGATGAAGGAACGCGGGACTTACCTCGTACCCACAACCGCTCTCACGGACACTATCGACCTTGCCGCCCTGCCGCCGGTTGTACGTCAGAAGGCGGACTACGTCCTACCGCTCGCTCGCGCCAATCTCCGCAAAGCCGCGCTCGCCGGGGTAAAAATCGCGTTGGATACCGATGCGCCCCTCGTTCCCTGGGGCGAGAACGCCAAGGAGTTCGGCGCTCTGGCCGACCGTGGCCTCTCGCCTTTGGAGGCCTTGCGCGCCGGAACCATCAACGCTGCCGAGTTACTTGGTGTCACTGATCGCGGGGAACTGGCGGTCGGTAAACTGGCGGATATCGTCGCCGTTCCAGGCAATCCCCTCGACTCCATCCGCGCTACTGAGCACGTCAATTTCGTCATGAAGGGTGGCAAAGTCTACCGCCGCGACTAACCCTCCGTCGGCGGCTCAATCCGGCACTCCGGCAGTGAGCGCAGGAATGCCTCCGGGCCCGGTGGCGAATAAACCGCTAGCAGCTTCATCGGTCCCATGCCGGTATTGACGGTGGAATGAAAGATGTCAGCGGGTATGTGGATCATCGTGCCCGCGCCCACAGCCCGTCGTTCTTCGGCGACGAAGTCGATCATCTGCACGCCCTCGCCCTCCAGCACGTAGAGGATCTCCTCCACCCCCGGATGATTGTGCCGCGCGTGGCCTTGCCCTGGCTCCAGTGTCACCACACCGGCGGCCAACTGCTTCGCGCCCGTCACACGCGGCTCGCTCAGCCAGTTGATCCGGCCCCAGTCGAACACCTGCGTCTCCACATCCTTCGGTTCCACATAGGTCTTCATTTGCTGTCTCCCCTAACCGATCTGCTTGAACGCGCGAGTCTGTTCCGTGATGGCGCGCTCCACCGCCAGCCGCTCAATGCTCGACGCGCCAAAAAATCCGTGCACGCCGCGCGTGTTCTTCAAAATGAAACTCGCATCGGCCGGCTCCGCAATCGGCCCGCCGTGGCAGATCACCAGCACCTCCGGATTCACAGCCGCGCCGGCGTCCCGAATCTCCTGCACCCGTTGCGCGGCTTCTTCCAAAGTGAGCGCCGTTCTCGCCCCAATGGTCCCGCTGGTCGTCAAGCCCATGTGGGCCACCAATACATCGGCGCCCGCCTCCGCCATCAGGCGCGCCTCAGCCACGTTAAACACATAGGGACAAGTTAGTAACTCCATCCGCCGCGCCACCCTCACCATCTCCACTTCCAGGCCGAACCCCATCCCTGTCTCTTCCAGATTCTGCCGGAACACGCCGTCAAACAACCCAACGGTGGGAAAGTTCTGTACTCCCGAAAAGCCCAGTTGTTGCAGTTGCGTTAGGAAAACGTCCATCCGCCGGAACGGGTCAGTGCCACAAACCCCGGCCAGCACTGGCGTCTGGCGCACCACCGGCAGCACCTCCGCCGCCATCTCCACAACAATCTGATTCGCATCTCCGTACGGCAGAAGTCCGGCCAGCGATCCGCGTCCCGCCATGCGGTACCTTCCCGAGTTGTAGATGATGATCAAATCGGCGCCGCCCGCTTCGGCGAACTTCGCGGAGATGCCTGTGCCTGCTCCCACGCCTAGCAGCGGGCTTCCCTGTCGCACCGTCTCTCTCAACTTCGCCAGACACTGCTCACGCGTTGACATGCGCACCTCGCAGAGAAAGAAACTCTTCCGCCACGGCGGCGGCAAACTCGGCATCGTTAATGTGAGCGTCCAATTCCATCACCTTCACCTTCGCGTGCCGGCGAATTGCGTCAAACAATGCGCCGTCCGCCTCCGCATCAAAGAAAGGCTGGCCGGCGGCGTCAATTGCCGAAACACCCCGCAACGGCAGCACAATGCTAACCGGCCCGCGCGCGCCATTGGCCTTCGTAGCGATGATCCGCCCCAATTCCGCGTTCTCCCGGGCAGTGGTTCGCATCAAAGTCACCGCCGAATTGTGCTGGTAAAACAACCGCCCGCGAAACTCCGAGGGGATGGTATCCGGAGGGCCGAAGTTCACCATGTCCATCGCGCCTACTGAAATCACTTGCGGCACTCCGCGCTCTCCCGCTGCTTCCAGTCGCCGCGGACCCGCCGTAAGCACCCCGCCCACCAGTTCATCGGCCAGTTCGGTAGTCGTCACATCGAGTACGCCTTCGATGAACCCATCCCGCACCAATCGCTCCATGGCTTCTCCCCCACTGCCGGTGGCATGGAAGACCAGAATCTCAAAACCTTTCGCTTCCAGTAACTCGCGCACGCGATTCACGCACGGAGTGGTGACGCCAAACATAGTCGCCGCCAGCACCGGTCGTTCCGGCGCGTTTCCCACTTCGTCCAACGGGAAACTGCACATCCCGGCCATCGCGTTGGCGGCCGTCACCAGGATGCTTCGCGTCAGCCGGTTGAGGCCAGTGAAATCACCCACCGGGTACAACATCGCGATGTCGGACGTACCCACATACGGCCGCGTGTTTCCCGAAGCCATCGTCGAAACCATCAGCTTCGGCACGCCAATCCTTACCTCGCGCATGCCGGCTGTCGCAATGCTGGTGCCAGCAGACCCGCCAACGGCCAACATCCCGGCGATCCTGTCGCCATGCGTCCGGCACCATGCGGCCAACCCGCGTTCCATCGCGGCGATCGATTTGCCTCGATCTCCGTCTGCCAGACGCTCCCCTGTGCACGCCAGAATCTGCTCGCGCGAAACATCTGGCGCAAACGCCGGCGCGCCGAGCACACCCACATCCACAACCAGTACTTCTATCCCGACGGCAGTCAGATGCTCTTTAAGGAAGCGGATCTCCTCGCCCTTGGTGTCAAGGGTGCCCATCAAGACAACGGGTCCGCGCGGCTTCATTATGCTCCTGGAACCGTCGCCCGCCGCTCCAGCTTTCCCCATCCCACCACCTGCCCGCGAATGGCGTATGTAATCGACTTCAACAGCACATAGTGCATCAACTGCCGGTAGAAGAGCCGCTGCGGAAACAGCAACAACAAGTCGGTAGGCCGATCGCCCTCCAACCAGTAAGCCAGGAAGCCCGCTAGCAGTTCCACGAAGAAGAACGCAAAATAGTAACCCAGCACAATCTGCCACGCGCCCGAAAACAGAGTGATCATCATCGCCACGTCCGCAAACGGAGACAGAGCCGCCAACGCCACCTGGAAGATCCAGATACTGGGCAACGCCACCATCCCAAGCGAGCCATACTTCGGGTTAAACGTAGCGTCGCGATGCTTCCACGCCGCTTGCAGCGTTCCATAAGCCCAGCGGAACCGTTGCTTCGCTAAACTGCGCACATCCTCCGGCGCTTCCGTGTAAGCGATGGCTTTCTCTTCATACCGGATCTCATACCCCAGCCGCCGGATGGCGAGCGTCAGGTCCGTGTCTTCCGCCAAAGTCTCATGGCCAAAGCCGCCCAGCCCGATGATCAACGATTTTCTCCACGCGCCCACCGCGCCCGGCACCACCGTGATTGCGTTCACCAGGTCCAGCGCACGCCGGTCCAGGTTGAATCCGTAGACATACTCAATCGACTGAAACTTAGTAATCCATCGCTGCCGGTTGCCCACTTTGGCATTCCCGGAAACCGCGCCAACGTTAGTGTCGTGGAAGTGCCGTACTAAATCCGAAATGGTGTTCTTCGCGAACAGCGTGTCGGCATCCACTGCTACCAGAATCTCGTGCGTTGCGTGCCCAATGGCGTGATTCAATGCCGAGGACTTGCCTCCATTCGGCTGCGTCAGGATCTTCACTTGCGGATTCCCGGCAAAGGTCTCTCGCAGCACTTCGAGTGTGCGGTCCTTCGACCCGTCGTCCACCACCACCACTTCCAGACCTTCGTAGTCACTCGACAAGATCGATTCCACGGTCCGGCGGATCACCTTCTCTTCGTTGTAAGCTGCCAAAACCACCGTTACCGACGGCCGGTATGTGGGATCGAACACCCGCCGCGCCGCCTTCCTTTTTTGAAGCACCGCCAGCACGCCGAAAACAACCGATCGCGCCACCGTCATCCAAATCGCTACCAGGAATAGCAGACCCACCAGGCTCTGAAAGGCGCTCTTGAAACTGAATGCCTCACCTTCCAGATCGGCCCAACGCTTCTCAGAAGCGGCTGGGGGCGGCATCACTTCAGCCCGCGTCTTACCCAACATCGCGCTTACGGGAACAAACGTATAGCCCTTTTTCCGGAAGTAGTCGATGATACGCGGCAGCGCCTGAATCGTCGCCTCTCGATTGCCGCCCGCGTCATGCAGCAAAACAATATTGCCGTTATCCTTCTCCGCCACTACCTCATCGAAGATGGAGTCGGCCGTTGCGTCCTTTGCCCAATCGCGCGGGTCAATGCGCTCGCCGATCGTGATGTAACCCATCTGCTGGGCGCGCAGCACCGGCAGGATCTCCGCGGCGGTAGTCGGTTCGCTGTCGGCGTTATACGGTGGACGGAACAGGATTGTGGACGCGCCCGTCGCGTGTTCGATCAGCCGCTGCGTCGAGTCCAATTCCAGCCTCGTTCGCTCCAGCGAAGTTAACGCGATATTGGGGTGCGAGTAAGTATGGTTGCCGATCTCGTGCCCCTCGTCGTAGATCCTCTTCACCAGGTCCGGATAGGCCTCTGCATTCGCGCCCACCACAAAAAACGTCGCTGGCACGTGCTTCGCCTTCAGAACGTCCAGGATACCCGGAGTGAAGTCACTGCTCGGTCCATCGTCAAACGTCAGCGCCAGTTGCCCGCTCTTCGGTTTTCCTCGCGCCTCCACGACATAATAAGTCGGAAGAACCTCGTACTTCTCGGCAAAATCGCCATCCGGAGTCTTCCACACGTTACGCTTACCCTCGCGTGGAGTTTCCGTTACCCGAATGATCTCGCCCTGGCCATACTCGTTCACCATCTGTTGCGGGTCCAGCAGTTTAATCGTTTCGGCGTTGAAATCCTTAGCCGGATAGGTCGC
>JBDTMC010000051.1:0-25581 GCA_039934475.1 Bryobacteraceae bacterium | reverse complement strand
CTGGCCGTGGGCGGCCGTTTGGGGAAACCGTTCGGGGGCGGCGCTCGGCTTTAGATTTCGTCGGCGGGGATCGGTCGATTGGGCGGGACGACTTTGAAGCGCTGCTGGCGGCGGCGCGACGTCCGTTCGGCTCCGACTTCGACGCCAGATTGGTACACCTGTATGCGTGGGTACACAGGGTCCGCGGTTTGGAAGCGGGGGTCTACCGCTGTGATCTGGAAGCGGGCACTGTGGCGTTGGTGATGGCGGGCGATCAGCGGATGGCAGTTGCCGGGCTGAGCCTGAATCAGGATTTGGCGGGTAACGCGTGCGTGGCGTTTTCGATGATTGCCGATCTGCAGCGCGCATTCCGCCTGTTTGGCGACCGCGGGTACCGATACTCGCTGTTCGAGGCCGGCGCGATTGGACACCGCTTCTATCTGGCCTCGGAGGCGTTGGGGTTCCGGTCTACCGGTATCGGCGCATTCTATGACGATCGCGTTCATCAGTACCTGGACATCGACCCCTCAGAGGGACAAGTGGTCTACCATTTCGCCTGCGGCTACCCGGTGCACGACCCGAGACTCGACGCCCGTTAGACCGTTATCCGATTAGATAATTCACTTTGCACAGTGAGAATCCAAACGCTGGGAATAAACGCATAGGTGAGTGGTATTCAAAGTGCATTGCCAAATGCCGATGATTGCGTTGCGCCGAATCCTATACGTCTTCGCTACGGTCGCCTGCTGGCAGCTGTCCGCCGAAGGGCCGTCGCGCGTCGCCATTCCTTTTGCGTTCGAAGTGGACGGAGTTCACCTGCCCGCTGGGACGTATTCGGTGCAGCCTTCGGGCGCTCCGACGGCCATCATGCTGCGGGCCGACGGCGCGGACGCAGCCACGCAAATCCGTCAGGCAGCGGTAGATAAGTACGCCAGCGCGTGTAGCTGCCTGCGCTTCCACCACTATGCGGATGGCAGCTACGTTCTGAGCGATGTGAACTTAGGGCAAAAAGCGCCTTCCCTGGAATTGCCGTCGGCGATGCGTAGGAGCAAGGAAGAATTTCCTCTCGGCGCCGTGCAAATTTCGTTACGGTAACGTTTGCCCCAGGACGCGAAGAGCGTTCCCTCCTGCCACAGCCGCAATGTCGTTTTCGGACAACCCCGCGGCTAGAAGCGCATCGAAGAGCAAGGGAAGTCCTGTGGTATCGAAGGGTTCTGTAATCGCTCCGTCAAAGTCAGAACCGAGGGCGACGTGTTCGATTCCCGCAATGGAGACGGCGTGACGGATGGCACGGGCGATGGCGGCTGCGTCTTCGCCACAGACGGCGGGAGCGAAATAGGCGATTCCAACGACGCCGCCAGTTTGGGCAATGCCGCGGAGGTGTGCGTCGCTGAGGTTGCGCGGGCTATCACAGGTCGCTTTAACTCCAGTGTGCGAGGAGACCACGGGCTTGGTGGCCATCGCCAGCACGTCGTCGATGGTTTGTTCCGAGGCGTGGGCGACGTCGACTATCATTCCTTTGGCTTCCATGCGGCGGACGACCTGGCGGCCGAAGTCCGTGAGTCCGCCTTTGGTTTCGCCGGCTGACGAACCACCGACATTGGTGTCGAAGAAATGAGATGGTGACACCATACGGATGCCCGCGTCAAACAGGCGATCAAGGTTCTCGAGGCGGCCTTCGAGCGCCTGCGCTCCTTCGATTCCGAGGAAACCGGAGGTGAGGGCTGGATTGGTGCGGCGGCGCTGTAAATATTGGGTGAGGTCGCCACGGGTACGGAGAAGAGTCATGCGTCCAGCGGATTCGACGGCGGCGCGCTGGAGCTTGGCGGCTTGATAGAGGGCGCGTTCGGAGAGGCTGGTCCACGTATTGCGCGGCCAGAGGTTGGCGACGGCGATGAGGGTGACGAGGTCAGGGGCGGCGGCGCGGGTTTGGCGGAAGTTGAAGCCGAGAGGCACGCGAGTGACGATGGTAAAGGCCTGAATAGCAACGTGTCCTTCGATGAGGCGCGGGATATCGACATGGCCGCGGGAACCGCGCCGGTTGAGATCGCGGGACCACAGAAGAGTGTCGGCGTGCCAGTCGACGATGGGGAAGCGTTCGGCGATGGCAGTGGCGCGCGCACTGGCATGATACGGCGGCTTGATCCGAACGCCCATGAGGACCTGTTCGGCCACCGGGGGAAGCGCGAGGAAGAAGAGCGCGGCGGCTATGACGAGGGTGATGGCGAGTTTTCTGGGCAACGCATTATCCGATCGGATAATTCAATTATCCGGATGCTTCAGTTTGGGTTGGGTGCTGTCTGACAGAAGCACCACGAAATCAAGGATATGCGGTTTGGCCGGTGGAATGCATTAGTAAAGCCGTCGATAGCGGGACCATTGGTTCTCGGTTACCCCCCAAAGCCGAACCCCGAGATCTGACTGACTGACTGACCCCAAGGCGAGGCAACCGTGATGTTTTTGGTTGCCTCTTTTTTTTGGGTGGTCGCCCTATTGGCCCGGTGAATCCAGCATCAGAGCAACGTGGGTGGAGCGTCGTGGCGCAACATCGATCACCACGGCTGCGGTGAGACGATTCCAAAGGTTTTCGACCCAATCGAGCGGCTGAGGTTGAGGCCGGGCGACGGCGTAGTATCGTCCCGGCGGCACGGGCATTGAACCCGATGCCGTGGCAGCGTCGGTTTGTGCGCAGCGAACTCCCGCCATCATTTCGGGTTTGCTGCGGGCACTGAGGGGCACCAGGCAGAACTCGGAGTTGGGAACGGGCTTTCTCTGCTTGTCGACCACGGCTAGTGTCACCTGGCCGGCGTCCGTCGCCACAGAGACGCGCACTGTGCATCCCGCTTGGGCCGTGTCGAGGACTCGACCTGCAAGCGCTGCTCCGCCGCATTGGATCTCTTTCACGTATGTGTTATCCGGGGTGCCGTGTATACTCACCAGGTACTGCGTCATCGCAGGCAACTCAACGAGGAACGAGCCGGGCACGTCGATTGCTGTCTGATGCGGGGATTCGTACATGGTCAAGGCTCGGCTTACAGGCGTGAACGAGAGGGTCTGCTTTCCCGGTGAATCGGGTGGACGTGGATACCAGTCGACCTCGCCGGTCATGGTGACGGGTATCTGGGCATCGACTGCGATGCCGTGGATGTCCTTATTTGAGATAGAGAGCAGAGCGGAGCCGAAGAGCGTTTGACTGGTTCCGGTGATGAGCCGGAACTCGCCCGGCCAGAGTCCGCAAGCACGGAATCGACCGTCGGGGTCTGACTTGCCGGCTCGGACCTCGCCGTTCAGGGTGTTGGTCGCGGCTACAAATCCGCTGGTCTCCTTGATCGCGATGGCGAAATCGATCTCGCCGGGCCGGCCCTTGATGGTCAGCGTGCCATCTACACAATATGAAGGAGCTTGGGTGATCTGCGGATCGATCCGTTTGTCCTCAGCCGACTTGACGGTGAACTTGTCGGGACTGTCAGTCGCGGGGGCACGCGGGTACCAAGTTGCCGCTAACGCGGTGCGTGGGGATTCTACCTCTGGCGGCAAGACGAGAAGGAGATACGATTTTCCGGCGTCCACCTGGGGGAAGCCGTAGTGGCCATGGTCATCGGTGATGGCACGGTCTCGTGCATAGTAAGTCAGTTTGCCAAACCAGTACTCCACCGCGACCAGATGAACCTTGGCCCCGGGCACCGGGTTGCGGTGCTCGTCCCGCAGGAAGCCGGCGACACTGCCCCGTTGGCGGACATACACAGTCAGCGGAGAGGCGTCGCTACCCGGTTTGACAGTCACGATCTGCTCACCAATTGGGAAGCGGTTGCCCGGCTCCTTGACTTGAATTCGGTATAGCGCCGGAACCAATCCTTTTACCAAGAACTCGCCGGCGGCGCTTGTTTTGCCTGTGCATGAGAGGTCAGTGCAGGCTTCCACTTCTAGTGTGCGGGTGATGAGTTGTCCCGAATCGGCGTCGAGAATGCGCCCGTTGATTGAAGCGCCATTCGCTGCCAGGGTCAGAAGTAAAGCGAGTCCAATTGAACGACGCATTGGGTTACCTCGGCTTTAGACGTTCAAGGCGGCTGATATCTTCCGCAATTCTTAGATCGTCTATTCGTACGGAATCCAGACTTGCATGGGTGTCGGTTCGCGGTTGGCGAATGTGTAATAGGGAATGAGAACGATGTCGGCGCGGCGAGTGGCACGTTTTTGCAGCGGGTGGTAGAGGGCGTCGCCGGCGCTTGTCTTGACGGCTTGAGCTCCCAAGTGCTTCAGCACCATGACTCCGCCGAGTAAGTTGGGGCGCCATTCCTTACGGAAATCGTTGAAGGAAGACAGGCCGATGTCGGCGAGGTCAATGCCTCCCTGGTCGAGACCTTCCATGCAGTAGACGAGTGGGCCGCGCATGACGGCAGCCTTGCCTACATCGTCGCGGACGCGCGGATTGGCGGCGATGAGGCGCGGGGTCATGTCGAGATTGAGCTTTACCGTGTCTCCCTTTTTCCACGTGCGGCGAATAGGGACATAGGCCCCCGGAACAGCGGTGACGGCTTCGCCATCCACGGTGATGGTGGTGGCGGCGGACCAGTCAGGTACACGGACGAAGAGCGTGAACTCTCTGGGCGAGGGCGGATCGACAGTGATTTCGACGGCGCCTTCCCATGGGTATTTTGTGCGCTGAGTCACCTTAGTGCCGCGCCAATCGAACTGGTTGGCGTGGTAAAGGTGCACGTAAAGACCCTCGTCCGATTCGCCGTACAGATAGCCTGGCAGGGAAGCGAGGATGCGCTGGATGTTGGGCGGGCAGCAGGTTGTGTCGTACCACGGGTTGCGGATCTTGTCGGATGGGTCGCCCGTCATTTCCAGCGGATTGCGGTAGCAGTAGAGGGTTCCGGAGATGGACACTCCCGAGTTGGCGCCGTTGTAGAGAGCGCGTTCGAAGATGTCGGTGTACCTGGCGTCGGCAGTGGCTTGCAGCATGCGCCAATTCCAGAAAGCGATGGCGATGGCGGCACAGCTCTCGGTGTAGGCGAGCTGGTTGGGAAGCTCATACGGTTCTCCGAAGGCTTCGCCGGAGGCACGCGAACCGACTCCGCCGGTGAGGTACATTTTGCGGCGGGTCATATCTTCCCACAGAGTGTCGAGGGTCTTCTTGTAAGTGGGATCTCCGGTTTCCATGTAGTAATCGGTGGCTCCGGAGCAGGCGTACATGGCGCGGACGGCGTGACCTTCGAGGTGCGTGCGGGTGGTGAATGGCTTGCCGCTGAACATGTAGGTGAGATCGCGTGGGGTGAGGTTGAGGCGTTCTCCGTCGCCCGTGAGAATGTAGCCGGCGAGAGTGAGGTAGTTTTTGTTGCCGGTGACGCGGTAGAGCTCAGTAAGAGCGAGTTCGATCTCAGGGTGGCCGGCGAGCAACGGACGCTTGTCTGGGCCGAAGTTGGCGACCAGGTAATCGACGAAGCGGATGCCGGCACCGAGAAGCTTACGGTCGCCGGTGGCGCGCTGCCAGGCGATGGCGGCCTGGAGCAGGTGGCCGAGGCAGTAGAGCTCATGGCCGCGATTCATTTCGGTGAAGCGGAGGTCCTTGCGTTCATCCTGATAGTAGGTGTTGAGGTAACCGGACGGCTCCTGGGCGGCGACGATGTCGTCGATGATGTTGGCGGCCTGGCGGCGGAGCTCGGGGCGCTCCTCGGATTGGAGAACGAAGGCGACGGCTTCGAGCCATTTATAGAGGTCGGAATCGGTGTAGAGGGGGCCCTTGCGAGCGACAGATTTACGGCCGGAGAGACGGCGGAAGTTATCGACGATCCCGTGCTCTTCGAGTAACTGGAGCATGGTGGGAATGCTGGTCTCGACGTTGACGGCGCGGCGTTGGGTCCAGAAGCCCTGTTCGAGGGTGACCGATTTTACAGGGAAGCCACGCAGATTGGCGTGGGGGGAGTGCGACGTGTCGATGACAGGCTGGGCCGCTGAGAAGGCGGAAAGCAGGAGCAAACAAATAGCGGCTCGGTAGGGCATGCCAACATCATAGTACCCGGCACTCGGCGCGGTGACGGCGCTCGGCTGGTCGAACCATCTGTCTTAGCGCCGGATACCCAACCACGCGGTCAAGGCATCCGTAACAGGCTCCATTTGAGCGAATTGAAGGGCGCCCAGTTTTCGAATAGCCCAGACTTTCGGGTAGGTCGAGACGCCCCAGGAATGCTCCGGTCCGAAGAAAGGGCGCCTTGACTGGGATCTCGAAGGGACTCTGACGGATCTCCGTCGTATGGGCGCTTGTTACCTCACGCTTAAGGCTGCGTGACCGTTGGCACGCCAGTGAACGGTTCGATTCCGAATTTCGGATAGACCTCAGTGGGAAAGTAGAATGTCCCATCCTTCACGACCATGCTGATGGTTTTGATTGCCTTGAGATTTTTAGTTGGATCGCCGGGGACGAGGAAGAAGTCCGCCAGCTTGCCTTTTTCGATGGAACCCAACTGCTGATCCTGGCTGACATACTTCGCCGAATCGAACGTGGCGCGTTTGAGGATCTCCGGGGGAGTCATCCCCACGCGCTGGTAGAGTTCTAATTCCCGATGGTATGCGAAAGATCCACCCAAGTCTGTTCCGAAGACGATGAACACGCCACGATCATGCAAGAGGCGAACGGTGGCCAGTATCTTCTCGAAGGCACCGCGGTAGGCTTGGTCGTCACCGGGCGCGGATGTGTCGGTCATGGCCTTCATGGCATTGCGGCGATAGCCTACAGGCATGTGGTCCAGGTAGTCGGCGGCGCCCGGAGGAACCTGGCCGTCACGGTTCGACGTTAGTTGTTCGTGTATGGCGAGCGTGGGGTCGATTGCCTTATGGCCATCAACCATCATGCCGATGGTGCGCTGGACTTTGGGGCTGTTCAGATCGAGGGACGGTAGACGCTTGAGGGCCGTGAGCCGGAACAGTGTGCGCGTATCTTCGTCGGCTCCGATGACCCAGCCGAGCATGAATTGATTGATATGGGTTAGCTCATCGTAACCGGAATCGAGCATCTGGTCGGCGCTGGAAAAGGCGGGCACGTGTCCGGTCACGCGCATGCCCAACTGGTGAGCCTCTCTCGCCATGGCAGCCACCCAGGCCGGGTTCATGCTGTTGTAGATCTTGATCTGCCAGTAACCGCGGGCTCCGTACCAGCGCACGGCATCGACGGCCTTCTCTTGGCTATCGACCAATATGCCGCCGCCGGCGCTGAACGGGCTTTGGCCTTCGATGAAACCAGAGCGAATCACGTGCGGGCCGCCGACTTCACCATCGTCGATGCGCTGGATCAGCTTATCCAGAACTGCGTTGTCGTTCCCCATGTCGCGTACGCTGGTGATCCCGGCCATCAGATTCAGAAGGGCGCCATCCTGCTGCAGGTGAGCGTGCATTTCGTACATACCCGCGATAAGGGTGCCGCCGGCGCCGTCCACCGTGACCTCGCCGGGCGTCGGCGCGCTAGCCAAAGGCGCTACCGCTGCGATCTTCTTACCTTGCACCAACACCGATACCGGTTCGGTCAGCATCGACGTCTTCGGATCGAAAATCCTCACGTTCCTGATGCGCACCGGGCCTTTGTAGCGATGCGCCACCTCTTTCTCCATCTTCGTCAACCGCTGGGCCGCCCACTCCCCCGCCAGGGTCGCCAGGCGCGACGCCTCTGCTTCATAGCCTTTGCGGATGAGAACCTGCACGGATCCCGCCGCAGCGAAGAGTTGGTCTTTCGCATCCAGCAGCACGATGGAGGGCGACAGATCGATGCCGGCCAAGTCATACCGGGTTACCTCGAGAGGACCTTCTGGCCCCTGCACTGTAAGCGTTTCGCCTTTTTCGAGGTGCAGGCGTCCTGAAGGCAACACCGCCATGCTCATGCCCGGCGCTTTCAGCAGCAGGCGCGCCAGAATCTGCTCCGACCACGGGCTGCCGTTTTGCGTTACGTAGGGCATGAGGTGACTCGTCTTGGCAGTGCCTGGGCCGGTAGAGTCGGTCCATTGCGCCTGGGAGCCGGTCTGGTTGAAATGCTCCTCCACTTTGCTGCCGAACGTGGTGCGTCCTTTTACTGACCACTCGACAGGCACTCCCTCAGGTCCCGTGCGGATGGTTTCGGAGATGGTGGGACCGCGGCCATTGTTCTTCACGTCGAAGTCGACGGTTGTGAGGTCGCCTTTGGTGTCTACGGTGAGATGGCCAATGTTCTTCTTCGCCATCACTACGGAGTAGTCGGCAGTATCGGCGGCGGTGACCAGGGAGGGCACAAACAAGACGATGACGATAGAGAGTCCCAGCAATTTAGCCATCGGATTAGTATAGATCCGTTGGCGTGGACGCAACGAGAAATCAGAACTGAAAGACGATACCCGCGGTAGGCAGGATGGGGAGCATGGAAGTGATGGCAAGGCGAGCCGCGCCGGTGGTTGGGTTGAAACCGTTGAAGGCCTCGTAGCGGCGGTTGTCGCGGTTCAGGATGTTGGCGACTTCGGCGAAGAGGTTGAGTTGCCAGTGGTCATGCACCCACACTTTGTTGACGCGGAAATCGAGACGCTGATAGTCGGGCACGCGAGTTCGATTGCGGTTGAAAGTGATGTAGTACGCCGTGCCATCGTAGCGGATGAAACCGGGGATGGGGATGCCACTACCGTAGACCCAGCGGCTGCTGAGGTTGACCGTAGGGCGGAGGCGGTAACTACCGTAGACGTTGACCGAGTGGCGCTGGTCCCAATCGGCGGAGAATTGACGGCGAATGAAGCCATCGTGGACGCGCGCTACTCCGTACGAATACGAAACCCAGCCCGTGAAGCCGTTGGCAGTGCGGCGCTGGAGAATGCCTTCCACTCCGCGCGCATAGCCGCGCTGAGAGTTCTGCCACGGCGCGTTGGGATGGATGTCAAAGAATCCAGACAAGGTCTGTCGTGGTTCGGCAAAGGGCTGGAAGATCAGGTCGCGGTCCTGACGGTTGTAGAGTTGGAAGCGCAGACGGGTGCGCGTGTCTAGGCGTTGTTCGAGGACGAGTTGGGTTTGGGAGGATCGCTCAGGAAGCAAGGATGTGCGGCCGCCAAGCGAAGTGAATTGGGGAATGGTGGGGTATTGCACCGCTTGCCCCCAGGCGGCCTCGATCTTGGTGCGCGCAAGAATTTGCAGCGCGATGGAGGCGTAAGGCGATACGGCTTGGACGCCATTGGTGCTCATGGTATCCCAACGCGTGCCGACGGTGCCCGAGAGACGGCCCTTGGCGAGGGACCACGCCTGCTGGGCGTACGCGCCAGAGCGCAGGGCCATCCCGCGCGCGCGGTTGATGGCGGTTAAAGCCGGCGTTGTGGAGAGAAACACGTTCACGAAGGAATCGTCACGCAGACGGCGCACGCTGGAGCCGAACTGGAACTGCTGTTTCGTGGCCCAGACCGCACGGGCATCGACGTTCCAAACCCATTCACCATAGGCGCCGCCGCCGAGTGGATTGTGGTCTCGGTTGTCCACGTAAAACCGCTCGCGGATGTACGCAAAGCGATTGGTGATGAGGAACGAGGCCGACGGTGTGTAACGCCAGGCTAAGTCAGCGGTCGTTGTCTTGTAGTCACTGAAGAAGATGGAATTGACGCCGACGTTGGCGCCGCTGCGGTCGAGACCGGAGAAGCCTTGCACAGCGGCGATGGTTACGTTGTTGTGCGGTGTGAGGTCGTAGGTGGCGCGTCCTTGAACGTCGGTGTAGCCGAAGGCAAGCGTGTTGTTGTTGGGAGCGATGCGGCTGATGATGTACTGCAAGTAGCTCCTGCGGGCGGACACCAGCCAGGAACCTTTCCCGCCGCTGCCGATTGGGCCTTCGGCTTCGCCACCGGCGGAAGACGCGCTGGCCTCGGCGCGGCCGTGGATGCGCTTGCGGTTGCCGTCGCGCGTATCGAGATCGAGCGCGCCGGCCGTTCGATCGGCGAACATCGGGGGTAGCGGACCGGAGTAGAGGGTCAGGCTCCCCAGTGTGTTGCTGCTCACGGCGGTGAGTGAAGCAGTGTTGGAGCCGCTCTGAACCGTGTGGAAGGGCTGGTGGAGCAGGATGCCATCGAGGTAGAGGCCGATGCGTTCGAAACCGGCGCCGCGGATGGCGAACTCACTCTTGAAGTCGTCATTGGAGGTGACTCCGGGCATGGTTTGGACGGCGCGAAGAGGATCGTCTGCGAGAACGCTGGCGAGGTTCTTGAGTTCCTCGCCCGTGAGACCGGCGGCGAGTGCGGCTTCCTGCTCGAACGGCCCGGCTGCGGCGACCACGGAAACCGATTGACGCAGGGTGGCGGGGCTGAGGGAAATATCGAAGGATTTGGTCTCACCGGCGCTGACGGTGAACGTTTGACGGGCCGGCAAGTAGCCAACAAGGGAGACTACCAGCGTGGCCTCACCCGGTTTCACGTCAGGCAGTGTGAACCGGCCGTCGGGGCCTGTGGTGGCGCGCGCGGTGGCTCCATGAATGGATACGATCACGCGGGCCAGGGCTTCGCCCGATACTGCGTCTGTCACTCGCCCGTCAACCTCGGCGGCCGAGAGCGGGCACGCCAGGAAGCAGAGCAGTGGTAGGACGCGGTTCGTCATGACTTGAATTTGGCGTCGCCGATAGGAATCGACATGAAGGTGCCTGTGGATTTAGCGATCAGGTTCCCCTTCTCGTCGGTGATATCACATTCGCAGACGCCGATGGCGCGGCCCATCTGGATCACCTTGCCATCGGCGCGCAGCTTCATGCCAGCCGCGGCGGGCCGCAGGAAGTTGATCTTCATCTCGACGGTGGCGGAGGTGGCGCCTTCGGGAAGGGCGCAGGCGTGGGCGATGCCCATGGCGGTGTCGGCGATGGTACAGAGCACTCCTCCGTGGAGCCGGCCCATTGTGTTCAGGTGGTGGTCTTCGGTATCGAGTTCGATGACGGCGTGGCCCTCGTCGACTTCGACGGCGTGAAAGCCCATAGCGCGGCCGAGCGGAATAGTATTGTGGCCAGCCGCCATGGCGGCCTGGATCCGGTCAAGTATTCGCACGTGTATATCCATTATGAATGAGAGTAGGCTGGTCGGTATGGCAACTACCCGCCGTGAGTTATTCCAAGGCGCCGCCGTAGCGCTGGCCGCACCGGCCGTATCAGTGGCAGAGCCGTCCGCCCGCCGTATTCGCCTGGCTGTGTCCACATATTCTTATTGGCATTTTAAAGGCGACCGCTACCCGATAGAGAAAGTGATCGACAAGGCCGCCGACATTGGCTTTGAGGGCGTGGAACTGCTGCACCGGCAGATGACCGACGATAGCGCGCCCTATCTGACACGTTTGAAACGGGCGGCGATGCGCAACGGAATGGCGATGCCGATGCTGTCGATGCACCAGGATTTTGTGAGCCCCGATCCTGAAGAACGCCGGCGCCACGTAGAGCACACGAAGTATTGCATCGACATGGCTTCGTACCTTGGCATTCCCGTGGTGCGGTTGAATTCGGGGCGCTGGAAGACGGTGGCATCGTTCGACGACTTGATGAAGGTGAAGGGCGATGAGCCGCCGCTGCCGGGATATACCAACGACGATGCGTTTCACTGGTGTGTGGAGAGCATCGAACAGTGTCTGCCATGGGCGGAGAAGGCGGGCGTGACGTTGGCATTGGAGAACCATTGGGGCTTGACGACGCGGGTGGAGATGCTGCTACGGATCTACAACGCCGTGAAGTCACCGTGGCTGGGGATCAACCTCGATACGGGGAATTTTCCGGTTGAACCGTATCCGGAGATTGAGAAGTTGATTCCGTTTGCCACGATTGTGCAGGCGAAGACGTACTACGGCGGGGGTGTCTGGTACACGTTGGATCTGGATTACAAGAGGATCGCCGGGATCTTTCGCAAAGCCGGGTACACCGGTTGGGTATCGCTCGAGATGGAGGGCAATGAGAACGCCGACACCGCGGTTCCTAAGAGCTACGCGATGTTACGCGAGGCTTTTGCTTAACTAAGCCGGGCGTTGTGGATGACGCCGGTCATGCGACGGTGCCAGGCGTCATCGCGCCACATGCCGCGGAACTGCGGACCGCAAAAATTGCTGCTGCCGATGGCAGCCCAGCGTCCGGTGGATGCGGCTGTGGTGACTCCCGTTTCGCAGAGGTCCTTGATCCAGTTCCAGTTGAGCAGCGGCCAGTCCTTGTAATCGACTACAGACCAGCATTCGGTTGTAATGAGGGCCTTGCCGGAGGCGCGTGACCAGTCCGCTGCCCAGAGGACCCCTTCGCGAAGCTTCTGGTTCCAGAATGGCGGGCGTTCCCGATAGAGTTTCTCGCCTTTGAGGGCGAGGTTCTCATAACCCTTGGAATCGAACCGCTCATAGTTATAACCGACTTGCTTGTAGAAGTCGGTAAAGTGAGTCATCCATAGATGCAGTTCGAGGAAGTCGAGCATGGAGACGTCCTGCTGCTTCCAGGTTTCGTATTCAGATGTAAAGGAGAATGTGTAGGCGAGCTGAGGATAGGTTTCGCGGAGAAGTTCGATGGGCTCGGCCATCCAGCGGACGCCTTCTGGTGCGGCGCGCAGCAGGCCTTTGGGTGCGAAGGGCGCCCAGACGTCGAGCGGGAATTCGTTGCAGAGGTCGACATAAAGGATGTGCTTGAGAAGGCCTGCGGAGGCGATGCTGTCGAGGGCAGCCTTCCAAGCCATGCCGAGATGGCGTGGGGTGCGGATGGCCATCCTGGTATCGCCGGTATCCTGGCGAAACCAGGTGGAGAGACCGACGCTGATACCGCGCTGGGCGCAGGCGCGGATGAATTGGTTGAGCGCGGGTTGTACCTGGACGCGGCAGCGAGCAGGCGCGCCCCAATCCTGCTGGTTCCACTGCGGTAGTAATTCCCAGGTCTTGTCCGGCCCGGCTTCGATGAGGTGCGGGTAGGCATCGATACGGACGGCGTCGTAACCACGAACTTTGAGTTCATCAAGCGCGAGGCCGATATCTTCGTAGCCGGCACCGGGCCAGCGGCGCTCAAGCCACGAGAAATCCCACATGGTGATGGCGAGAGGGCGCTTGATGTGGACTCCCAGACTCTTAGGGAGCGGGAGAGGCTGGGCGGGGGCGAGCGCTGCGAAGCTGGAGGCAAGGAAGGCGCGACGGTGCATAGGGGCATTGTATCGGATAAGAAACTCCGATTTAGAGAGGGCTGTATACTCTCCTGAAAGGGGTGGACCACAATGGCGACGGGGAAACAGGTGATCTTAGTGACTGGCGCGACGGGCGCGCAGGGTGGCGGCGTAGCACGGCACTTGTTGGCAGGTGGGCAGTTTGCCGTGCGGGTATTGACGCGGAAACTGAACTCTCCCGCGGCTACCGCGCTGCGTGAAGCGGGCGCTGAGGTGGTGGGTGGAGACTTTGACCAACCAGCGCGACTGAACGCCGCGATGAAGGGATGCTACGGCGTCTTTGGTGTTACTAACTTCTGGGAAAACTTCGACGGGGAATACCGCCAGGGGCGAAATCTGGTGGATGCGGTAGCGGCCTCGAGGATCCGGCATTTCGTGTTTAGCACCTTGCCGTATGTCGAGAAAATAACGGGAGGCCAGATCAAGGTACCGCACTTCGACAACAAGGGGCGCATGGAAGAGTATGCGCGGCAGCAGGGTGTACCGGCGACGTTTGTGCACTGCGCGTTCTACTACCAGAATTTCCTCTCGTTCTTTCCGCCGCGGTTGCAGGAGGACGGGTCGTGGGCTTTGGGAATGCCTCAGGGCAGCGCACCCATGGCTGCGGTGAATATTGAGGACCTGGGCGGAGTGGTGGCCGCGGTGTTCGGTCGTCCGGGTGAATTCCTAGGGCGTGTTTTGGGGGTTGCCGGAGACTTTCTGACCGGCGATGAGTACGCCGAGACGATGTCGCTGGCGTTAGGGCGGAAGATTGCTTATCAGGCGATTCCGCACGATGTCTTTGCCGCGCTGCCATTCCCCGGAGCTGCGGACCTGGCCGACATGTTTGAGTATTATCAGCGGTATCTGCCATATGAGAAGAGTGTGGCGGAGTGCCGGGCGGTCTATCCGGGGATGAGTACCTTCGCGACTTGGATGGAAGGGAGCAAAGACAAGTTTGCCTAAAGACTTCGAATCCGTGGATGAGTATATTGCCTTGCAACCGGAGGGCGTGCGAGAGACGCTTGCGTTGGTGCGCGGCGTGATCCGCAAGGCTGTTCCGGCGGCCGAGGAAGCGATCTCCTACAAGATTCCTACGTACAAGCTGCAAGACGTCCCTCTGATCTACTTCGCGGCGTGGAAGAAGCACTACTCGCTGTATCCCATCACGGGGCGCGTGCTGACGGAGTTTCAGGACGAACTGGCGCATTACGAAGTGAACAAGAGCACCATCCGATTTGCCTACTCGCAGCCCGTACCGGTGAAGCTGATCGCGCGAATCGTGAAATTCCGGGTGAAGGATGTGGCCCTCAGCGCAGACCGGCGATAACGGCCTGGCCGAGCGCGAGTCCCCCATCGTTGGCGGGGACAACGTGGTGGGTGTAAACGGTGAATCCTGCGGCTTCCAGGCGGGGGATGGCGAGCTCCAGCAAAAGGCCGTTTTGGAAGACTCCGCCGGTGAGGCCTACGGCGGTGAGCCCGGTGACTTCGTGGGCGGACTGGCAGGCAGTGAGCATCGCGTTCGCGACTGCGGCGTGGAAACGCCGGGCTATGGTGGCGGTGGAAACGTTCTTCTTGCGGTCGGCGAGGATTTCAGCGATGAGGCATTTACTGTTGGCCCATTCCAACTTGTAAGTGGCGGTGTCGCTTGAGGCGCGAGCGGCGGCTTCCAGTAAGATGGCGGCTTCGCCTTCGAAGGTGACTTCCTGGCAGATGTCGAGGAGCGATGCGACGGCGTCGAAGATGCGGCCCCGGCTGCTGGTGGGGATGCAATTGAGGTTGCGCTGAATCTGGCGGATAAGGATCGGGTTTGCGTCATTGAGAGCGATTGCCAACCTCTTCACGAATTGACGGCGCTGATTCTGGAAGATCCCGGGTCGGTGCGGGTGATGCGCGATCCCACGCGCGGTGGGTTATCGGCGACGTTGAATGAGATCGCGGGCCGGTCGAAGGTGGGGATCGTGATCGAAGACCGTTTGCTGCCGATTCGGCCCGATGTGCAGTCGGCTTGCGAGATGCTGGGGCTGGATCCGCTGCTGGTGGCCAACGAGGGCAAGCTGGTCGCGATTGTGGACGCGGGCGCGGCTGAGGCAATGCTGGCGCGCATGCGCAGCCATCCAGCAGGACGCGATGCCTGCCTGATCGGGCGAGTGACGAAAGAGAATTCGGGGCGATTGATTGCCAAGACGGCGTTGGGTACCTCGCGATTGATCCCGCTGCCGATTGGCGAACAACTGCCCCGGATTTGTTAGCGCTCGCAAGACGTCTCTTGAAACAGTTCGCAGCGCCGCTAGCGGTGAGTTTATCTCCGGTTTAACTGCCGACCGCTATTCTAGCGTTCGGTGTTCAAGATTGCACATACTATCCTGGTTTTGACGGCGGCTTGCGCGACGGGTCAGACGCTGCTGTCGCCGCAGGAAGCGGTCGAACTCGCGCTGAAATCGCATCCGCTTCTCAACGCCAGTTCGGCTCGCTCCGACGCGGCGGCGGGACGCCTTCAACAGGCCGGCTTGCGGCCAAATCCCCGATTCAGCTGGCAGAGCGAGAACTGGCGCTTGAACGGAAATCCAGCCTTCCGGCCGGGGACCGACACGGACCAGTTCGCGCTGTTGACGCAGCCTTTGGAGACGGGTGGCAAGAGAGCGCGACGCATGGAATTGGCGCGCGCCGGAGCGCAGCAAACGGAGTTGGAGCGGGCAGTGTTGGCGCGCCAGATCGGGTTGCGGGTGCAGCAGGCTTACTGGAATGCGGCGGGCGCGGAGAAGGTGCATCAACTACTCGCGGAGAACGCGGCGAACTTCCAGCAGATCGTGGAGTATCACGAGGCGCGGGTGCGCTTGGGTGCGATGGCCGAGGCGGATCTGCTAAAGGTGCAACTGGAGCGTGAGCGGCTGGAGGTGTCGATTCGGAGCGCGGCCCTCGATGTGGATCGAACCCGGATCGCCCTCTTCCGCGAGATGGGATTGAACGAGTATCCAGTGGTGAAACTTGCTGATTTGCCGGGCGAAGTCACAGGGACAGCAATCGACACGGACTTTCGGACGGCCAGTGGAAACCGGGTGGACTTGAAACTGGCGCGGCAAGCGGTGGAACGGGCACGGGCCTACGTGAAGGTTGAGCAGGCCAATGCGAAGCCCGAAGTGGACTTCGTTGTCGGCTACAAACGGACATCGGGATTCAACACGCTGGTGGGCGGTGTGCAAGTGAACCTTCCCTTGTCGAACCGGAACCAGGGCTCGATTGCGGCGGCCGGCTCGGAAGTGCGTGTGATGGAGTGGGAATTGGCTTCGGCCGAGGCAGCGGCGAAGGCGGAGATCCGCACGGCGGCGGCGGAAGTAACCTCGCGGCGAGAGCAGTTGCAGCAGGTGTTCGGGGCTGCCGATGGAGGTGGGTTGCGGGGCAAGGCGAGTGAATCATCGCGGATCGCGCAAGCGGCGTATCGAGAGGGTGGGACAGACCTGCTGCGTCTACTGGACGCCGAACGCTCGCGGATCGAAGTGCAAGTTCTGTATTTCAAGATGCTGGCCGACTACCGGCAAAGTGTGGCCGCGCTGGAAGCGGCGGTGGGATTGAATCCATGAAGACATTTGTGATTGTGCTGTTGGCGCTTGGTGCCGGCGGATGCTCGCGGAAAGAGGCAACGCCGGCGGCGGAGGCCGCGGCGAGGCCGGCGAAGGACGCCAATAACGCCGTTGTGATGGATCCGGCCACGCAAAAATCGGCCGGCGTTGTGGTGGAGGCCGCGCCGGTGCGCTCCCTACCGGAAGTAGTGCGAGCCACCGCGCGACTGACCAACGATGAGAACCAGACGTGGCGGATTGGCGCGATTACGGACGGGCGGATCGTAAGGGTACTGGCCAATCCGGGTGACTTGGTTCGCGAGGGAGCAGTGCTGGCGCGGATGCACAGCCATGATGTCCACGAGTCGCGAGCACTGTATCAGAAGGCGCAAATGGAACTGGCGCGGGCGCGGACCGAGGAGGCGTATTCGGTACGGGCACGGGATCGGGCGAAGAGGCTATTCGATCTCAAGGCTGGATCGCTGGAGCAGTGGGAGCATTCGGAAACCGAGTTGAAGAATGCGCAGACGATGGTGTCGAACGCGCAAGTGGAAGTGGAGCGGGTGCGTCACCACCTCACCGAATTCCTGGGGCTGTCGGAGGAGACGAGCGGCGGGGACGAAGGCGAACTGATACCGGTTATCTCGCCAGCCTCAGGAACGGTGCTTTCGCGAGGCGTAACTCCGGGAACGGTGGTGACGCCGGCGAATGACCTGTTCGTAGTGAGCAACCTGGCGTCCTTGTGGGCGATTGCGGAAGTCAATGAAGATCATCTGTCGCGGCTGAAACCGGGCATGCCGGCGAAGGTAACAGTACAGGCATATGGCCTGACCGCTTTCCGCGGCCGTATTGGAAAGCTGGGTGAATCACTGGATCCGACAACGCGAACAGTGAAGGTGCGAATCGACCTGCCGAATCCCGGCGGCAAGCTTAAGCCGGAGATGTACGCCGCGGCTGAGATTGAGATTGGCGGCTCGGAGCCGTCGGTGTTTGTGCCTCAAGGAGCGACGCAGGACGTGCGGGGCGAAACGGTTGTGTTTGTGCAAACCGCGCCGGACCGGTTTGAAGTGCGCCCGGTGCAAGTGGGGCGGTCATTGGACGGCTCGTTTGAAGTAACTCGCGGCTTGCGTGCGGGAGATCATGTTGCCACGCGCGGGGCGTTTGTCTTGAAGTCCGAGTTTTTGAAGGCTTCGATGTCCGAGGAGTAAACGATGCTCGAACGAATTATCGATTTTCATCTTGAGCATCGCTGGTTTGTGTTGCTTGGTGTTTTCGGCATCGTCGCGCTAGGCATTTACTGCATGTTGCAGATCCCGGTGGATGCCTTTCCCGACCTTACCAATAATCAGGTTGTAGTGATTGTGCAATGTCCGGGGATGGCTCCGGCCGATGTCGAACAGTTGGTGACCTATCCAATTGAGACGGCACTGATGGGCATTCCGAAGACGCAGGGAATCCGATCGATCTCAAAACTGGAACTGTCCATTGTGACTCTGGTGTTTGACGATTCGGTGAACACGTATTTTGCGCGGCAGCTTGTGAATGAGCGTTTACAGGAAGTAAGAACACGCATGCCCGCAGGAGTGGAGCCATCGTTGGGCCCGGTGGCGACGGCTTTCGGCGAAGTCTACCAATACACGCTAGAGGGCGAGGGTTACTCAGCGATGGACCTGAAGTCGCTGCAGGAGTGGCAGATCAAAAACCAGTTGCGTGTGGTGCCTGGCGTGAATGAGATCAATACCTGGGGTGGCGAGACGCGACAGTACCAGGTGCTGGCCGATCCGAACCGTTTGCAGGCTTACGGGTTGACGTTGCGGGATGTCTATGAGCGCGTGCGGGAGAACAACGGCAACTTCGGCGGTGGCTTCATTGAGCACGCTTCTGAGCAGTACACGGTGCGCGGTTTAGGAAGGTCGCACAGCATAAGCGACCTGGAGCAGGTGGTGCTGGCAGCGCGAACCGGAACGCCGGTGACGATACGCGACGTGGCTGACGTGAAGGTGGGACCCATGCCGCGCCAGGGGGCCGTTCTGCGCGACGGCAAAGGCGAAACCGTGTCCGGCATGGTGATCATGCTGAAGGGCGAAAACGGAAAGCGGGTGATTGAGCGCGTGAAGCAGGCGCTGTCGCGCATTCACTTGCCGGATGGCGTGAAGATCTCGCCCTTCTACGACCAGGCGACTGTGATCGACCGCACGATCGAGACGGTGAAGCGGAACTTACTCGAAGGCGGCGCGCTCGTGGTTCTGGTGTTGCTGTTATTCCTGGGCAACTTCCGCGCGGCCTTGATTGTGGCGGCGATCATTCCGTTGTCGATGCTGGTGGCGTTTATTGGAATGCAGCTTTTCGGGGTAAGTGCGAATTTGATGAGCCTTGGCGCGATCGATTTCGGAATGATCGTGGATGGAGCCGTGGTGATGATGGAGAACTCCATGCGCCGCCTGCAGCAGCCGCAACCCGGGATGAAGCCTGTGGAGGAGATCCGGCAGGCGGCTTATGAAGTGGCGCGCCCCATCGTTTTCGCGGTCGCGATCATCATCGCTGTGTACTTGCCTATCTTCTTCCTCGAAGGTCTGGAGGGACGTATGTTCCGGCCCATGGCGATTACGGTGTGTTCCGCGCTCGTCGGAGCCCTTGTATTCGCCCTAACGCTGATTCCGGCAGCGGCGAGCGTGCACTTTAAGACGGCGATGAAGAAGCATTCGGAGGGCTGGTTTGAGAAGCTCCAGCATGGGTACTTGCGCATGCTGGGGACGGCCGTACGGCATCGTGGCGTCACGGTAGCGGTGGCGTTGTTGCTGGTTATTGTGAGCGTCGGGTCTCTGGCGTTCATGGGCACGGAGTTCATGCCGCGCCTGGATGAAGGGTCGATCTTAGTGGAAACACGGAAGCTGCCCGGAATTTCGTTGACCGAATCCATCGCCATCAGCAACAAGGTGGAACAGACCATCCGCGAGTTCGATGAAGTTTCCGGAGTAGTTACCAAGATCGGGCGTCCAGACCTGGCAACGGAGGCGATGGGGATCAACCAGGGCGACGTTTACGTGCTGTTGAAGCCGCGCGAGGAGTGGAAGTCCGCTCATACCAAAGAAGAACTGGTGGACAAACTGGCGGTGGCTTTGAATGCAATTCCAGGAGTGTCCTATAACTTCACGCAGCCGATGGCGATGCGGCTGGATGAAGTGGTTTCGGGTATCAAGGCGGACGTGGCTTTGAAGATCTACGGCGAGGACGCGCGGGTGCTGGAGCAGAAAGCGGAGCAGGCGCTGCATCTGATCTCGGCTGTTCCCGGCGCGGCCGATGCGCAGATGGAAATTGCTTCGGGGGTGGCGGAGCTACGCATTGATATCGATCGCGGCCAACTGGCGCGCTACGGTTTGAATGTATCGGATGTGCGCGCAGTAATAGAGACAGCCATCGGCGGGCGCGAGGCGAGTGAGATGATCGAAGGACAGCGCCGTTCCGCCATCGTGGTGAAATTGCCTGAGCGATACCGGCACGATCCCGATGCGGTGCGCGAGCTGATGATCGCGGCTCCGGCGGGGGAGCGGGTGCGGTTAGGGCAAGTGGCGCGGGTAGAAGGCGCGCGGGGTCCTGAGGTGATTTCGCGGGAGAACGGGCAGCGCCGGATTGTAGTGCAGTGCAACGTGCGCGGGCGCGACTTGGGCAGCTTTGTGGCGGCGGCGCAGGCTAAAGTGAACTCGGGGCTGCGGCTGCCGCCTGGCTACTCCATCGATTGGGGCGGACAGTTTGAGAATCAGGAGCGGGCCACAAAAAGGCTGATGATTGTGCTGCCGGCGGCAATTCTGATTATTTTTGGATTGCTGTTTGCCAGCTTCGATTCGGTACCCCAGGCGCTGCTGATTCTTCTGAACGTGCCGTTTGCGCTTGTGGGCGGCATCGCGGCTTTATGGCTGCGCGGCTTGAACTTGAACCTCTCCGCCTCAGTGGGATTCATCGCGCTGTTCGGCGTGGCGGTGCTGAACGGGATTGTCATGGTGAGTTACATCAACCGGCTGCGTCAATCGGGGCTCTGTTGCACGGACGCGGTAATGGAAGGCGCGGGCGCGCGCTTGCGGCCGGTTCTGATGACGGCTCTAGTAGCGAGCCTGGGCTTTATCCCGATGGCGATGGCGACGTCTGCGGGCGCGGAAGTGCAGCGGCCGCTGGCGACGGTGGTTATCGGCGGCTTGGTAACATCGACGTTGTTGACGCTGCTTGTGTTGCCAGTCGTCTATCCCTGGTTCTCGAAGGACTTGAAGCGTGCGAATTCTGCTGGTTGAGGACGAAGAAGACGCGGCGCGAATGTTGGCGAAAGGCCTGCGGGAGCATACATACGCCGTGGATATCGCCGGGGACGGCGACAGCGCCATTCACAAGGCATCGGTTAGCGACTACGACGTGATTCTGCTGGATGTGATGCTGCCGGGGCGCAGCGGCCTGGAGGTCTGCCACGCGTTGCGCGCCTTGAAGATCAGCACGCCGGTGCTGATGTTGACAGCGCTGGACCAAGTACCGGACCGTATTTCCGGCCTCGATCACGGAGCGGACGACTATCTTGGAAAGCCATTCGACTTCAACGAACTCCTGGCGCGCGTGCGGGCCTTGCTGCGGCGCGGGCCGCAACTCGAAAGCGACGTCCTGGGGGTGGGCGACCTGATTCTGGAAACCAGGGCACGGACAGTGAGGCGCAACGGCATAGCAATTGAGCTGACGGCGAAGGAGTATGCCCTGCTGGAGTATCTGGCGCGCCGGAAGGGCGAAGTTGTGCGGCGCGCGGAGATCTCAGAGCATGTGTGGGATGAGAATTACGATCCGTTCTCAAACGTGATCGAGGTTTACATCCAGCGACTGAGAAAGAAGTTGGAGGAGGGGCAGCCCGGCCCAAGGCTGTTGCAGACGCGCCGCGGGGAAGGCTACCGGTTGGGCTACGCGGAGGCAGGCGATGCTTAACTCGGTACGGCTGAGGCTGACGTTGTGGTACGCGGGCGTATTGGCCCTGGTGCTGGTCCTGTTCGCGGCAGGCGTTTACCAGGTGTTCGAACGCGCGGCGCTGGCACGCCTGGATTCGGAACTGGATTCAGCCATGCAAGTCATCTCGCTATCGCTGCGGCATGAGATTGAAGAGCACAAGGGCCAGTGGCCGGGAGAAGAAGCGTTCCGTGGAGTGATGCAATCGATGCACGAGGGGAGCTTCCCGCGGCAGGGCATTGCCGTGTATCAGGGATCGCGTCAAGTGGCGCGGAAGGCGTCCTATGACGGGCTGGCTCCGCCGTCCGAGTTTGCGGTGAAAGGCCAGCGCTATTTCACGCTCGCGGGCAATTCCCGCGTGGCCGCCGGGGAAGTGGACGTTCCGGAAGTGGCTGGGGCGTATCGGGTGGTGGTAGCGGAGCGCATGGACAGCATGTTGGCGGAACTGGCCTTGCTGCGGCGAACTCTCTCTGTTCTTGTGCCGCTTGCGGTCGCGCTGGCGGCCTTGGTGGGGTACCTATTGGCGCGAAAGAGCTTGCAGCCGGTAGTGGCGATGTCGAACGCCGCCGACCGGATTGGATCGAGTAACCTGGCGATGCGAATCGAGGTGGCCAATCCGCGCGATGAGTTGGGCGGTTTGGCGCGTACGTTCAACCGGTTACTGGATCGCTTGCAGGCTTCGTTTGAAAGGCAACGACAGTTCATGGCCGATGCATCGCACGAACTGCGGACGCCGGTCTCGATCGCGCTTACGGCGGCGCAAGTGAACCTCAGCGGGCCGGATCGTCCAGCGTCGGAATACCGCGAGGCGCTGGAGATGATTGAGAAACAGATGGCGCGCCTGACACGGGTGGTGAACGACCTGTTTCTGCTGGCAAGGACAGATTCGGGCGCGCCGGCTTTGCACCGGCGGTGGTTCGCGCTGGAAGAGACGGTGGCGGAATCGGTGCTCGCGGCGCGTTTGCTGGGGGCATCGAAGCGACAGGACGTGACTTGCGCGGAGATGTCCCGATCGCCTTTCGATGGCGATGAGGATCTGATTCGCCAACTCCTCATGCTGTTGTTGGATAACGCCATCAAGCACACGCCAGCGGCGTCACGGATTTACGTGACGCTGAAACGCGACGGCGACCAATACCGGATTGGCGTCGCGGATAGCGGAACGGGAATACCGGCGGAAGCGCAGACATCGATTTTCGAACGCTTCTACCGGGTGGACAAAGCACGGTCGCGCTCCGCGAATTGGGGTTCCGGAGGGGCAGGGTTAGGGCTGTCCATTGGGCGTTGGATCGCGGAGGCGCACGGCGGCCGTTTGGAGCTGGCGAGTTCGGGGCCTGGCGGAACAGTGTTTGAGGCTATCCTGCCGGCCCCGGAAGCCATTACTCATAGCGAAGAGCCGCCATCGGATCGACTCGAAGCGAACGGCGTGCCGGCACGAACGCCGCGGCCAGTCCTGTAAGGAGAAGTACCCCGGCGACCGCTGCAAGGGTTGTGGGATCACTTACAGAGACTCGCGACGACAGGAACGACGCGAGCGGGCGCGTGGCCACCAGCGACAGCGCGAGTCCGATGGCGACTCCAATTCCGACGAGCATCATCGATTGCCCGAGGACAACGCGAAGCACTTGCGTCGGCGATGCGCCAAGAGCTATGCGCACGCCGATCTCGCGAATGCGACGACTAACGGCGTAGGCAAGCACGCCATAGAGACCGATGCTGGCGAGAACCAGTCCCAGCATGCCCAAACCGCCGAGCAACGCCGCACCGATCTTGTTGGGATACGTAGAGTACTCCACGATGTTCTGCATCGTCTTCACATCGACTGTTGCGTTGGGTGCGACGTCGCGAATCACCCCGCGAATGGTTTCCGCCATGGACGCGGCGGGTCCTTCGGTGCGAACGTGGATTCCTGGTGGAATCGGCAGGTCTTCCTGGGCGAGGGGGCGGAAGAGGACGGGCGTGGGCTCCTCGCCGAGAGAGAGCTGCTTGGTGGTTTCAACGACTCCGACGATTTGGAATGTCTCCTTTTCGGTGGGACTCTTGCCCATCTCGAGAACCGTGCCCAGCGGGTTTTGCCCAACGAGGAACTGTTTGGCGAACGCATCGTTCACCATCGCCACTTGCGGGCTGGTGGCGACGTCCGTTGTGCTGAAGGCGCGGCCAGAGAGCATTCGGATACCCATCGTTTCGAAGTAGCCGGGGCCTATTCCGTTCGCCTGAATCACGGCGGACCGCGTGGCGTCCTTATTGATATTCACTTTCGTGATCCACTGCATGCCTGAGAGAGGAGACATCGCAGCCAGGGATGCGTAACGGACACCGGGGACCCTTTGCAGCCGTTCGACGACCTCCCGATTCACGTCGCGGCCCGCGGCCGCCTTTGGATCGTCGAACTGGACGGTGGCGCGGAGCTGATTTTCGACATTGAAACCGGGGTCGGCATTCTCAACGTCACGGAGACTGCGCACGAAGAGGAGCGAGGTGACAAGCAGGAGCAGCGAGACGGCGACCTGGCCGATGACGAGGATATTGCGGAAGGAGAATAAGCGGCCACCGAAGCCGGTAGTTTCGTTCTTCAATCCGGCCGATACGTTGGCACGCGAGGCTTCGAGCGCTGGCCCGAGGCTGCAGAACAAAGCACTGCCGATGGCGATGAAGGCGGCATAGAGCGCCATGCGCCAGTTCAGCTCCGGCCGAATGACAAAAGGAATTTCCATCGGGAGATCGAGGCGCTGCAGCAGCGTCACGGCCCAGGTGTAGAGGACCGAAGCCGCGCCTAGGCCGGCCACGCTGAGAACCAAACCTTCGGCGAGGAACAGTTGGATGACACGGCGGCGGCCGGCGCCGATGGCGAGGCGAACGGCGATCTCGCGGCGGCGGTTGACGGCGCGCGCGATGAGGACTACGGCGACGTTGGCGCAAGCCATCAACAAGATGGTGGCGGTGAGCACGCCGAGGAGGGCGAAGAACGCGACAACTCTCTGTGCGCCTCCCTCCCGGCGAAGCGTGTCGGCAAGGCCGATTCCGAAGACGCGGATTTCGCTGAGGCGGCCGTTCTCCTTGGGATAGAGGCGTTCCAATTCTTTCGTTGTGGACAGAAGCGCGGCCTTAGCCTGATCGGCGGTCTGCGCGGGGCGCGTTCGAAAGGCAAGCTCGAGACCGGAACTGGTGCGGTCGCGATAGGAGGAATCCGTGGCGGCGGAATAGGGAACGTAGAAGGGCGGCTCCATGGCGAAGCCGTGCATCGATCGGTATGTCGCTGGTAAGACGCCGACGATCTGAAAGGGCTGCGTGTTGAGGCGAAACGTTTGTCCCAGCACGCCGCGATCGCCATTGAAGTGCTGCTGCCAATAACCGTAAGAGAGGATGACGACGCGAGCTTCGCGCTCGGGTTGTTTCTCCTGGGCATTGAAGCCGCGGCCGAGCATGGGCTGCGCGCCGAGAGCCTCGAAATAGTCGCCGGCCACCAATTGCGCGTAGATGCGCTCCCGTTTCTCGCCTTCGCCCATGGTGAACTGAGCAAGGCTGTAGGCGAAGACATCTTGAACGACTTTGGCATCGCGGATGTCGCGATAGTTCGGGTAAGACGCGCGGTTGCTGCCGCCGATCCAGAGGTGGAATGTTCGATCGGGGCTAACGGCGGTGACGCCGCGAAAAAACATGGCTTCGAAGATCCCGAAGACTGTGAGGTTCAGGCCGATGCCGAGGCCTAGGGATAAGATAGCGGCGGCGACGAGCCCGGGACTTTTCGACAACGCGCGCACGCAATAGCGGAGATCTTGGACCAAGTTCCCCTCCTTGCTTGTCGATTACGCACCAGGGTACGGGAAAGTTCGGGTCGTGGAAAAAATGTGAACTTTGGCGCATCCGGGGCGTATGACTCAACATGGGTTCCTCAATCGGATCGCTGCGTCATGTGGTCCGCCGGCTGGTGCGGACGCCGATGTTTACCGCGGTCA
>JBDTMC010000050.1:0-25681 GCA_039934475.1 Bryobacteraceae bacterium | reverse complement strand
ATAACTATGTGGAGTTGCTGGATCGCGGGGTAGCGGCGGCGGAAGCGGCGTGGCGGAGCGCCACCGAACTGGCAGTCCCGGTACTGGCGGCGACGCTGACCATCATCGGCTCCTTTCTGCCATTGCTCACGCTATCGGGCGCGGTGGGCGAATTCATTAGAGCACTTCCCCTGGCTGTGGCGTTCGCGCTGGGCAGTTCCTTTGCCGTGGCCATGCTGTTGACGCCGCTGCTGTGCCGTTTCTTCATTAAGACCGGCTTGCATGCGGATCATGACGGAGCAGAGCGGCACCGCCGGCGCTCGCCGCTAGACTACATGCAGCAGTTCTACAACGGGGCGATCGTACGGGCGATGCGTCACAAAAAGCTGGCTATTTTCGGGGGTGCGGTGGCCTTCCTGGCCGGGGCCGCGATATTGAAGGTTCTGCCGCAACAATTCTTCCCGTTGGCCGAGCGCGACCAGTTCGTGATCGACGTCTGGCTGCCGGAAGGATCGAAGGTGGAAGCGACCGACAAGGCGGTACGGAATGTAGAAACCGCGCTGAAAGCCGAACAGGGAATCACGGGTTACTCCAGCTTCGTCGGTAGCAGCGCACCACGTTTCTACTACAACGTGAATCCGCAGTTGCCGGCGGCGAATTACGCGCAGTTGCTGGTAAGCACCGCTTCGGCAGAGCAGACTCCGCGCTTGGTGGCGGCCCTGCGCCGGAAGCTTCCCGCGGCCGCGCCGGAGGCCAAACTGCAAGTGAAAGAGCTACAGCAGGGGCAGGTGATGGAGGCGCCATTGGAGGTACGTGTATCGGGGGAGGATACGGCCGCCCTGCGACGCGCGGGCGAGGCCATTGAAGACGTTCTGCACAGGACGGCGGGCGCCACCTACATTCATACGGACTGGCACGAAGACGCGTACCGGCTGAAGGTGGATGTGCGGGAAGAGGTTGCCAACCGGCTGGGGCTGACCAACGGTTCGATTGCACGGCAACTGGCGGGAGCGTTTGAAGGCGCGCCGGTGACGACGTATTGGGAAGGCGACCGCGATATCGATGTCGTGCTGCGGCTGACGCCGGCTCGTAGACAGAGCTTCGACAATGTTGCCGATACCTATGTCACTTCGTTGTTGACGGGTGCTCGCGTGCCGCTGGGCAGCGTGGCGGATTTTCACGCCGCTTGGGAGCCGGGCCGAATTGTGCGGCGGAACGGAGTACGCACCTTGACCGTGCGGGCTTTCCCCGAAGCCGGACACCTGGCGAGCGAAGTGCTACAGGCAGCCGGGCCCGCCATTCGACGGGTGGCGCTGCCGGCGGGATACAGTCTGGCATTCGGCGGCGAGTATGAGAACCAGCAGGAGACCTTCAAGGAGATGTTACACGCATTGCTGATTAGCCTGGTGGTGATCTATTTGATCCTGCTGTTTCAATTCCGCTCTGCGCTGGATCCGCTCATCGTCATGGCGGCGATTCCACTGGCGCTGCCGGGCGCCGCGGTGGGGCTACTGCTGACGCGCAACGCTTTCGGCTTTACGGCATTCCTAGGGATTGTCAGCCTGGGCGGAGTAGTCGTTCGCAACGCCATCATCCTCATCGACTACATTCATGTTCGCGTGCAGTCGGGCACAGCCATCGAAGAGGCGGCTCTCGAAGCTGGGGAGCGGCGGCTGCGACCGATCTTCCTGACAACGATGGCGGCAGCGGTGGGCGTCACGCCAATGATTCTTTCAGGGTCGAGCCTGTGGTCGCCGCTGGCAAGCGCCATCGCCTTCGGACTGATCGGCTCGATGTTCTTCACGCTGGTGGTTATCCCCATCCTGTATGTGGTGACGCACCGGGCGAAGGTGTCACCAGGAATGGTTACTGCCGTCGTACTCGCGCTGGCGGTGGCTGGGACGTGTCCCGCGCAACCGCGGCGGATTACCCTGGACGAGGCGGTGGCGCTGGCAGAGAAGCAGAGTTCGGTGGTCAAACTGGCGAACCTACGGGCGCGCGAGATGGATTACCGGGTAAAGGGCGCGCGGGCGAAGTACCTGCCCACGGTCTCGAACGACACTACGGCAGCATTGCTCGCGGAGACCCAGCGAATTGATATTCCGCGCGGAGCGCTAGGTGTCTTTTCGGCAACCGGGCCTATCCCGCCCGTCACCATCCCGATCCCGCTGGGGAATCAGCTGTTCGTGCTCAGCACCACCACAATTTCGCAGCCGATTACGCATGCCTTTCGCATCCGCGCCGGCGTGGATGTGGCGCGGTCAGAAGCGGCGGGGGCGCGTCAGGATGCGCGGCGCGCGGGCAATGAGGTGGCCCAAAAGGTGAAGGAGTTGTACTACGGGGTGTTGACGATGGAACGTCGCGGCGAGGCGCTGCGACTACAAATCAAGGCTGGCGAAGAGCGCCTGGGAGAAGCGAGCAATGCCGTGGAGGCGGGTGCGGCGCTGCGCTTGCGGGAAGTGGAAGGGAAGGCGCAGTTGTCGCAGGCGCGGCAAGTCTTAGGAACGCTGGAAGACGCGATTGCCGACCTGCGGCTGGAGTTCAATGACCTGCTGGGCCTGCCGCTGGAGAGCGAAGTGGCGTTGGCGCGGCCTATCAGTGACGATACGGTTGCGGGTTTGGAGGAAGCGGTGGTGACTGCCGTCAGGGACAACCCGGAGATCAAGGCGGCCGAGCAGACCTTGGAAAAGGCTCACGCTGGTTTACGGGGCGCCCGCGCTGAATATATTCCCGAGGTAGGGGCGTTCGCACAGCACATCTATCAGACTGGAGTTCCCCTGTTATCGCGGAATAACGCGGCCGTCGGATTTCAGATGAAGTGGTCTATCTTCGATTTCGGCAAACGGAGCGCGGTGGTGGGAGAACGCGAGATGCAGGTGGCGCAGGCCGAGGAGAACTTGAAACGGCTGCGGAGCCGGGTGAAGATCGATTTGGAAAAGAGCGTGCGCAAGGTGCGGCGGGCGGAGACTGCGGTTGCCGCTGCCAACGATTCGGTGGCGGCGCGGCGCGAGGCACGACGCGTCGCCGGCGATCAGGTGGAAGCGGGAACCTCGAATCGCTCCGTGGTTCTGGATGCGGAAGGCGCTCTGGCCGCGACGGAAGCCGACCTTTTGCAGGCCGAACTGGGGCGCAGCAGCGCGATCGCGGAAGTGCGCCGGATTATGGGCACGCTGTGAAAAAGTTGGCCACGCCGGCGCGGAGAACCGCTCGAAGATACCAGAACTTGACAACGCCCTGTAATCGAAATTCGTTTCTCTGTCGATAAAAGGTTGGAGGCGGACACGGCCCCGGCCGACGTCCGAAAACTCGAGTAGTTGGCGGAAAGAGACGAAACATGAAGAAAGTATTTCTGGCGGTGTTCCTGCTTACCGGCTTTTTGCAGGCCGAAGTAAAGATTGTGAAGCTATTTGGAGGAACGGCTCACCTCCCGCCCGCGGTCGCGATCTATGCTCCAGGGCCTCCGCAGTCCTGGCTGTGGGTGGCGGCGGATAGCAGCAATCCCGATGTGGAAGCGATTGCGGTTACATTGAACTGCGTAGGCCGGAATGAGACGCGGGTCTTCACGTATACGGGTCGTCCGGTGAACACCCTATTCATGGATCTCACCCCGGAGTCCGCGAAGCAGTTGGGCTGCTCCGTTACTGCCGCGGCGATTAAGGTTGTCGAGGCGACGACGGAGAAAGTGACGGACTGAAATAGCGCAAACGGGATTGTGATCGATAGATTTAGCAGCGGAAGGCGAAGTCTTTCGCGTCTACAATGAGCTATGAATCGCCTGCTCATCACCTTGGTGGCCGTCGCATGTTTCGCTCAGGCACAGCAGCCCCCGAGTGCGGCCGAGTTGTTCGCCAATTACGTCAAAGCGTTGGGCGGGGCGGAGAAGATTCTCGCGATTTCCACCAGAACCATGACAGGAACGATGGAAACTTCCGACGACGGCTCTGTCTCCAAAGTAGAGGTTCTGGCGAAAGCGCCCAACCTGTACTCGATCACCACGACTTCCGGGGAGAATGAGGTTTCCACGGTGATCTTTGGCGGAAAGCAAGGCTGGTTTAGCGATTCTGACTCCGTGAGGGCCATGTCCGGCGCGGAGTTATCGGTCTTCGCCACGGAGTATGACTTCCACAGGGCAGCCCATCTCACAGACTTGTACCCAGTGACAACCACTGCCAGGAATTCCGTTCTGCGGGAAAAGGCCGCCTGGATGGTGGAGGTGAAAACACCCTCAGGCGAAGTGGAGAAGCTCTATTTCGATACGGCTACCGGTCTTCTGGCAGGGCGTGATTTCCAGCGCAACAACGCGGAAGACGGCATCGTCAACTATCAGGAGTCCTACGGCGATTACCGCGATGTGGACGGCGTGAAGTTGTCATTTCTCGTACGCCGAGTCAACAGCGACGAATACGAGCAGATCTTCAAATTCACCGCGATTCGGCACAATGTTCCGGTTGCGGATTCGGCGTTCACCAAACCTGTTAAGTAAACGGATTTATTCTTCCGCAAGCGGGTGCTGTGATAGGACATATATATGCGTTTCCTGCTTCCTCTGCTGTTGATCGGGTGCTTTGCGGCACCTGGCCAAAAACGAACGGTGTTTTTGATTACCGACGCGGAGGGTGTGGGAGGCGTGTGCCGGCAGGATCAGACAGATCCCAAAGACGCCGAGATGAGGGAGTTGTTGACCGGGGAAATTAACGCCGCTGTCGAAGGATTTCTGGCAGGGGGTGTTGATGAGGTCCTGGTGTGGGATGGCCACGACGGCAGCCAGACGCTCTCTACGCTGACGATTCATCCGAAGGCAAAGCTCTTGATGGGCGGACTGGGCGCCACCATGTTGATGGAACGCCGATTCTCAGCGGTGGCCTATGTCGGCCAGCACAGTAAAGCCAACGTGCGGGGCGGAATTATGGCCCACAGCTACAGCTCCCTGGGTATCCAGAACATGTTGCTGAATGGGAAGGCGGTGGGGGAGATCGACGTGATCGCCGCAATGGCGGGACACTTTGGTACGCCGGTGATCCTTTTGACCGGGGATCAGGCGGCGGCGAACGAATTACACGAGATCGTCCCCCAAGCGGAACTGGCGGTGGTGAAGGAAGGGATCGGCCGGTACACATGCATCAGCCTATCGGCGGTGGCGGCGCGGGACTTGATTCGGGAGGCGGCGCGGCGGAGTGTGGCGAAAATCGGGTCGATCCGGCCTTACAAAGTTGCCGGCCCGGTGACGCTTCAGATCGAGTATACGACACGGAACTCGCTGGGCCTGGATTCGGAATCGCGAACGGGCGCGGAGGTGCTGGACGACCGGACGATCCGATTCCGGGGCAAGGATATCGTAGAGGCGTGGCGGCTATACCGCGCTCGATAGCGCGTAACCTGTTGATATCGTGAGGAATCGCAGCTGCCGGACGGTACTGGGTCCGGGACAGCGGCCGGTGATGCCCTCAATCTGTTATCTTGAACAGGAAACGGGCTACGTCCCTCGGCTGTCCGGCGGGCGTTGTCGAGAAGCCGTATTCGACAAAAGGCGCTACGGCTCAATCGAATACCCGGAACGCCGGTGAAACCCCAGAGCGCGGGAATGCGTCCGTAAGGTCATGAACAGCCTGACAGACGCGCTTCCCTTTCCTGGGGCGGGAAACGTCGATGCAAGCTCCCGGTTTCCGGAACGGACCAACCAGGCAAAGACCAGAGTGGACTACCGGAATAGCGAGGAAGCGGAACTCGTCAAGCGCGTCCAGTCCAAGGACGAGATGGCGTTCAAGGAGATCGTCGAACGCTATCAGAGCAAGGTCTTTTCGATCATCTACGGTATCCTGCGCAACCACAATGACGCGGAAGACATTGCGCAACAGGTGTTTGCCAAGATTTACTTTTCAATTGGCAATTTCGACTTTCGCAGTTCCCTGCTAACCTGGATCTACAAAATTACCGTTAACGAGTGTTACGACTACCTGCGCAAGAAGAAGGTCCGGAAGTTGGTTTACGAGAGCGACTTCTCTGAAGAGGACTCACTGCGTATGGAAAATTCCGAACAGCATAGCGACAAGGTTCCGTTCGACCGGTCGCTGGCACAGCGGGATTTAGTGACGAAGCTTCTGGCTAAGGTTTCCGAAGAAGACCGCAATCTCATGATGCTCAAAGAAGTTGAGGGGCATTCGGTTGAGGAACTGGCGGAAATGACAGGGATGAACGAGAATACGATAAAGGTTAAGCTCTTTCGCGCCCGGCAAAAGCTTTTGAAAGCGGCGCAGCGGTTGACCCGGGGGACAGGCCCCCTTACCGCTTAAGGGCGAAGCAGTATCGAATGTGAGGTCCTCCACAGAAGCGGGCGGATTCGAAAGAATAAACAGACCCGCGAGTGGTTGCGAGTGGATTGGATGAATTTGAGGGAAGAAAATGCACCAACCGATCCAGGAAGGACTTGAAGACTATCTTGGTGGCAGGACGAGTTCCCCATACTTTAAGAAGTTGGCGGAGCACCTGACTGCCTGTCCGTCTTGCCGGGAAGAAGTGACGCTATTGGAGGCGCATGCCCATTTGCTTCGTTCGCTCCGCGCAGCGGAAACACCAGAGCCACGGGCCGGCTTCTATGGCCGGGTTTTGAATCGTATCGAGGCCGACACTCGCCCTTCGTTTTGGGCGGATTTCCTTGAGCCGGCTTTTGCCCGCCGGCTGTTGTATTCATCGGCGCTGTTGCTGTTGCTGCTAGGCGGGTATCTCGCGTCGGTCGAAGGGCCGCACACAGGTTCGTTTGATTCCGCGCCCGAGGTAATCCTCGCTACCGATGAGAAGTCTCCGGACTTCGGAGTTAACCCGGAGCAAGACCGGGACAAAGTTCTTGTCACATTGACTGCGTATTCCGAGTGACCAATCCGTGGCGATGATAAACGTCTCCAGACCAGGTTGGCGGAACCCGAAGGTTTTGTCCGCTATTTTGCTGGTCTATCTGTGCGGCTGCATTACGGGCGCGTTGGTTTTGCGGATTGCCGCCAATCCCGGTGACAAGAGCCATGTGGGTCCGTATTGGAAGAATGGAGGGAAGGAAATCTCCCTCCAGAAGTGGAAGAAGGAACTGGAACTCACGTCTTCCCAGGCGGCTGAGATCGAGACTATTCTTGATGACTTCGTGATGTACTACGATACGCTGCAGGCGCAGATGGACGAAGTCAGAGCCAGCGGCAAGGCCAAGATCGAGCAAATCCTTGACGAAAAGCAGCGCCAGAAGTTTGGCAAGATGCTGCTTGAACTTCAGAACCGTCAGATCCACTGAGCAGGCCGTTTCGGCCGCCGTAAATCTAAGAGACATTTCTATTAACCGTTGACACAAACCCGGTCTTCGCTTGCAAGCGGATTCCAGCGATGCTAGTCTGGATCGACGTGGATTAATTTAGGGCCTCCCTTGAGGTTCCAGCTACTTGCAACCACGTAAAAAAGTGCTAAAGGCGGGTCGGTCTACGAAGAACTGTTCGTCAACCCTGCGGCTTTTTAGCGGCGGGGTTTTTGTTTTTCGGGCCGGTGCGCTCGCCTCAAAAAGGAGATCGCGCATGAGAGTTTTCTGGAATCCTGTTCCGCCGGTGCCGGCTCTGGGCGGCGCTGAAGGCGAATTAGTTTCAATTCGATTATTTGTGGTCCCTCATCTTCTGGAGGACCTGTTGGAAGCCTTGGCTTCCGTTTCTTTCCCTGTAAATCCTCAGATTCATCATCGCTCTGGGCACGAAATTATGGTGGAGTTCCCAGCGTACAGCGGTCGATTGCCTGACGTTGTGAACGCGTTGACCGACCATGGCTTTGACGCCGCCGGGTTGGTGATTCGACCGATGCTCGCCGAACTTGCGACGGCGCTCCGGAACTCAGCGAATCCGAATTAACTCTGAAAGCGAGAAAGGCCGGGTTCGCCCCGAAGGGCGGACCCGGCCTCGTTCCGCGGACTTGCCGATGACTAACGCAGCGGCGGTGCGCCGGTCCAGAGGGACGGGGCGCCTACCATATTCGAGGGCTCGGAGAGATTTCCGTTCGCATCTTCCGCCCGTACCCAATAGTTAGACTGTAGCGTTGTAGGGGCGGTTTCGCCGTAACTGGTCGCGTTCACGACGGCGATCTGAAGCGGCGCCGACGGGAAACCGACGAGTGTGGTCTGCGTGGCAGCGGCGTTGCCATAAGCCTTCACCGCCGGCAGGAAATCACACCAGGAGTTCTCGTTAGCTTTGTTCTGACAGAAGCTATCGAACTTCCCGTTCTTGATGTCCTGGAGGGAGATCGTGCCATAGCCAGGGATATCCGCGGTAAGGCTGGAGAGCGTCAGTCCGGGCGGGCCATCATTAAGAATGTCGCCCAGCGTCTTCTGCGTCATGCGGTAAATATGGTACCTTGTTGCTCCGGAAACGGGATTCCAAGTCAGGTTGACCCTCGTACCAGCTGGCACCGGAACGGGCCCAGGGGCGGCCAGTAATCCGGTAGGTGACGCAAGAGCTGCGCCAGGGACCATGTTGCGGGGTGGGCTAATGCAGCCGGAAAAAGTGCACATAGTGGCGAGGCGTCGCGCATCGTTAGCGGTAATGACACCGTCCTCGTCCAGATCGCGTGGATCGCCCTTAGCAACCTTCGTCTTGGCGGCTGCCGCGGTCATCACGAGGTTAACGTCCAGTTGATCGACGACACGATCCTTGTTGAGATCGAGGACCGAGTTATTGACCCAGATCTGGGTGCCGCCGCTGTTGCGGGCAGTCCCTAGGAAGAACCCGTAGGGCGTGTGCTCCATACTCCGGGTTCCGAAGTTGGCGACGTCATAAAATCCGTTGTAATGAAGCTGCTTCCACGTCAGGCCGTCATCCGGGGTGTTGAGGAGATCGGTGCCCATGATCGCATTGAAGAACGGGTTGATCGTGGTGCTCTGCTGCACCTGGACGCTTTCGTCGTACGTGCCAAGGTAGAGACCGTTCGAAGAATCCCCCATCTGCCAGAAATGGGCATTGAAGGTGTTGTTGAAGTAGTTCATGAAGCCGCTGAGGGGCCTCTTGAAGTCGCCGGTTGCTCCCGTCGCCACCGGGCAGGTGTCGCAGGGATACTTGGAGTTCAGGTCGCCAGCGGCCGGCACTTGACGGGGATAGCCAACAACTAGATCCCAAACGTCACCGGGTCTGATACGGATCAACTCGGTGCGGCGGTTTGTTCCGATGTAAAGTTTGTTATTCGAGATCTGGACGGTGAGGGCGACGGGGCTTTGCACCTGAGTTGCCGCGGTCTGGAAGCCGCCGTAGAGGATGACCGGGGTCCAGACATAGTTGCCACTGCCGTCAGGAGCCGCGGTGGTATCGGTCTTATACACGGTGTATCCGTCGGTCTGGGCGGTCTGTGTGGAGCGATTGCCTCCTGGAGCATAGAGAAAACCGTTGTATGCCTTCAGGGCCCAGATGTGGGGCGTGTACTGATCATTCAAAGAAGGACTGACACGGCGCCAGTGATTATTACCTTGCCACGGCGTCGAATCGGCCGCGACAGCGAAGCCTTCTCCGCGAAGGTTAGTCACGACAGCATGCAATCTACCGTTGTACGTCTCAAACGAGCGGAAGGAGACCGCGTTGATGTCCGTCTGATTCAGCGTGATGTCGCCGAGAAATGTGCCGGGGTCGTGGGGAAGTACGGCAAACGTCTCACCATCCGTGGAACGAAGGATGCGTGGAGGTGGGTAAGTATTGTTGGCGTATTGGGGCTGTAGCCCGAACATGGAACCGGTGGATACCCCGCCGACGTAGAGGGCATCCTGGGCGTTAGGCGTCCCAGCATTCTCGGTATACACGAACAGGTTGCGGTATCCAAAATCCTGCGCGGTCATTACGGTATTGCCGTTGAGATCGTTTATCGGGATGGTAACAGGAGACTGATAGACACGCCTCCAGGATGGATTTGGAGGTTGTTGTCCCGGAGTCCACTTCCAAATCTCGGCCGCCAGTTTCAGATTTGCGGGATCGGCGGGACAAGGGCTGCTCCCAGGATACGTCCCACCGCTTCTGGCAGCGGCCGTAGCGAGGGTGGCGCATTGGAGTTCGCGGCCAGTTCCGACGTAGAGGGAGCCGTTAAACCAGCGCATGGACCAAGCCCAGGTATTGCTGGCATCGCCAAATCCGCCAGTCGCACTCTTTACAAAACCGGACATCATGGCCTCAAGTCCGTCCAGGCGACCGTGAACCAGGGGGAAGCTCTGGGTGCCGACTTCGACGTGGTTCTTCGCCATGGTGGCGTCGTCGAACGCATAAGCAGAGGGCAGCTTGCTTTCGGGTACGGAAACAAGACCGTCGCTCTTCACGCCTGGTGTGACAACGTTATCCAGGATGTAGCCAGAGACCGCAAGCGTGGCGCTTGTGCCGGGATCGCTAAGGTTGATCGGCGGGTGGGCGTTACCGGTAACCGTCATGAAAGGAATCTGCAGAGACTTAAACATCGTGTCGGCCTGCACGCGAAGCGGCGCGATGGGAGTGGTCGCGATGGATTGCAGGCCAGGAGATTGAATGTTGTTGTCGATGAGCTGAGCGATTTGCTCGTTAAGGGCACCCTGAGTGCGCCAGGTGGCATACGGAACAGTGCCCGCTGGGATGGCGGGGCCGCCATTTACCCATTCCGCAAATACGGAGCCGGAATTGGGAGTAGCGAGTGTGATCACAGCCTTTGGCATTGCGCGCACAGCCGCCGAATTCACCATCGCTTGTTGGAAGTCCAACCCGCCTTTCGAGTGGCAGACAAAGTAAGCCTTGGAAACGCCGTACCGCTGCAGGATAAAGGGCAGCATCTGCTGGAGGGTTGTGGCGTTCACCGACACAGGGTCTGTGTTCACCGCGTTGTTCTTGCTGAGGCTGATGAATGCCGTGCGATAGCCGGCGTTATATGCACTCAGGTACGGGCTGTTGGTGGATGTCCACCAGTAGGACGCGTTGGCGCCCAATCCGTGGATGAAAATGACCACGGGACCGGCGTTCGCATTCGGTGGAATGGCGCCATAGAAAAGATTCGTTGGCGCACCGGGATCCGGAATCGGAGTCGGGGGCGTCGTTTGTGCAAGTGCCGGCAGAGAAATCGCGACCGCGAGCGCTGCGGCGAGTACCGGGTATTTTGGAAGCTTCATCGTCTTCGCCTACCTCTTATGCTGTCTTTCAAATTTTTCATCATGCGCCGGTTCGGATGGGAAGGCAGCTGACTCCCTCCGCGAACTTACCTTTAAACCTGCTTCATTTCCCAACGAAACTCCACAAGCCCCGCTCCACACCGCAATCCGGCTATCTTCCACGGAGTGTTCCAATGGTATCACTCTACAACAGGAGCGTCCACGCGAACAATCGGAGGTAAAGTACCAACGGTGAATGATTTAAGGGTCGTACTACCCCATAGAATCGCAGTGGGGTATAGCGAGGCGAGTTTTCCTGCGCGGTGGACTGCGGTCAGCCGCGCTATTCTTGTGGATTGCGCCTCATTATTGGACCGCCAGCGTCAGGAAAAAGCGCAGTAATTCTTAACATCGCGCGCACCCGCTTGCGCCGTAAAGACTTCCGTTTCCGCTTTCTGGCTCCAACAGCGACCATGGCTGAGCATGTGCGGAATCTTCTGGCCCGCGAGGGATTCCTGCTGCGCCCGGATTTGGTTACGACGTTGTCGAAGTTTGTTGAGCCGTTCGCCGCGAACACCAAACCGGTACCTTTGGCCTCGCTTGCGCATTTTACGGAAGAAGCCTTAGAACTCCTACAACCCTCAGTCTTCCACGGCGTGTATTCCCGGCCGGGATTTCGGGATACGGTTGCGGCGCTGATCGGTGAGTTTTCCGCCGCTGGAGCCGATTCGACCGCGTTACGAGCCCTCCTCGGTGAAGGGGCTCTCCAGGGACCGTTCGGTCCGGCGGTGATCGCGCTGTTTGAAGCCGTGGAACAGCGAGTGTCGGCGGTGGGCCAGGCGCTGCGACACACCCGCCTGCGTCAGGCGGCTGCCACAATCGACGCATCCGGCGTGGAGGGCGTGGAGGAGATCCTTCTTGATGGGTTCCTCTCCTTCCCCGCCCCGGAGTTGGAGGTTCTTGCCAGTCTCTCCCGTCATGTCGACTTGACCGTGGCGTTGCCGCAGTGGCCCGGCTCCGAGCGGGCGTGCCAGTCATTGGTAGCGGCGGGCCTGGAAGAGGTCCGGCTGCCTGCACGGCAACTGGAAGTGCAAAAGACGGTGGCCCCCGCTCCCACACTGGAACAGGAAGTGGAGGAGATCTGCCGCCGCCTCCTCGCCGCCGGCCGGCCGTTCCGTGAAATTGGGATCGTGGTGCGAAACACGGGCCGTTATGTCCCCGCGTTGAAGACCGCCCTCTCCCGATTCGGGATTCCGTCGCGGTTTTATATCACCGAGCCCCTGGACACCCATTCCATCATTCGTTACTTCAGCATCATAGTGAACGCGGCGATAGGCGGATGGGACCATGAACTTTTGATTCCGGCCCTGGCAATGGAAGTGAGCGGGCTGGGGGGAACGGCCAGCGGCGACAGGCTGGAGTTCAAACTGCGCGAAGGTCTGCCTAATTTGGGTTTGGATTCGATACGCGCTCTCGATCCGCACAACCCCGCATTGGATAAGTTGCTGGCGTCTCTGGCAGGCTTCGAACTGGGCACTGCGGGGTTCGTGACGGCAGGAGAGTGGGTAATCCGGCTGTCGAATTTGCGGCGTTTGTTGCACATTGCGAAGCCGGCAACCGGCGTCCCGCACGAGTTCGCGATGATGATGCGAGCCCAGGCGGCGACGCTGGCGGCCTTTGAGGGCGCGCTGGGCGAGACCGCGGACATCCTCGGTGCAGACTCATTAATGGATATCACGACGTTCTGGAAAGCGGCGCGATCGGTACTCAGCCTCACCTCATTGCGGGTTCCCGATCACCGCTCGAATGTCGTCCATGTCCTGGATGCTTGGGAGGCGCGGCAGTGGAGCCTGCCCTTGCTATTCGTTTGCGGTCTGGTGGAAGGCGAGTTTCCGAAGTATCCGCCGGAAGAGCCACTCATCCCCGACGACGATCGACAACGGATGGCTGGACGCGGCGTGGCCGTGAGAACGACCCGGGACCGGCAAGACGAAGAGGACTTCCTGTGGCAAATGACGTCAACCCGGGCCACCGCGGAACTGGTACTGACGTATCCGCGCTTTACCGACGCCGGTGAATCGACACTTCCTTCATTCCACTTGCGCGAGTTGGGCGCGGCTACCGAACTCGCCGTAGCGGTGCGGCCAGCTTCGGCCCGGACGCGGGCAATGCCGGCGCCGGCTGTCATCCGAGAAGAGGAACTGTGGCCGTCTATCGCGCGGCTGTATCCGAAATGGCGTCCCACGGCGATTGAGAGTTTTCTGCAGTGTCCCTTCCAATTCTTTGCGCGACACACGCTTCGGTTGGCGGATTCACCAGCTAAACCGGATGACCGCATGGACGCGCTAGCGCAGGGAAACGTCGTGCACAGCGCGCTGGCGGCCTGGCACGGCCGGGGAGGAGACCTTCTCGAACTGTTGGATGGGATCTTTCAGGAGTATTGCCGCGAAAAGCGGGTGAGGGAGGGATATCGCTCTGAGATGGCCCGCCTGGCTATGGTGCGTAACCTGGAGGAGTTCCTGCTCAAGGTGAAGCTGGAACCGGATTGGGCGGTGAACGTGGAGCAACCCTTCCTGGTAACGCTGGAAGACAACGTCGTGGTGAGCGGACGGATAGACCGGTACGATGTGGCGCCGGATGGACGCGCGCGCCTGTACGACTACAAGTACTCAAGCCCAACGGGTGTGGCGAAGAGGTTCCAGAAGCCGGAGGCCGACCGCTATGTGCAGGGTGGGCTCTACTTGCGGGCGCTGCGCGATCGATACCGCGTGGAGAGCTTCCACTATTGGGGTTTGAAAGGCGGCGCTACTCAAAGAGGCTGGAGCGATCCTCGCGAGATCCGGGAACTGATGGCAGAAGCTGAGCGGTTGACCGTGGACGCCACACGAAGGGTGGCGCAGGGGGAGATCGCCATCCGTCCGTTTGTGACCAATGTCTGCGGGTACTGCGATTACCGGGACGCCTGCCGCGTGAAGAGCCTGCCTGCGGCGGAGACGGCGGCCGCGGGAGACGGAAAGGCATGATACTCACCGAACGGCAACGGGCCGCAGTGGAGCGCACTGGGCAGGATGTGTGCGTAGTTGCCGGGCCCGGTTCCGGCAAGACACGTGTCCTGGTAGAGCGCTTTCAGTGGCTGGTACGCCGCAACGTCTCGCCCTTGCGCATCCTCGCGATCACCTTCACTGAGAAAGCGGCGCAGGAGATCAAAGGCCGCCTGGTGAAACACTTCGAAGGAGCGCCTGATACGCGGCGCCAGATGGAACGCGCGTATGTTTCTACGCTGCATGCGTTCTGCACCCGACTGCTGCGCGAGAATGCCGTCGCGGCGGGACTGGATCCTTTGTTCGACATCCTGGATGAACGCGAATCGAGAGCGATGATCCGGCAATGTGCCGCACAGGCTTTGGACGAGCTATTCCAGACTCGGAAGGCGGAGTTCCGCAGCCTTTTAACGGCGTGGCGAACCAATGAGCCCGCTGACGATTTGATCCGCGTGTATGAATCGGTGCGAGTGGGCGGCCATTCCATCGAACAGATGCTGACCGCGCCCGCCGAAGGGACGGTTCCCGTTCTGATTGATGCGGTGATCAGGCTGCGGGAAGCAATTTCCCGTCCCACGACTGATGCCCAGAGGCGGCGCTTGGAGGCGGTGAAGGAATGGCTGGGTGAAGCAAACACGCTGCTGGAAGGCGTAACGCCGGATGAACAGATCCGGATCGTCGGTAGCCTCAAGATCGATAATCGCGGGCCGAAGCCTCCGATCTCCGACCAGATCAAAGAGATCCGGGAACAACTACTGCCAGCGGCGTTGGGTGAACTTTTGCTGGTTCGTTACGGCAGGCATCGTGAGGTGCTGGCGGAAACGATGCTGCGGTTTCACCAGCTGTACGTGGATCGCAAAATCAATGCCTCGCGGCTGGATTTCTCAGATCTCGAAGAGCGGGCGATTGCACTGCTGCGCGGTGAGCCTTCTATTCGGGAGAAGGTGCGGAGTAACTTTGAAGCCGTCTTGATGGACGAGTTACAAGACACGAATCCTTTGCAGTGGGAGTTGATGGACCTGGTACGGCGGGACGGACATTTCTTTGCCGTGGGTGACATCAACCAATCGATCTTTGGATTCCGCCATGCAGAGCCGAAAGTGTTTCGTGGCTACCGCGAGCGGATTGAATCGGGCGGTGGAGAGGTGGATGTGCTGGCGCGCAATCACCGCAGTCGCGAATCAATTCTAGAGATCGTGGAACGTGTGACGGTGAGTCTCGATGGAATTGAGAGGAACCCGTTGGAGGCGGGGCGGGAATTTGCGCCGGCTGCACATCCGACGGTGGAAGTGATTGCGGCTGCGGGCGCGGATAACGACAAGGCGGCAAAGTTAGAAGCGCGATGGATTGCACGGCGCATTCGAGAGTTGGAAGGCACACTGGTGGTGACGGACAAGGAATCGGCGCAGGCGACGCGCCCGGCGCGCTTCTCCGATATCGCGGTACTGGTTCGCAACAGTAACGCTGTAGACAACCTGGAAGACGCCTTTCGCGAGTTCTCGGTTCCTTTCCTGATGGCGCGCGGGCAGACGTTCTTCGAGGAACTCGAGATTACGGATTTGATGGCGTGGCTGAAGATTCTCGCCAATCCGCGCGATGAGATCGCGCTGGCAACGGTGCTGCGATCGCCGTTCTTCGGGATGACCGATGAAACCCTGCTGCGACTGCGCCTCGCCGACTCGAATCTGATTGACGGCGTGCGGAAGTTCGACGTCGCTGTAACGGCCGGTTGGAACCAGGAGGACGTGGAACGGCTGATACGTTTCCGGGCACTACTGCGCGAGCTGAGAGCGCTGCGTGATCAGTGGCCGCCAGACCGTTTGTTAGCGCGAGCCATCGACGAATGCGGCTACGAAGACGGCGTGCTGCCGCGAGAACGGGCGAACATCGATAAGTTCCTGCACCTCATTCGGACCTGGCATGCGCAGGAACCTCGGCCTCTGCCGGAGCTGTTGGACATGTTGGAAGAACTGCGAGTGAACGCCGCCGAACCCAGCGCTCCCGCCAACGACACTCCGAATGCCGTGCAGGTATTGACGATACACACTTCCAAGGGCCTGGAGTTTCCGGTGGTGTTTGTCGCGGCGATGCATTTGGGTACGCGTCCGGACGCTCCGGCTCTGCTTTATTCGGCCGAGACGGGACTGGGGATGCTATGGCGGAATCCTGTGGATGGGAGCAAGATTGCCGACCCGGCTCACCTCGCCTGCGCCGAGCGAATCAAACAACGCGAAAGCGAAGAGGCCGACCGTCTGCTGTATGTGGCGATGACTCGCGCAGAGGAGCACCTTGTGCTTTCCTGGGCCGATGTGCAGCGGCCTGGCTCGGTGTGGCCAAAGCAGGTGACAGGCTCGCTAAGCGAATTGGTGAGGCGTGTGGAGGAAGTGCCGGGCGATGACTTCCCCGCCCCCGAGGCCGCGGCGTCACGCAGCGTGGAGGCGCTGCCCCAACCGGTTGCCGAAGGACAGTTTGATTCCACGGCTTCCGTGACTGCTCTCTCGCAGTTTCAAACGTGCCCGCGGCAATATTATTTGCAACGGTACCTCGGTTGGAAACCGGACGCCATACCGGGAGGCGGATTCCAGTTTGATGGGGAGGAGATGACCGAACAGGACGATTCGGGCGAACTCGCGCCGACAGAGTTGGGGACGGCGGTCCATACGATCCTCGCTGGTTTGCCGGAACCTCCGGAAGGCTGGCCTGACGAAGCTGAGGCTTTGGCCGCACGCTTTGCACCAAGCGAACTCGGTATTCGAGCAGCGAGGGCGACGCGCATGGAACGAGAATTCGACTTTGTATTCGCGCTTGGGCCGACGGTATTGCGTGGACAGATCGACTTGTGGTTCGAGGAGGACGGCCGCTCCGTTCTGGTGGACTATAAGACGGACCGCTTCGAGGCTTCCCGGGCAGAGCACTATGGAGTGCAACTGCGGTTGTATGCGCTAGCGATTGAGAAGCTGACAGGACGCCTGCCTGACGAGGCGTGGCTGTATTTCCTGCGCCCGGACCTGGCCGTGAGGATTGAGCTAGACGAACAAGGCATTGCCCAAGCGCAGGATCTCGTCGACAGTCTTCGGGAAGCTCAAAACACCCTGAACTTCCCGCTGAACGAGGGTAACCACTGCTTCCATTGCAGTTATTACCACGGATTGTGCCCACGGTAAGCGGATCGCTAAATGCCGGCGACCGGCGTCACGAGTAGAGGCGTAGTTGTCGGTGCTGTGGATCCCGCTTCCGGTTCCACCGAGATGGCGACCGCGGCAGCGTTGGCAACGTCGACGGCACCGGGTTGAATATGAACCGCCCCGCCGCGAACGTCAGGCTTGAACAAGCCGGCGGATACGGGCGCCTGACCTTTGGGGATGAGCCACATCTGGTAGGTTCTTCCCGCCGGCAGCACCGGCAAATTCGTGGCGATGAGCAAAATGCCGCTCTGCGCATTGACGAAGTAGAGGCCGCGCGGCTTGGCGATGTCTTCCTTGGTACCGACGGGCCGCGTCTCAGGCGCGCTGAGGAATGTCAGGGCCGAGTTCAGCCCGTCTCGTTCTTTGGTAACTGTCTCAACCTGGCGGCGGGCTACAGTGAGCAGTTCGTTCTTCACGCGAGCTTCGTTGCCGAGCCATACGGCCAAGGCGAGCGCGGCGGCCATGGCCATCCACGGCAGGTAGTGCGGCTGCGCTTTGGGCCTGGCTTTGGGAGGCGTGACGGCGGCCAGGACGCGTTCGCGAACTCGCGGCGGAGGCTCTACCAGCGGCACGCTGGCGAGGATGGAGGCGTTAAAAGCGGCCACTCCAGCGAGCGACTTGCGGCAATCGGCACAGCCAGTCTTCAGGTGTTCGTCCACCTCGCGCCGGTCGGCTTCATCGAGCACTCCGAGTTGATAGAGTTCCAATAACTCGCGGGCTTCGTCGTGCGTCATGACGCCACCGCCCCTAACTCCTCACGGAGGGATTTAAGCGCCATGCGCGTCCAGGTCTTGATAGTGCCCAGTGGTTGTGAAATCCGTTCCGCCATCTCGGTCTGTGAGAGGCCCTCGAAATAGGCCATCTCAATCACCAGACGATGGTTGGCATTCAGCCGTTGCATGGCGACGCGCACCTTCTTCAATTGGATGCCATCGAGAATCCGCTCTTCAGCGGCGTTCATCGCCACCGGCGGCTCTGTATCATCCACCGACACGGAGCGTTTGGCGGAACGGCCCTCCAGAGAACGGACGTAGTCGAGCGCCTGGTTGCGGGCAACTGTCAACACCCAAGGACCGAGCGACCCACGCTCCTCCTGGAAACCTTCGGAACGGTTCCATACGCGTAGAAAAGATTCTTGCACCAGTTCCTCGGCGATCGCCTGATTCGCAACAATCCGAAGAATCAGCGAGTAGATAAGTCGACCGTAGCGATCGTATAACTCGCCGAGGGCGTCCGGGTCGCGCCTTCTCAGGCGAGCGACCAACTCACCATCGCCGGCCGCGCGCAGAACGGCAGCCGCCATGGCGACAACAAAGAATATTTTTGTAGACCAGTTCACGTTGTTAGTTCCACTAGTCAATACGGAGTAACCACCGGTTTCGGATTGCCCGCTAAGCTTTGATCGTGTCCGCACTGAAGTCCCACTCCACCATCCTCTGGGTGCGGGCCGAACGGTTCACCATGTGAGCTACGGCGGCGGCATGATGTCCGGCCGCTGCATCTTCCCAATAAGCTTTCCGGCTGCGAATCGATTCGAGCCAGTGTCCCATGTGCGCTACAGTCGACTCTACACCCTCCTGCCGGTATTGCAGCATACCTTCTCTGATGCGTGGCTGGCGAGTGCCCGGCATCTCCGATTCGCGAACCTTTGCATCCTGATAGTAGGCGCGTTCCAGCGCCTCGGGCCAACTGGCCACAATCCAGGCGTTGTCTTCGTGGACGTCCTCCGGGAAGTAAGAAACAGCATCGCCTATGGTCAGCGTGCCTTCCGTCCCAAGAATTTGGAAGCTGCCCTCCGATGAATGTTCGTTATTAAACGTCGAACTGAGGTTCACCGCGAAGCCTTCGGGATACTCCACCACGGCGTTGATGGTATCGGGTACATCCCGGCTTCCCTTCCAGCGATAGAGCTGTCCCATCGCGACAACCTTTGACGGCACTTTGGCGTTCATCAGGAAATGGATGGTGGTGCAGAGGTGAACAAACAGGTCAGTGGAGATGCCGCCTGAATAGTCCTGATAGCAACGCCAGCGGAAAAATCGTTCGAGGTTGAACGGCTGTTTCGGAGCGTTGCCGAGAAACATGTCCCAATTCACTGTGGACGGCGACGCATCGGGCGGAATGGGATAGATCCAGGCGCCGCCGGCAGAGTTGCGGTTGTAGGCGGCACGGATACAGGTGATCTGGCCCAGCTTGCCCGATTGAATGATCTCCCTGGCTTTCTGCTGCACCAGTGAACTGACGCCCTGACTGCCGACCTGCAGGATGCGGCCCGATTCTTTAACCGCGCGTTGGATCTCAATTCCTTCCTCGGCGTGGAAGGTCAAAGGCTTTTCACAATACACGTCCTTGCCCGCGCGAACGGCTTCAATCACCATCGTCTTGTGCCAGTGATCGGGCGTGGCGATGACAACGGCGTCGATGGAGGGATCGGCCAGCACGGCCCTATAGTCCTTGTGGACTTTGGCCTTTGTTCGCGAGACAGCCCGTTCGACGCGTCCGGTGTAGGCATCCACGACAGCAGTAATCTGCGCGCTCGGCAACTGAAGTAGGGCCTGCATCAGTTCGTGCGAACGCGCGCCCGTTCCGATCACGCCCACCTGAATCCGGTCATTGGCGGCGTGCGCCACTTGCGGCGCTGCTGACATCGCAACACCTGCCTTCATCAAGTCACGACGGCTGATCTGCATGCAGTCCTCCAGTGAGTGCGATTATACGACGGGCGGGGACGGCAGCACTCCGCGCTCATCCTCGATGGCGGCACCCACACCAAGCAGCAAGGCCTCCGCGAAGGCCGGCCCGATGATTTGAAGGCCCATGGGCAGCCCTGTCTTCGAGATACCCGAGGGCAATGACAATGCCGGAAGCCCGAGTGCATTGATGCCGCGCAGAAGGGCCGTTGTGGCCAGCCGCACATCTTCCATCTTGCCACCGATCTCTACGTGATATTGGCCCAATTTCGGCGCCGTGGTCGGCGTGGCGGGTGTGAACAGGCAATCCGCGTTGTTCCAGATCCGGTTGAACTGCGCGCGATACAAGGTTCGCAGGCGCTGCGCGTTGATGTAGTCAGTGGCCGGAATCAAGCGCCCTTGGTCCAGCAGCGCGAGTACATCCTTGCCGAAAAGCTCGCGGCGCTTAAGATGCGGTTCCAGAGCCGCCGATGCCTCGCACAACAGCAGGATGCGGGCGACGGCGTTCAACTCGGCGAAATCGGGAACGCGGACAGAAACGATTTGCGCCCCGAGCGATTCCGCCATGGCGGCCATTCGATGCACCGCAGTCACTACTTCCGGATCGGCCACATCGAAGAAGAAATTCTCGGGAAGGCCGATGCGTACACCGGCGACGGACGGCGCTTCCGCAGGCAGGTAATCGACGGTGGGTTCGGTGCTCGATGTAATGTCGTCGGGATCGTGGCCGGCGATCGCATTGAGTGTGATGGCGACATCGCGCACCGTTTGCGCTAAGGGGCCAATATGGTCAAGAGAGAAGCCCAGAGGAAGCACGCCGTGTTTCGACACGCGGCCGTAAGTCGGCTTCAAGCCGACACAACCGCAGAAAGACGCCGGAATGCGAATGGAACCGCCGGTATCCGTCCCCATCGCCATTGCTACAAGACCCGCCGCGACTGCCGCGCCCGAGCCGCCACTGGAGCCGCCGGCTGAGCGTTCCAAATCCCATGGATTGCGCACTGGCCCGAAATGCGGATTGTCTGACGTTATTCCGTACGCGAGTTCATGCTGGTGGGTCTTGCCCACAAGCACAGCGCCCGCTTCGGCCAGTTTCCTGGTGACCGTGCCATCGCGTTCGGGAACGCGGTGTTCATAAACTTTCGAACCGGCCGTAGTGGGAATACCGGCGGTATCAAAGAGATCCTTAAGCGCGATCGGAACGCCGTGCAGAGGACCTCGATCGAGGCCGTCCTTCAGATCGTGATCGGCCGCTTTTGCCTGCTCAATGGCGAGTTCGGCGGTCACCGCCAGAAAGGAGTTCAATGCCTTCTGCTTCTCCATGGCGGCCAGGGTATGGCGCGTCAATTCGACGGAAGAGACTTTCCGCGCGCGCAGTGCTGCGGCAGCTTCCACAATCGTCATTGCGTGATCTCCGCGGGCGGGAGAAAGGTGGCCGCTAAGTCGACGCCAGGGTCGAGCTTACCGGCCAGAGGGCGGAATGCGGCTTCGAGGGCATCGAGCGTGGAAGAGATTCGCGCCAGTTCGTCGGCGGGTATCTCTAGACCCATGGCTTGAGCCATCAGGCTCCAATTCTTCATTTAGCCAGCTATTGTAGCAATGCTAGCCGAGCTTTAGAGACAGGATGGTGAGGGAATGTTTCGGGAACGTATAATTGAAGACGCCGCCGGCGGCCCCGGACTTTTCGGTTTTCGTCACCGGCAGCACTTTTTTATCGTCCCCGAACGTATGCGTCGCCTTGAGATCGTTATTGTTCAGTTGCCACACGCCCAGTTCACTACTTACCGATCCGCCGCTGTTTTCGATCTTCGCCGTAATGGCAGAATTCTCGCTTCGATTCAGAACATTCAGAAACAAGGTGTTCGATTGCGGGTTCACGGTGGCCGAGACATCCAGGTACTTCAGCGTCTGCCGGCCGTTGCTGTAGGTAGGAGAGGTCGTGAGGACGTCGAGCGAAGTATTCTTGCGTTGCTTGCCGTATTCGAGCAGGGGCCAATAAATCGTCTGTAAAAACATGCCCTGTTTATTGGTGAAGATCGGAGCGATGACGTTCACCAACTGGGCCAGGTTCGCCATCTTCACGATGTGCGCGCGGCGCAGGAATGAGTTAAGGAACATGCCCATGGCGAGGGCGTCTTCGAAGTTGTATTTCTCTTCCAGGCCGGTACGGCCAATTTCGAACTCACCCTGCGCCAGGGTTCGATACCACACGTTCCACTCGTCGAAGGCGATGGCGATGGGACGCGGATTGCGCTGGCCGACGCGAACCGCTTTGATGAGACCCTCGACGACGTCGATGCGTTCGTCAATGTCGGCGCCGGCGGAGAGGAAGTTTTCGAATTTGTTCTCGCGGTTGCCGATGTAAGTGTGAAGGGAGATATAGTCGATCTCGTTCTTCAGGCGCTCCAGCACAGTACGGTTCCAACCGATCCAATCCGCTTGCGGGCCAAAATTCGACGACCCGCTGGCGATGAGTTGAATGGATTCGTCAGCGCGGCGCATAGCCTTGGCTGCTTCCAGGGCGAACGTCGCATAGGCGTCGGCGTTCTTGTGCCCAAGTTGCCACGGACCATCGATCTCGTTACCTAAGCCCCAGATCTTTACCTTCCATGGCTGCTGTCGGCCATTGGCCTTGCGCATCCGGGTGAGGCCTGTGTCGCCCGGCTCATTGCAATACTCCACCCAGTCACGGGCTTCATCAATGCTGCCTAGCCCGGCGTTGATACAAAGGTACGGCTCCACGCCGAGGACTTCGCAGTATTTCAGAAACTCGTCGGTGCCGAAGCGATTCGATTCCATCAGACCCCAGGCGTGATCGCGGCGCGGCGGACGCTCGTTGCGCGGGCCAATGCCATCGCGCCAGTGATAGCCGGAGACGAAATTGCCACCGGGCCAGCGCAGCACGGAAACGCCCATCCGGCGCGTCGCTTCCATCACGTCTTTACGAAAGCCATTGGCGTCCGAAAGGGAGCTACCCTCTTCGAAAATTCCACCATAAATGCAGCGTCCCAGATGTTCTGTGAAGTTGCCGAACAGATAAGGGTGAACCTCGCCGACAACACGCTCGGTATCAAGCTTAATTCGCGCCTGGAGGCCCTGGCCGCGGAGGGATCCACCGAGCAATGCAGCTGCGCCCGCAGCGGTGCGATGAAGGAAACTGCGTCTGGAGGTCATGGCTGTTCGTTGTCAATGATACAACTATGCAAGCGTTTACGGTCTCCCTTCAAAGATCGCTTTAGGACACGAAGCGTGGACTCCCTTGTTGCCATCCACAAGCTGTGTGATGGAGAGATCGACGGCAGTGCTGGTAAGCATGTAAGCGTCATCGCGGGTGAGTCCTTTTTCCTGAAGAAAGTCGATCATGTCACGGACCGCAAGCCGAGTGGCTTCAGTGAGGTCCTGATGAAAGCCCATCGTGATCCAGTGGGTAGGAGTTTCGGCGCGCGTCCATCGGAGGCTGTGGCCTTTGCGAACGTGGAATTCGAAGACTCCGTCGAGCGGCGTTTCGAGTGCCGTGATATCCACCTCGCCATTTCCCTGGGCCGCGTGGCCGTCGCCCACCTGAAACAAGGCGCCCTTCGCGTGGACTGGAATGTAGAGAGTCGCACCCGCCTGTAGCTCCTTGTTGTCCATGTTCCCCGCATGAACCCAGGGCGGGGCGCTGTCCAGTTTAGGCATACCAACGGGCGGCGCTACGCCCATGCTGCCGTAAAAGGGACGCAGTGGGATATTGATGCCGGAAGCGAAGCGGGCCACGCCGTGTTCTCGATCCAAAGCCACCACTTTGAACCTCGAGTAGGGGAAGTCATCGGGCAGGAATCCCGCTCCTGGGCGGAACGCGTTGTAAGCCCACGCAACAGGCAACGTGATCTCACGAATGCGAACCTCCAGCACGTCACCGGGTTCGGCCTCTTCGATGTAGACCGGGCCCGTGAGGATGTGCCCGCCCGGCCCGCGATCCTTCACATCGCGATAGATGTCGCGCAGCGCTTGGGGAATGTCGGCAGAGGCGACGCCCGCCGATTCCAGCCGCTCCGGATTGCCCGAGACCGTTTGAATGGCCACGGTGTCTCCGGAGTGGATGCGAAGGGCGGGCTTGGTTCCGGACCAGTAGTTGCCCCACACGACAGTGACGGGCGAGGCAGGCAGTTTATGCGTTTCGGCAGCCAATGGACACAATAAAACCAGGCACAGCGAGAGACGGAGCATGGACTATTGTAAACGGCGCGCTCAGCCTTCTTTCTCTTCCAGTGACTGGATCAGCGAGGACAGTTCCACCTGCTTGCGTTGCAAGTAACGTACGCCCGGCGACTCATTCAGCCACCAGAGGAGGGCGAAGATTAGCGTTGGCGCGGCGATCGATACGAGGCAGGCGATCCAGTCCCCGCTGATTCTCCATTGGGCAAGTGCCAATCCGGTAAGGCCGAGCCAGAGCGGCAGCAGGTACCAATATTTGACGGTTTTCAACAAGGCGATTTGCCGCGTGTAGGAATCGAGCAGCGCTTGCCGGTAGGCGCTGCTGGATTGATCGCGGGGTGGATCGCGGCGGAGCAGCGAGTAGCGTCGAATGTAGAAGGCGATCCAAACGCCGCTGGCAGCCGTCCAGAGATGGCCCGCGCGGACGAGCGAATCGCTGGCAGTGCTCGCGAACCAGAGGAAGATGGCTGCCACCAGCGCGCCACCCGCCATTTCGCGCCAGTCGCGGAAGCGGATCATGCGTTTGAGTTCGTTAGATTTCTGCTGCACGTCGCGGACGATGCGGTCAACATCCATCGAGGGCGCGCCAGGTGACGACCAGATGGCGCGTAGTTCGTCGTAGGATTCGTTCATTGTCTGTTCTCCTTGGTTCCAATGGTTGCGGCGATTCGGGCGCGGGCACGAGTGAGGCGCGTCGCAATGGCCGATTGCGAGAGTCCTGTGACCTGTTCGATCTCGGCATAACTCAAGCTGTCGAGGTGCAGCGTTACGATCCGGCGGTCGATCAACGGAAGCAAGCGAATGGCGTGGAGCAGGGCGGAATGCTGTTCGTCGCGGATCAACGTCCGCTCGGCGGATTCCACCTTGCTCGCCGATTCGAAACCCGCGGGAAGAATCTGTTCCCGATGGCGGCGGCGGTTGCTTGAGAGGATCGTGGATATGGCGGTGTTATGGGCAACCCGATAAAGCCAGGTGCGCTCACTCGATTCAGCGCGAAAGGTAGGGATAGATTGCCATAGAGCGAGGTAGACCTCCTGAATGAGGTCTTCGCGAAGAGCGGGGTCGGCTTCGTAGGAATTGGCAAGGCGCTGGATAGCGGCGCCGAAGTCCCGAAGGAGGCGCCGGAATGTCTCCTCCCGCGAACCGTTTGCCGGATTTGAATCATCAGACATTTCACCTAAGGTAGTCCACCCGCGCGGGAATTCCTTGCAAAAACGAGTAGTTGCGACCTCCTGATAGAATCGCCATATGTCTATCAGCCAATCATTACTACCGGAACTGGACCAGGAAATGGCGAGCACCCGCAAGACTCTGGAGCGCGTGCCGGCCGACAAATTCGATTACAAGCCGCACGAGAAGTCGTTCACGATGGGCCGGCTGGCCGTGCACATCGCCGAGATGGCAGGCTGGGGCGCCACCACGATGAAGGAGGACAGCTTCGATGTCGCTCCCGTGGGCGGACCGAAATATGAATCGCCGGTGTTCACGAAG
>JBDTMC010000049.1:0-25748 GCA_039934475.1 Bryobacteraceae bacterium | reverse complement strand
GTCAATGGCAAGGCCCCGCACGCGATAGCGAAGGTAGACATCCGTTGCGCTTTTCAGCGGGATGTCACGATCGACTTCGGGCCATATGAGGAGACGCGTCTCAGGTTTGCCGTCCAGCCAGTGGAGGGTGGGATCGTATTGCCAGACGGTTTTGTAGGGGCCCAGCGGAGAGGTACTCCAGGCGATGGAAGCTTCAGCGTTTGTGGAGGGGAACACTGGGACTTTGCGCACCTCGGCTGTGAATTTGTCCGGAGCGAGGCCAGCGGTTAGGTTGAGAATTCGAGCGCCGGCTTCGACCCCGTTTGAACTGTTGACATGGAAGATGAATTCGGCCGGGCCGGCCGCGGTGGGCAACCAGTAGCCCTGCGAGCCATCGGAAACAAAGCTGGCGTTGGCGCACGTGTGGGCGGCCTTGCAGGCGTCGGCTGGGTCGATGACAAGTTCGTTGCGAACTTGCGGTGCGGACGCAGTGTAAGTCAGTTCATTGTGACCGGGATTCAGCGCGGGAAGTGTGCGCGGGTTCAATTGAACGACCGTCGAGATGTGTAGATTTCCGAGAGACGCGCCCGTCGTCTTACTGAGACGCAATTGGTAGGCATAACGACCGCTGAGCGTAGTGCGGCGGCCATGCTCGGAGCGCGTCAGTACCGAGGGTTCGGTGCGCCACGGGCCTTTGTGGGGACCAGAAAGCCGCCCGGCGGGAAGCCACGTGCGGCCGTTATCGGTGGAGGTCTCCGCCGTTACGGAGTCTGCCGCCGACGTTAGCGCGGCATCGAATTCGAATTCGCCGCCGATGATTACGTAAGGGCTGGTGACGTCGATGATCTGCACTGGCGTAGTCGAAGGCGCGGGACGGTATTCGAGACGTCCGGTACCCCAACGGCGGTTGTCCTTTTGACTGTGCGGGCCGTCTTGGGTGCGAATCGCGTACTGCGCAATCTCCTGAGGAAACTCAGCCCAGGTTCCGTTCGCCTCCTTGTAGGGGAGATACGAAAGGTTGGCTCGCTCGGGTTCGAAAAAGCGAACGAGACGCTCGCCAGGGCGCAGGACGAAGTCCATGGTATGCGATTGGGGCGCGCGCTCGTAGGCATAGAGCCAATTGTCATTGGTCGTGGTGAAGAGTTCGGCAAGACCATCGATCGCATTTTCACGAACGTCAGCGGGATACCACGGAATGCTTTGGGACGTACCTTGCGCCGTGATGAGGGAGCCATTGGCTTCGATATCGCGCACCGAAGCTACGACTCCGGTGGGGCGTTTGTTATAACCCATCATGTCCGAATCGAAGTAATGGTATTCGCCATCGTAGAAGACTTCGGCGACAGTATGGCCGGTGAGGAACCATACGCGCGCATCGCGGAAGCCGCCAGCCTTCCACGTCGCGGCCAGCAGAGGCGCAATGTGATAGCAAAGGCCGAAGCCGTAGCTGTTGATGAGTTTGACGAGATCGAGAACTTCACCTGCCGGTTCCTCATAGGCCCAGCCGGCGATGTGATACCAGAAGCCCGGTTCGACGTACCGGCCATCCGTAAGATAGAAACGCCAGATGGCCTCGGCCTTTTCGCGAGGTGTGTTGGCGTCGGCGCGGTTGTAGATAGAATGGGCGAGACGCGTAAGGTTGGAGGCGTCAGGCTGACGCGCAGCCAGTACCTTCGGCGAATAGACCTGCGCGTTTGCGCTGGCTAACAAGAGAAACGCGCAGAGCAGGCGGCGCATATCAGTTTGCGACGCCGCACCAGCGGCACACGAAATTCGACAACGTCTGAGCAGCCGTGACTACGGAGTCGAGTTCGACGTATTCGTCGGCAGCGTGAGTGTTGCCTCCGCAGGGTCCCCAAAGTACGGCTGGAATTCCGAATTCGTGGAAGAGGAACATGTCGCATGGCCCTTCAATGCCAACCACAGGCGGCCGGCGGTCCATAACTGCGAGGGCGCATTCAGAAAGCTCGCGGACGAGGGCGTCCGACGGGTCGATGGCTGAGCCAGGAAGCCAGCGGATGGGAAATTCGATCTTCGGCGCTCGCGGGAACAAATGAGGAGCACCCTGCACCATGCCGTTGAACCAGGCAAGAAATTCGCGTTCCACGTCGGCCTGCACTTCACCTGGCATGAGCTGCCAGTAGAGTTCTACTTTGCATTCCTCAGGCGTGGTGATGGGTTCACTCGTACCCCACGGCGCGGTGATGATTTTGGTGATAGCCACCGGGACGGGATCAACGTGGTGGGCGTACAGAGGATGTGCACGGCAAGTGCGAGTACGCTGCGCGGCGAAGTCACGGACGGCGTTCAGGAAATGCGTGACCTGATCAATGACCCCTGCGGGGAAGGCTCCTTCATTGAGGATGCCGCCGGGAGCGGCGAAAGCAATGTGTACGGTGCGGCCTCCGCGTTGCGCGGCGCAGATGCGGAGGAAGGAAGGCTCGCCGAGGACGGCGGCGTCAGCCGAGTAGCCGCGCAGTCGGCCAGCGAGGGTACCGATGGTGCCACCGAACTCTTCGTCGATGACGGATTCAAAGATAACGTCTCCGGCTAGACGAATATTCAGTTGTGACAAGGCTTCCATGATGAAGGCTGCGATGGCGACGCCAGCTTTCATGTCGTTGGAGCCGCGGCCGTACAAGTGATTGTTCTCGATGTGGCCACTAAACGGATCGCGAGTCCAGGGTTGGGTACCGTGCGGAACCGTGTCGATGTGGCCGGACAAGATGAGCGAACGGCCACCACCGGCGCCACTGCGTCGAGCGGCGAGGTTGGGACGACCGGTGTAATCGCGGCTACTTTCGAAGAGAGGGTGACTGCGCAGGCCCGGAACTGCGTCCATTTCATAGAGGTCGGCCTGGTATCCGGCGGCCTGAAGGCGCGCCGCGAGGATCTGCTGGCAGCGTCCCTCAGACCCTGCAGGTGGCATGTTTTCAGACGGACATCGAACGAGGTCCTGAATCAAGGCGAAGAGACGTTCGCGGTTACTGACGATGTAATCGGAAAGGACAGATTGAGAAGTCATGGTTAAGTTGCCGCTTTCAAACTGCTCAACTCTTGCGGAGCCTTGCGGAAGCCGCGTGTGAGCACAGCGAGATATAGGATGCCGACCCCCAGCCAGGCGAAGCCGGCAATTTGAGCCTTCGGACTGATGCTGAGCCAGATGTAGGTGCAGACAAGCGCTCCGATGAGCGGGAAAACGAGGTTGGTGAAGAACTGGATGCCTGTGCGCCTCTTGCCGCGCCAGTAGTAGTGCCGGATGACACTCAGGTTGACCAGAATAAAGCCGACAAACGCACCGAAGTTGAGCAGTTCGACGACGAGTTGAAATCGCATGACAAGGGCTCCGATAAGCGAGACGGCACCCATCAGGTAAACACTACGCGAAGGTGTCGCGTAGCGTGGGTCGACATGGGCGAAGATGCGGCGAGAGATGACTCCGTCGCGGCCCATGCCGAGAAGGAGGCGAGACGCGCCGGCCTGCCCCGTCAGCGCGCTGGCGAGCCCTGCGACGAGGAGGATGAATGTGATGAAACCCATCATCCATGGGCCTCCGGAGACACGGCCAATGTCGAGAATGACGGTTTCCGATTCGGGATAGGTATGCCAATCAGGCCAGACCAGCGCGGCGATATAGACAGTGGCCACGCAGAACATTGCTTGCAGGATGCAGACCGCGACGGTGGCGAAGGAGATGTCATGCTCCGGGTCAATTGTGTCTTCGGCAAGCGTGGAGATGGCGTCGAAACCGATGTAGGAGAGGCTGGCTATGGCCGCGCCTAACATGAGCGGGCGCAGCTCGAATGTGCCGGGGTTGTACAAGGCGCGCATATCGAGTAGGCCGGCGAATCCGTGTTGAGACAAGATCCAGCGAACGCCCGTAGCGATAAAGAGAATACTACAGGCGGTCATGAGGACCATCATGATGTTACCGGCACGGGTAGTAACCTGGAGGCCGCGGATGTTAGTCACAGTGATGGCTATGGTGAACAGGATGGCCCACACCTCATAAGGGACTTGAGGTAGCATGCGGTTGGCCGTTAACGCAGCGTAGACTACGCTCAGGAGAGGAATGAGAAAGTAATCGAGAATCATCGCCCAGCCGGCAAGAAATCCGATATGCGGATTAAGAGCACGCTGGGCGTAGGTGTATGTGGAGCCAGCCGAGGGGAACGCGGCGGACATCTTGCCATAGCTGGCAGCGGTGAATAGCATCGCGACCATCGCTACTAGATAGCTGAGGGCGGCGTGGCCGTGCGAAGTCTGTTGAACGATGCCGTAGACCGGATAAGGGGCCGTGGGCGTGAGGATAACCAGCCCATAGAGGATGAGGTCGCGGCGAGTAAGGATGCGTCGTAGAGTGGCCAACTTTATTCCTCAGGGATGCCGCCGACAACGGCATGATCGCCCATGTCGGACCAATCGAAGACCTGCTTGGAAACCTTGCCCCCACTGGCTGCGGCGAGGCGGTTGCGTGTGACCCGAATGCCTTCCACCCATTCGCCAAAGGGAAGGTGGAGCTCGCGTTCGATGGTGTACGTGAGATCGATGGTGCGGTCCCCGACGTGGTCCTTGACGTCATCGAAATCGTGGAGCAGCGTGCGTCCGTTGGCTTGTGGCACGCGCGGGAACCACGTCTTTTCGTAAGTGGCGACAAGGTCGCGGTAGGAGGTGTTGCGCTGCTGGCGGATCTGGAGGGCCAGATCAATGGCGCGGTCGTAGATCTCCACGGCCTCACCTGGATTCGCGCCAGCACGTTCCAGTAGCGAGCAGATGCGGCCGGTATCGAGGATCATTTCGAGGTTCTGGCGGTAGACACGGGCGATGGCAAGGTAGACTTCCAAATTGTAGCGAGAGCGGGCTACGCGGCGCAGATTTTCCTGGAGAAGACTCATCAGTTCGTCGTTTTCGGCGAGGAAGTCGGCGGCGAGTTTGAGCCTGCGTTCGTTGTCTTTGAGCCAGGCGGCTGCTCCTTCGGAAGTGGGGAGCGCAAGGGTTTGGTCCTTCAAGGGTTGACGCGGATTAAAGATCTTGTCGGAGTTGCCGAACAAAGGCTTGCGCTTTGATGGACCCCAGTCCCAGCTATCAAGCCAGAAGTGCGCCTGCTGGCTCATGAGTTGATAGACGCGATCCATGCGGACTGCGGACTCACCATAGAAGACGCGATGGAAAGTAGCCGACGCTTCGTCCACCGCAGGCGTGCCAGGGTGCCAACCGGCGGCAGTGATTGTCGCATAGCCGAGCCAGAAAGTATCGGGATGCAGACCCATGTCACCCCAACCCGCCACTACCGCTCCCATGAGGTGAGCTGTTCCTCGCGCGGGTGCGTAGGAGATGGTGCGAAAACCGTCGCGGAGGCGATCAACGTGCGAGGCCACGGGATGGAGGCGGCGCGAGTTGGGCAGGGTGAAATAGTCGGGAAAGAAGCGAGCCTCACCACCCTGCGTCGATGTGTAGATGAGCTGCCGGATGCCGTGCTTTTTATAGACAGGATCGTAATCGGGACCGTAGACTTCTCCATTGACGAGGTGTGAGGGGAGGGCTTCGATGTCAGCGGGCTTGAGGGGATACTCGCCCCAGAAGATAACTGTGCGGCCGGCATCATGGAGAGGGTTAGCGACCTGCGAGATGAATCGGGCGAGCAGTTGGCCGACGCCGCCTTTTGCGGCTTCCTTCTCGTGGCATTGAGCGTTGTCGGCCAGGCCTATGTAGTAGGGCTCGTCCGTGGAGAGATAAACGAACTTGCTGCCGCGAGTGGCATCGAGGAGTTCTTTGAAAAGGCCGTTGACGAATTTGATAGCGTCCGGATTGGTTGCGCAGATTTCGTAATTACTATCGGGGAAGGATCGGTACTTCGCGTAGGCGGGATGCTTGAGAGCGAACGCGAGATGAGCGGGGGCGTCCAGGTAGGGGATAACCTGTACGTGATAGCGAAGACCGTAATCAGTCAGTTCCTGGAATTCGGCTGGCGTCATCGCATAGGGTTCCACGATCTCCGGTGCGCTACGGAACTGGAAGTGCCCTTCAAGTTTGATTGCGAAACCGTTGATCTTGAACGAAGCCGCTTGGCGCACCGCGCGCTTGAGTTCGGGAAGGCGGTCGAGGTGATGCGCGTCGTCCCAGTAGATGTGACGAAGGTGGAGGTCAGGCCAATCAGTGATGCGACCCTCGGGAAGGTAGACCGACTCACCGCGCGGACGGAGAAGTTGGAGCAGTGATTCCGCCCCGTAGAACAGGCCTTCGGAGGCATTGGCTTCGATGGAGACGAGGTTCGTTGAAACGGTGATGCGGTAGGCTTGGGCGGCGATAGCCGTCGTATCCGGATCCGTTGTCTTGGTGGGTTGCACACTCCCGGAGCGAATCGAGAGACGTACGCGCATGACCGGCGTGGCAGACGTGGAAGGCGGCAAACCTTGCGTAAGTGACTCAACGGCAGCATCACTGGCAGCAACGCCTTCGCCGCGATCAAGACTCCAGGTGGGACCGAAGCGAACGTCGCCCGCCCCGATTTCCACTTTCTGCGGCTCGGGGAGGATGCCGTAGCCACGAACGGCAAGCGGCGAGAGCGTGGCGGAGAATGCGCCAGCCGCAAACGCGAGCAAAGTTGTTCCCACGGCGAGCGCGCGCCTGTATCCTGTCATTGTGCCCTTCCTCATACGTACTGCTCTCCTTGTGTTTCTAGCAAGTCTTCTCTCCGGCGCCGATCTGATACTGCCTTCTTCCGCCTTGGAGCGGGATGGCCCGGTGATGGCAATCTATCGAACCGTTCCGCAAGCCACGGGCAAGGGAACGCTGGCCATCGAGTGGACCGATGTATTGGGTCGCGTGGTCGAAGCCCGAACGATAGCCGTTGAGATGACGGACGAAACTGAAATCCGTTTCCCGCTGGATTTGCGCCGGGCTCTGGCGATGGGGAATGAAGTCCGCGCCCGATTTACTTTCGATGGAACCGGTAAGAACGGAAAGGCCGATCATCGCGAGGAATCGGCCACGGTCTCGTTTGTCGCCAAGCCGGCCGACCGCGATTGGTGGGACTACATGATTATGATGTGGCAACCACACAGCGCAGAGCGAACTGCCTCGTTGCGGCCGTTGGGCGTGAATGGTGGCCAATTCAGCGGGCGCGCCAAGACGCCGCCGGAGTTTCTCTTGAAGAACAACCTGCGGTGGTACGCGGAAAACATCGCCACCGATTTTTACTCCGAGTATCACCGCTACCGGCCGGATCGAATTCAAAACTGGTCGTTCCTGCAGGCGAAGGAGCTGTATCGGAAGGATCCCTCCAGCAAAGAAGCCTTGAAGCGTCATCCGAGTCTGTCGGACGACGAGTGGCTGCGCAAGGTGAGCGAGCGCTTGACCGAGGCGGTGCGCACGCAATCGCCATACAGGCCTGTGTTCTACGACTTGGGCGACGAATCGGGCGTAGCGGATTTGGCTTCGTTTTGGGATTTCGATTTCTCGGATCAATCGTTGGGACAGATGCGAGTATGGCTGCGTGAGAGGTATGGCACGCTGGCGGCGTTGAACAACCAGTGGGGCTCCAACTTCGCGTTGTGGGACACGGTGACTCCTCAGACTACTAGGGAAGCGATGAAGCGAGAGGACGAGAATTACTCGTCGTGGTCGGACTTCAAGGAGTGGATGGATGTGGCGTTCTCGCGCGCTATTCGGACCGGCGTGGATGCGGTTCGGGCGGCGGATCCCGATGCGTATGCGGGCATCGCCGGCGGACAGATGCCGGGATGGGGCGGCTACGACTATTGGCGGCTGAGCCATGCGTTGACGGCGATTGAGCCGTACGATATCGGCAACAACATCGAGATGCTGCGATCGTTTCAGCCACGTCTTCCGTTTGTGACTACTGCTTTCGCGCACGGACCCTGGGAGAGACACCGTGTCTGGTACGAACTCCTGCATGGCGCGAGAGGGCACATCATCTGGGATGAAAAGTTCGAGATGCTGGGCGCGCGGGGCGAGGAAGCAGCGCCCTACTACAACGAACTGCGCAATGGAATCGGTGCGTTGCTCATTCAATCGGAAAGGCAGGCAGATCCAATCGCAATCCACTATTCGCAGGCGAGTATGCGCGCGGAGTGGATGCTCGCTCATCGCGCCAAAGGGGATGCTTGGATCAACCGCAGTTCCTCCAGCGAGCGCTTGGATAGCGATTTCCTGAAGCTTCGCGAATCGTATTGCAAGCTGGTGGAGGACCTGGGACTGCAATACCGGTTTGTGTCGTACGCGCAACTGGAAGAGGGAGAGTTGGCGCGGCGCGGGTATCGCGTGCTGATTCTTCCGCGTTCGTCGGCCCTCTCGGCTGCCGAGGTTCGCGAGATTCGCGGGTTCATCGCGCACGGAGGCGTCGTGATCGCCGATGGGGAACCCGGTGTTTTCGATGATCGCGTCCGGCGCTTGCCCGCGCCCAGCCTGAGCGGCGTGCCAATGGCCCGATGGGACGCGCTTTCCTATCTGCAAGACCGTCTGTTGGGGAAGGGAGACGCCTTGCGAAAAGAAGCGGCCGCGACGATGGAGCGCGCCAGCGTGAAACCGCGATTTGCGCTGCTCGATGAGCCTGGCGTCGAGACGCACACGTTCGCGAACGGCGGTGTGAGCATAGTGGCGCTGTTGAGCAATCCGGAATTGCGCGTGGATGAGTTGGGACCGCCCGAGTTCAAGTCGAATCAGCAGTTCGAGAAGCGAAAGAACGTGCGATTGAATTTGCCGGGCGAGTGGTATGCCTACGATGTTCGCTCCGGGAAGGCTTTGGGAAAACAGAAGGAACTGCGACTGGACTTGGATCCCTATGAACCGGTCGTGCTGGCACTGAGCAAGGAGGAGTTGCCGTCGCTGCATATCGACGGGCAGACTGAAGCGGCCCCTGGCGATCTGGTGCGTGTGGCATTTCGCTATGAGGGCCCAGCAGTGGCGACTGCCCCGGTGATCCACGTGGACGTGATCGATCCAGCGGGCAAGGTGCAGCCCGACTATTCCGGTAACGTGATTGCGCGCGGCGGCGCGGCGGTAAAACTGATTCCGCTGGCGCAGAACGACCCGGTAGGCCGGTGGACACTGCGCGTACGCGACGTGATCACAGGGCAGAGCCAGACTACGACGATGGATGTTCGTTGACTTCATACGAACTGCGCCGCGGGCCGGCCGCGAGGTGCGGCGGTTCGTTCGCGCCCATTGAAGAGGCTGGCGATGCGTTCGTACGCAATGGAGCGCGCGGCGGAGAGCGTTCCTAGTAGTACGGCGTCGCCGGAGATCTCAGACACAGCGATGCGGGATTCCCACGGTACGGACTCAGCAACCACGCGGCGAAGGTCACCAGCGATCGCGGACAGGAGTTCGCCTTGCAACACGATGAGCGTGGGATCGTAGGCGCAGATAAGGTTGGCGATGGCCACCCCAATGTGCAGCACGACCTTCTCGAAAACCTTTCGGCGGGGGCCGTGGGCAGTTCGCGCGTGGTCGAGGAAATCGAGTGCGGAAATGGGTTGGCCGGGCGCTTCGGCGAGAATGCGGTCAGCGGCGACCATCGATTCGAGATAGCCGCGAACGTGCCATTTTTCTGAAACCTGGGCCAGATCCAGTGTCATGTGAGCTATCTCACCGGCGGCCCAGTGACGGCCGTGAATGAGGCGTCCGCGAGAGACGATGCCAGACCCGATGCCTGAATCGAGACGGACCACCACGACGTCACTCATGCCCTTGGCGACACCGAAATGGAGTTCGCCAAGAGTGGCCATTTTGACGTTGTTATCGACGAGGACAGGGATGTCTAATTCCTTTTCAAGCCGCGCGCGGATGGGGACATCGGTCCAATTGAAGAGGTTGCCGGCAGCGAGTGCGATGCCGCGGCGGACGTCGACACGGCCGGGACTGGCGACACTAATGGCCTTCTGTGAGCCAGTGTAGCGTTCGCGCTCAACTAGCACTTTCAGATCCTTGCAGATGCAGTCGAGGATAGTATCGGCACTGCGATCAATGCCTGTCGGGCGAGCATTCTGGGACAGGATTTTTCCTTCGAGGTCGGCAACGGCGATGCGAATCTCGTCGGCATTGATCTCGACGGCAAAGAGCCGGCCAGCATCCGCGTTGAAACGGATCATAGTGGGCTTCTTGCCGCCCTTCGATCCGGACTCGCCTTGACCGAGTTCGACCACCCACCCCTGCTCCACCAGGTTCTCCACTTGGCTGGAGACAGTAGGCTTACTCAAGCGGCTGAGTTTAGCCAGACCGGCGCGGGACACGGGACCGTGCTCCGCGATGAGGTTCAGCAGTTCAATGCCGTTGAGGCTGCGCATGAGGGGGGCTTTCATGCGCTGAGTTGTCAAATGGTCGTGTGGGAGTCGCATGCAACGCTACTTGTGTTCACTTGAACTGATTTGACCCGACTTCCAGGTCCACGCAAAGAGATGATGTTTATGGAACTGAAAGGCTTGATAGAGCAACTCCCTCCCGTAGTGGACATCCGGGGTGAAATGGAAGCTCCACGATTCGCAATCAAGAACGACGGGAATCGCGGCGGTGGGGACTTTAGCAGCGAGAGCAACCAGACTGGTCCGATTCTGGGCGCCTGTCCACTCGCGCTGTTTCTCTTCCTGTATGTCGGCGATTTCAGTAAGCCAGGGCGAGTCCGTGTAGACCTTTGTCCGGCACCAATTGTTCTTGTCGAAGGGATCGAGACCCTGTGGGAGACGGATCCATATTGAGGCGCGCTCACCCGGATCTAAGATTCCGTTGCCATTACCGTCGCCCTCTTTGACAGTACGAGAAATGCCAGAGCCTCCGCCCTGGTTGCCTTTCTGGTGGAAGACGGAGAATGTGCGGGACTGGCCATCGAGTATGGCGATTTCAGCAGGCGCGGGCAGCGCATCGGGTGCGATGAGCACGTCGAGAGGTTGTGTTGTTTCTGTCCAATCGTCGTAAGTGATTTTGGCCTGGAGACGGGCGTGGGCCCAATCCCCTGCCCCGGCGATGAAGCGCACCTGGAGCACGGGATTGGCTTCCGCGACCGCGCCCGGCGCGACGGATTTCCATTCGGCTTTGTTTTGCAAAATCTCGACGGTGGGGTAAGCAGAAGCAAGTTCGACGCGAAAGTTCTGCGGTGTGCCGCGGGAGTTGAAGATTCGGAGCGGGAGCGCGACGGCCACTCCTGGAGGTACGCGAAGGACATCTTTAGCACTGAGAGGAAGAACCACTGGAGGCTGCGCCCCGGTGCCAGGACCGGCGATGCCAATCTGGTGTCCGCCACAATCTACAGTGAACGCGATGCGCCCGTCGGCGTCGGCTTTGATCGTGGATTCGGTGAGCTTCGAAGTGGCGAGGGCGTAGTCGATCAGGCGGTACTCAGACGCAGGGCGGTAGTTGGGCGCGGTTGCGACCTGAATTGCTGAACAGGCGGTGGGAGGACCATCCGGAGCCCACTGGCGCGTGGTAACGCGGAGGCCCCCTTGCGTGACATTCGCGAGAGTGATCAACGCGGGATCGTGGATGTCGGCGCTGACGCGATAGCCATAGACGTCAAACCGCCGTTGGGCGCCAGTATAAGTCCATTCGGTAGGAATAGTGTCGAGCGTGGGGTTGTCAAAAGCGCGGCTATGGAACTCAAACGTCTCGTCGATGGAAGTGGCCCAATGGCGATGATACTCGTCCTGTCGAAATTCGAAGTCCGCTTTCGGCGCCATGGCGTAAGCGGCCCGCGTCTCTTCGTGATACTGACTGATGTAGTCACCGCTCGCGCGAATCAGGCGGATGCTGGTTTGGGCGTGGCTGGCTGTGTGATCCTTCGGGCGCCAGAGTGAGCGGCGGCCTTTTTCGCCAACGTAAAATTCCGGACCGGGGTTGAAGGCGGAGGCGCTGCCTACCAAATCCGGATAGCGGGCGCTGAGATATAGACTCATGAAGCCGCCCATACTGAGACCCGACGTAGCGCGGTAGCGGCGGGTGGGTAGAGTGCGGTAGGTAGCGTCGATGTGGGTAACTAGCTCGAGGAAGTATTCCCCGTAGTCGAAGTCGCCGCCATCGCGGCGGACGTCGTAGGGGGTGCCTCCATAGAAGCCGGTGTAATCACGGGCTACGTAGCCGTCAGCGGCGACGACGATGACGTCGTGAGCGGCGACGAACGCGGCTATCTTGGGGACGGTGTCGAGCCCGTTGTCGTACTTCTCCAGGGTGTAGCGATCACTGTGGCCATGGAAGTAGTAGATGACGGGGTAGCGCTTGGCGGAGGGAGAATAATCGTGTGGAAGAAAAATGCGGTAGTTGCGATTTTCGCTGAAAACGCGCGAGGGGTGGCGGCTGTCCACGTACGGTTGTTGCGCGGCGGTGGAAACGCCGAGCAACAGCAAATAGCCGACACACCGAAGAGTCATCTCAATAGGCCTCCGGCCTGAGAAGCGCACTTCCGAGGGGCGCTGGGGACGAGCAAGAACCGTGGACTGCCCGCAAGAGGAGCGGGCGGGCCAAGCAAAGTAAGTTAACTTTCCAAACTGTTATAGCCCGTTCTCGATGCCATGTCAACGGTTTTTTGTGACCAGGACTTCGCGATACACTCCTGGGCATGGATCGACGCGAACTACTGAAGACGGGCATACTCTCGGCGGCGGCTTTTGGCCTGGGGGCGGAACAGGGCAAAGAACATGTGCTTGAGAACGAGATGCTGTCGTGGAAGCTGAAAGAAACGGCATTCGGGATACAGAGTACCCGCTATGGGAACAAGCTCTCCGGGCACTCGTATGAGATCACTGCCGGCGAGGAATGGCGGATCCTCTGGGCTGGAATAGGGCCGCGGGTGGAGATTCCTTGGTGGGATTTCGTAGGTGGGTCCGATGAAGAAGGCTACGCGGCAGCGGACTTCGACTCTTCAAAGTGGGCCAAGGTGGCAACGCTCGCGGGCGGACGAATGGGGCGTATCTACGACGGGTACGGGTGGTATCGCACAAGGGTCAATCTACCATCGGACGGGCAGGGGCAGCCCATCCACTTCATGTTGGGAGGCTATGACCAGCAGGATTGGAACGAGTATTGGGTGTATGTGAATGGCACGTTGGTAGGCCAGCGTACGAGTTCCGGAAGGTGGCGGACGCCAGGCCATTTCGTGGTGAAACCGGACGACGGCGCGTACCGGAGTCTGCGGTTTGGTGGGCCGAATGTAGTGGCAGTGCGAACTCGTTCCTACAACCTCACTTTTGCCGGATTGAATCCTTTCACACTGGACAGATACGTGTTCCGTCCCTATCTCTTCGATCAGTTTGTGACCGTAGGGGAACCGTTCCTGGACACCGCGAAAATGGAGTTGCGCGGCGTGAAGCAGGAGACCGCGACGCGACTGCGTGTGGATATGGCGGCTCCAGAGACAGGACTGGAGATGGCGATCCACTACGAACTGGCGGCCAACCTTCGGTACAAGAAACTGGAAGTGCGGAATGCAGGAAGCACGCCCAGGCTGCTGTTGGACATGGTGGTGGATGATTTGGCAATTGCTGCGACTACCAGCGGCGGTGGACATGGCGAACCCGTATTTACAGGCAACGACGGATTCTGCGGGCTGGAGCATCCGGCGGGTGTCAACCAGGGCGATGGTGGGCACGTCCGGCTTTGGCATTCGCCGGGGCGGACACTGAAGGCGGGGGAGTCTTTCGTTTCGTCGAAGGCTGTGTTCGGAGTCGGACGAGACGGGGAAGGTCTTGAGTCGTTTCATAACTTCCTATTGGCCCGCAGTCCGCGCCTGAAGAAGAAGTTGATTTCGCTGTATACGCCTTATGGAATCAACAATCAATGGGGCGCGTGTCCGGCGCTGACGGAGGGGGAGACGCTCGACGTACTACAGACTTTGAAAGGGTGGCAAGGCAAGGGCGTCAAATTCGACTTCTTCACGTTGGACCAGGGGTGGCTGGACCCAACTGACCAGCATCATTTCACACCGGCGTGTTTTCCGGAAGACGGCGCGGAGATCGTGAAATCGGTGGCCGCATTGGGGATGAAGTTCGGCCTCTGGTTCGCCACCAGCAACAGCGGGTGGTCAGACGGATTGAACCCGAAGGTGCAGACCAGTGCTTCACCGAGTCCTGGGCAACCGGATGTTCCGCCTACGCTTCCGCCGGTGGGGAACTACCGCAACGGATATCCGGCTGGCGGCGGCATTGGGCGGGTGTTATGCATGGCTTCGGACGCCTATTGGAATGAGTTCAAGGCGTCCGTGATGTACCACGTGCGAGAGAACGGCGCGCGGGTTGTGAAGGTAGACAACGGCGGGTATTACTGCAACAGCACGAAGCATGGCCATCTTCCAGGGCGGTATTCGACCGAGGCTATCTATAACCGGCTAATCGAGTTAGGCGACGCGGTGCGCGAGGCAGCGCCGGACGCGCTGGTGATCTGGTATTGGGGCGTCGGATCGCCGTTCTGGGCATTGCACGGCGATATGGTTTTTGAGTCGGGACTGTTTATGGAAGGGTCGGGGACAACCTGGCACCCAACTCTGTATTACCGGGACGCGGTGACTTTGTCACTGGACCAGAACACGCAGTTCGCGAAAGCGATCCCCGGTCCACTGAAGGACAGCCTGGGGGTTTGGTTGTCCCAGGTCCGGTGGGGCAACTTTATGGGCCGGGAGCGGTGGCGCGAAGCTGTTGTGATGGACTTGGGCCGCGGCAGTTTGCTGTGGCCGCAATTGTGGGGCGATCCGAACCTGCTGGATGACGACGATGTGCATTTCCTTGCCGGCATGATGGCGCTGGTGAAGAAGAACGAGCGGGTGTTTCTGCGGAACCGCCGGACGTTTGGGGATTCACTGGCGAATGAGCCTTACGGATATGCGTTCTTTGACGGCGGGCATGGGTTCGTTATTGCGCATAACGCCCATTTTTCATCGCGGAAGTTAAGCCTGCCGCTAGGGCGGGAACTGGCGGTGACCGCGCCAGCGGGGACGTCGCTGTCGGCGATTTCACATTTTCCCGAGCGGAGCCGGGTGACGGCGTCCGATGGCGGGGAGTTTCAAGCCGGGCGGACGGCCGAGGTGTGGATGCGGCCATTTGAGACTCTCATGCTGGAGTTCACACCGGGGAAGTCGGCACCCTCGGGGATTGTAGCTCGGCAGTTCAATCCGGCGGAGTTGGGAGTGGCGCTGCAGTTGGCCGCGGCCGAGGAGGCTCCGTGGATGCAGTTGGAGTTTGCCGATAAGGCGCGATTCGAGGCTTCGGGAAGAGTTCGCGGCGTCACGCGGTATCGGACCCGATTACCGGCGTTCGGGACGGCACGGGGCTTCATCGCAATTCCCATTCGACTGTGGCGCGGGGAGCGGGAGTACCGGCATATCCCGGTAGTGGCAGAGATCGTTGCGCTGAAGGCGTCGGTGGATGGTAGAGAGATTCAAATGACTCCAGTGCCGGAGGCGCGCCAGTTTGGAAATACGCAGAGCGCCGGGTGTTCCTGGGTCGTTTATAAACTGCCGGTGGGAGAGCACGCCTCAGGCAAACAACTGGAGTTCGCAGTTCATACGTACTTGCCTCAGGGGGTGACGGCCCAGGTGGAAGCTTGGTTTGTGCGGCACTGGTGGCACAATCGGATGCGGCCACAGGCCGATGGGCATTATGGGGATGCTCCGAGCTAAAGTTCAGTTGCGGCGGGTTTGTCTTGGGCCTGCGCGGCGATGTAGAAAGTACCCATCTCTTCGAGGTGTTTCTGCATCGCGGTGCGGGCGTTGGCGCCATTACGCTTCGCGATGGCGAGGAAAATGGCCTTGTGGTGTTCGAGCGCTTTCCCGGCCACGCCTTCCACTTGCAGACTGACGTTGATCCACTCCTGAAGCATGTTGCGAATCAGATGAAGAGCATTCAAAAGGATGGTGTTGTGCGCGGCCTGGGCAACGGCGAGGTGGAAATCGATGTCGGCAGCGAGAAAATCCGACTGCACTTGACGCGATGCTTCCATGCGATCCAGGTGAACTCCCAGTTGTTTGAGGTCCTCCGCGGTCGCCCGTTCGGCGGCTAACGCTGCCAGTTCGCTTTCAATCAGCTTGCGAGCTTCAACCAGTTCGTGAACTTCAGTATCGGGACTGCTGGCGATCGCCCACAAGAGAGGCCGAGAGAGGAATTCGGAGCGTTTGCAAACGTAGGTGCCGTCGCCAAGTCGAGTTTCGATGAGCCCCATGATTTCGAGGGCCTTGAGGGCTTCGCGAAGCGAGGCACGACCCACGCCCAGCTGCTGGCCCAACTGTCGCTCAGCGGGAATGCGGGATCCAGGGGTCCAGACGCCTCTAATGATCTGACCAATGAGCTTTTTATAAATATCGGCTGTTAGTGTCGTCCGAACAACCGGCGTCAAGCCTTCAAGTGGCACGATTAGCAGTATATCGAAAGTTACCTGCTGTCCGGGATACAGCAGATCGATCGGACGTCTAGACCTCTGGGCGAAGGTCGGGCCCGCTGACTGCACAAACCCAAAGCATCACCATTGGCCCTTCGCCGTCATTCCGGAAGCTGTGCGGCCTGCCGTGGGGAACGAACGCCGTATCGTGGTTGCTAAGCGTGTAGCGACGGTCCTGAACAACGCAGATCGCCTGCCCTTCGACAATTGTCATCGCAGCGTCGTAGGTGTTTGCGTGGCATAGGAGGGAAGAGCCAGGCTGCAAGCAGCCGTAGCCCCCGCGAATTTGGGCGGCGCTAGAAAGATCGCGGAACAGGACTCCGGGAGCGGGTTCGTATGCCGGGGCCTGCGCGAAGCGGACCAAGGCTTCCGGATCTCCAGGGGCGGGAGCACCACGGCGCTCGGTCACAGGCGATTCGGAGGCAAAGGTGCGCGTGGGCTCCGGGCTCGCAAAGGACCAGAGCGCGACGGCCGTGTCGGTCTCGTGGCGATTTCGGACGGCATGGACGGTTCCGGCTGGGAGATGAATGGCATCGAACTGTGTAAGCGTGTACTCCCGACCCTCCACGTTCACGTCAACACTACCTGAAATGATGGTGATGACTTCGCTGAATGTGTGGAAATGGGCAGCCAAGGCGCCGGACGGCTGAAAGGTGGCGGTTCCGGTGGAAATCGCAGTAGAGCCAATTGATCCCGATACCAGTGCCCTCAGACCAACTCCCGGCGGCCCGTCGGGGAGCGGAGCGATCTGGCCAGATACTATGGATTCGGTGAGGTGGAGCAATTCCATGGTTCAGATGGTCATACCATTAGATTGCAGGACTCTTCACCCTGTCAAGGTCCCCAGAGTGGAGTTGAAAGGCGGTCAGCTTGCGATTGGTCCGATCATCTGATAAATTCAGAGCCTTGCCGGATATGCGGGCAATCACCGTCCTTCTTCTCATCATCAACGCCTCCGCACCATTGGCTCGCCCTGACGACGCTAGTGATTTCTTTGAGCGCCGGGTGCGCCCTCTGCTGGTCCGCGAGTGCTACGCGTGCCACGGTCCGGAGAAGCAATTTTCGGGTCTACGGCTGGATAGCAAAGCGGCCATCCTGCAGGGTGGCACAAAGGGTCCGGCGGCGTTGGCGGGACAGCCCGATGCCAGCCTCATGATCCAGGCAGTCCGCCATCAAGGCTTGAAGATGCCGGTGGGCGGGAAGCTAAAGGCCGAAGATGTAGCGGCGCTGGAGCAGTGGGTGAAGATGGGTCTGCCCTGGCCGGAGACGAAGAGTGCCCCAGCGGCGAAAGCCGGTGGTTTGCCTGCGTTCTACGGGGCGCTAATTCGGGACCACTGGGCGTTTCAGCCAGTCCGCGCGGTCACACCTCCTGCACTGAAAGGCAAAACGAATCCTGTTGATCGTTTCGTTGCCGCCAAGCTGACCGCAGCCGGAATGACGTTTGCCGCACCCGCGGAGAAGACCATACTGGCGCGGCGAGCGGCGTATGTGTTGACTGGCTTGCCACCAACGGGCCAGCAGTTGCAAGCGTTCTTGAATGACTCCTCGGCGACGGCATATGAGAAGTATGTCGATGGATTGTTGGCTTCTCCGCATTATGGCGAGCGCTGGGCGCGCCACTGGATGGACTTGGCGCGTTTTGCCGAGACTTACGGCTATGAGTGGAACTTCGAGATTCAGGGCGCGTGGCGCTATCGCGACTATCTGATCCGTGCGTTCAACCAGGACGTGCCCTACAACCAAATGGTGCGGGAGCAGGTGGCCGGGGACCTGATGACGCCCCCACGGCGCGGTACGGATGGCCTGAATGAATCCGTCTTGGGTACGATGTTCTTTCGGCTCGGGGAGATGGGCCACGACGATTGCATCGAGTTCCGCGAGTTGCGGACCGACGTGGTGGACAACCAGATCGATACTCTGACGAAAACGTTCCAGGGTCTCACCGTCTCGTGCTCGCGCTGCCACGATCACAAAATAGATCCAATCCCGACCGAAGACTACTACGCTCTATACGGCATCCTGAACAGTTCGCGCCCCGTGACCCATACTCTGAACATGGACGACCCGAACGCCTCGCGTCGCGGTTCGCTGTTGGATTTGAAGTCTGAGATCCGGCGTGCGACAGCCACTGCCTGGAGCGAAGAGATCGCCGACGCTGCCAAGTACTTGCGTGCTGCGCTTTCGTGGCGTGGAGATGCGAAAGACGCGATGGCACAGGGCGAAGGCCTCGACCGGCGGCGTGTGAATGGATGGGTACGCCTGCTGGATCGCGACAAGATGGAGATGGACGATCCGCTGTATCCATTCGCGCAGAACAAGACAGCCGAGTTACCCGCCTCCTATAAAAAAGAGACCGAGGAACGGGAGAAGTTCAATCGCGAACACTTTGTTCCGTTCGCGGATTTCCGGAAGGACCTGCCGCAAGGGTGGAACAGCGAAGGTCTGGGGTTGCGGAGCGGTCCTGCGCCAAGCGGTGAATTCGCCATCGCCTTGCAGGGTGGCGCTGCGGTGACCGGCGTTTTCCCGGCCGGCCTCTATTCGAATACTCTTTCCGATCGCCTCAACGGTGTGCTGCGTTCCCCCATTCTGCCGAAAGAAAAGAAGTACATGAGCCTGCAAATAGCGGGCGACAAGCTAGGTGCATACCGCAAGGTTGTGGACCACTGTGTCATAGGGGAAGATCACAAACTGTTGGGCACGGATACGCCAACCTGGATGAAAGTCACCACCCATGGCGGCCAGACAGCCAATGGCGTGGAGACGGCGAGCGACCAGCTGCCGATGTACGTCGAACTATCGACGGTGGTGGATAACCCGCGTTTCCCCGAGCGCCCCGATAAGTTCCCTCGCATCAACGATGAGACCATCGCTCCCGGCCGATCGTATTTCGGCATTACGCGGGCAGTATTGCATGACGGTGACGAGACGCCTAGAGCCGAGTTGAAGCACATGGCGCGGCTGTTTGAGGGCGACAGAGTACCGACGGCCGAGCGTTTTCAAGAGGCGGCGCAAGGGGCGCTACTGGCGTGGTCGCAGGGTACGGCCAGCGATGAAGACGTGGTCTGGATCGACTGGATGATCCGCAACGGCGTGGTGACGAACTCGCGGAATTTGAACGGCAACTTGCGCGCACTTACTGACAGATATCGGACGGCGGAAGCCTCGCTGCAAACGGCGACCGTAGCCTTTGGCATGGCCGATACGGACCCCGGAGTGGATTCACCCATCTTCGTCGGCGGGTCAGCCGCGGCGATGGGACGGCCGGCGCCGCGTCACTTCCTGACCCTGATGCCCGCATCCTTGCGCAAGGTAAACACGGAATCCAGTGGGCGGCGCGAAGTGGCTGAGGCGATTGCATCGCCTGACAACCCGTTGACGTCGCGAGTGATGGTGAACCGGATCTGGTCCTATGTGTTCGGTCGCGGCATTGTAGGGACGACCGACAACTTCGGCCGCTATGGGGATCTGCCGAGCCATCCGGAGTTGCTGGACTACCTGGCCAGCCGTTTCGTTACCGAAGGATGGTCAGTGAAGAAGATCGCCCGGCTGTTAGTTACGTCTGAGACGTTCAAGCAGGGGAATCAGCCGGCACCCGGACCCAAGGATGCGGATCCGGACAACAAGTTACTGGGCCACTATCCAGTGCAGAGGATGGACGCGGAGTCGGTGCGGGACAGGGTTTTGGCCGTGTCGGGCCGGTTGGACCCCGCGCTGTACGGCCCCAGCATTCAGCCGCATCGCGGCGAACCGAAGAACTACCGGAGATTGTTTCAAGGGCCGCTGGACGGCGACGGCCGCCGTAGCATCTATCTGAAGGTGACCCGGATGGAAGGGCCACGGTTCCTGGAGTTGTTCGACTTCCCGTTGCCCATGCAGACGCGTGGTACGCGGGACATCACCAATGTGCCTTCGCAGGCCCTGGCGATGATGAACGATCCGTTCGTGCAGGATCAAGCGAAATACTGGGCGGAGCACCTGGTAAAGCGTCCAGATGATGCGGTCGCTTCACGGTTGTCTTCCATGTTTGAAGAGACCACGGGGCGCCCGCCCTCTGCGGCAGAGTTGGAAAGCTGGCAGAAACTGACAGCAGACTTGGCGCAACATCACAACGTGAATCAAACTGACCTTCTGCGCAACGTCGCGGTATGGAAGGATGTCGCTCACAGTCTGTTTTGTCAGAAGGAGTTTCTGTATGTCCGGTAAGTGCCCTGGCTACTTTTCCACACTGGCCTCGCGGCGTGAGTGGCTACGAACCGCGTCCAATGGGTTCGGCTATCTGGCCCTGTCGGCCATGATGGCAGAACGGTCGTTTCCGGCAACTCCCGGCACGCATTTTGCTCCGCGGGCGAAGAATGTAATTTTTCTGTTCATGCCCGGCGGCGTATCGCATATGGACACGTTCGACCCCAAGCCGAAGCTGGCCGAACTGGATGGCAAGGTGTCCACCACCGGCCGCAAATGGCTGAAGACGCCGTGGAAGTTCAAGCAATATGGGCAGGCCGGACTGCCCGTCAGTGAGTTGTTTCCGCAGATCGCGACTGTGGTCGACGATTTGACTGTGGTTAGGTCCATGAAGTCGGAGTTTCCCCTTCACGCCCGGGCCAATGTGTTTCTCCACACAGGACGAAACTTCAGCGGGTTCCCGAGCATAGGGTCGTGGGTCACCTACGGGCTGGGCAGCGAGAATAAGAACCTTCCCGGTTACCTCTTGTTGAACGATGGGGACACCCCTCCGGGTGGGATGGAGAACTTCTCGAACGGCTTCCTGCCAGCGACTTACCAAGCGATGGGCGTGCGGGCAGAGGGTGCTCCGGTGGACAACCTGGCTCCGGCCGATAGCGACTCCATCCAGCGCATGAAGTTGAAGACGGTGGCGGCGCAGGATGGCGCGTTCTTGAAGGCGACCGGTGCAGACGCTGGTGTGGATGCCTCCATCGCGAACTTCGAGATGGCTTACCGGATGCAGTCCTTGACGCCTGATTTGCTTAGTCTGGACAAAGAAAGCGAAGCGACAAAGAAGCTCTACGGCCTGGACGCCCAGAACCCACACCAGCGACTCTACGGCTTGCAGTGTCTGCGCGCGCGGAGGATGGTGGAGGCCGGTGTCCGCTTCGTCGAAATCACATGTCCGCTGGTGGTAAAGACGAACGGGACATGGGATCAGCACGGTGATCTGAAGAAGGGCCATGAGTTGAACGCCCTGGTGACGGATCAGGGTGTGACTGCACTGTTGAAGGACCTGAAGGCGCGCGGGCTTTTGAAAGAGACTTTGGTGGTTTGGGCAGGCGAGTTCGGGCGTACACCAGATACAACCAACGGTGACGGTCGCGATCATCACACCAAAGGTTTCACAATCTGGATGGCAGGCGGCGGCGCCAAGCCGGGGTTGATTTATGGCGCCACAGACGATATCGGGAATGAGGCAGTTGACAACGTCGTGACGGTTCACGATCTGCACGCCACCATTCTGCAATTGTTGGGTCTCGACCACGCCAAGCTTACGTATCGTTATGGCGGCAGGGATGTCACCCTGCCAGACGTGCACGGCCGCGTCATTAAGGAGTTGATCGCTTGAAACGTCTTCTGTTGCTGACTTCCTGCCTTGTTGCAGTAGGGTGCTCCACGAACGCGCCGGCACCGAAACCAGAGGCGGCTGCCCCGGCTGCCATTCCGGAGATCCGGGCCGAGTTGGTTGCTTCGGATCCCAATTGGGGGAACACCGAGGGGCCGGCACTCGATTCCAAGAACAATTTGTACTTCTGTTCTCGCGGGAAGTGGAAGGGTATCGTACGTTGGAATTCTTCCGAAGGCGCTTCGCGGTACGCCGAGATAGCGACCAAGGCCGGACCCGGCGGGCTTTGGATTGACGACAACGACAATATCTTCCTCACCGCCACAGATGAGCGGGAGATCTGGAAACTTGCGCCTAGCAAGAAGAAGACTGTGGTGGCAAAGGTTGGATTTGAGGCCGATCCGAAGCTTGCCAAGGGTCCCAATGACGTCGTGACGGCGAAGAGCGGCACGGTGTATTTTACGGATCCTAATGGATACTACGGTGACGCTCCCAACGGAACCGTCTACTGGGTGGGCGCCGACAGGAAGACCAAGGTATTCAGCGCGGAGATCACGGGGCCCAATGGAATCATCCTGAGCCAGGACGAGAAGACCCTGTACGTATCCCATAACATCGCCAAGTCAACGTCAAAGATCTCCAGTTGGAGCTTGAAGGACGACGGGAGCGCCGGTGCCTACCGTGAGGTGGTGACACTACCCAATTGCATTGCCGATGGCATTGCCGTCGACCGAGAGGGCGCGCTCTGGTTGACATGCTACAGCTTTGGCGCGGCCTACCGGGTGACTCCCGACGGGAAGGTGACGCACAAGGTCACAACCGAGCAGAAGGCGCTAACCAATGTGAAGTTTGGCCGGGGCGCCGATAACAAGCATCTATACCTCACCAGCTCAGATATGGAGCGGGCGACGGGATACATCTACAGGGCCGAAGTGCCGGTACCGGGTTTCCGGTAAAATCCGTAGTGATTTGGCAGTAGAGCCTTCAGACGTACGATGGTCTGATGTATAATTCGACCATGCTGGTGCGTGTCTCCCTGCTGCTCGGCCTGATTGCGACCTCCGTCTGGGGCGGCACTGAGACACCACCGAAAGACCTGCCTCTGCGCCAACCGGCGATTCGCTCGGTGTTCCCCCTCGGCGGCCAGGTAGGGCAGTCCACAGTGGTGGAAACGGAGGGCGACTTCCTCGACCGCGCCACTGAGGTTCGCTGCGAATGCGATGATCTGAGCAGCAAGATTCTGTCGGCCGATTTCCTTCGCGCACGGATACAAGTGGATGTGGCGGCTTCGGCACAGCCGGGACCGCGCGTTCTTTATCTGGAGACTCCCCGCGGTGGCTCCAATCGCTTTCTGTTCCGCGTGACACGTTGGAAGAGCGTGGTGGAGCAGGAACCGAACGATGTGCTGGAGAAGGCGCAGACAGTGGCGGGTCCGGCGGTGGTGGAAGGACGGATTGCGCGGCTGACAGACGTCGATTTCTTCCGATTTCACGCCGCAGCAGGGGAACGACTGGCGTTCAACGTAATGGCGGCGCGGAGCAAGGCGCCTGGGTTCGTTTCGCTGACGCTGCTCTCGCCAGAAGGCCGGGAACTGGCCCATAACAACTCTCGGATCGGTCCCGACCCGTATCTCGAACACACTTTTGCGGCTGAGGGCGACTACTACGTTGTGGTCACGCCGAGACGGTTCGCCGATTTCTTCACCGTCGTGAAGGATGACCAGTTGATTAACTGGCAATACCAGTTGGCCATTGGACGCAGCCCCATGTTGTGGTCGCTGTACCCGATGGGAGGGAAGCGGGGCACTCGCGTGGAGGCGGAGCTGCGAGGGGCTTTTCTAACGGCGGGGACGCCTCCGAGGATTTCGGGGAACGGTGTTACCGTCACAGGCAAGTTACTTGACGATGCGTGCGCCTGCCGGTATGGAGTGACCTTCGACATCGCCGCGGATGCACCGTTAGGACGGCGATTGCTAACGCTGCCGGACGATTCGGGAAATGGAATGGCCCTCGGTTTTGCGGTAGGCGAAGAGCGCGAGATCACCGAAGAAGCAGCCAAGGCGGGCCTTGTGGAATTGCCCGTGGCCATCGACGGCCGGATTGCCGCCGCCAATGAGCGGGATGCATTCCGGTTCAAAGTGAACTCAGACGATGAAGTCACCTTTGATTTGAATGCGCATTCGTTCGGGTCGCAGATGACCGATCCACAACTGGCGCTCCTGCGGGCGCAAGGCGACCTTGTACGCCTGGTGGACGAGCGCTGCCAAAGCTGCTCGAAGTTCGATTCTAAGATCGGCGTGAAGGATTTGCACGATCCGAAGTTCTTGTATCAGTTTGTCTCCGCGAGCGCGAATGACGCGGATGGAGCGGGCGAGTATGACGTCTTCGTCCTGGACAATTCCAGCCGTGGCAGCGCCGATATGGCATACCGGCTGACACTGAGGCGAAAGCGACCTGGATTTGCCGTGGGTGTGATGGCAGACCACATCAACGCCGGCAACGGAACTACGGCGAAGGTGCCGGTTGTGGTGTCCCGCGAGGAGGGTTTCGAAGGACCGATCGAAATACTCGCAAATCTGCCGCACGGTTGGACGGCAAAGCCGCTGACCATCGCGCTGGGACAAGATTCGGGCGACCTCGAGATCACGCGCGGCCAGGGCAGTTCGGGCGCAGCGATTGAAGTGACCGGTAAGGCGAAGGTGGGTGCACTCGACCGGTTGGCAACGGCGCGCCTGGCGCCTCTAGTGGGCGAAGACGGCTCAGGCTACTTGGAACTACCGCGTGAGCGGTTCAGCCTGAGCTTTGTGGAAGTGCCACAGTTTGCGTTAAAAGTGGAAGAGCCAAATCCTGGGTTCGTGATCGACACCAAGAAGACAGTGATGGTTGAGATTCCGGTGCTAGTGGAACGCGTGGGAGCTTTCGTCGCCCCGCTTGCCCTCCAAGTGGATGGCTTGCCGGAAGGTGTGAAACTGGTGGCACAGAAGGCGGACGGCGCGACGCCGTCATTGTCGCTAGAAGCCGATCCTAAGGTGGCAAAACCGGGGCGATATCGAATTGCGATCCGTGCGTCCGCGGCGTTTGAGGGTCGCGAGATGGTGGAAGGGACATCGGGACTTCGATTGCAGGTGAAGTAACATGATGCGACTAACTGGACTACTGCTGCTGGCTGTGTTTCCGCTGAATGGTGCAATGCTGAAGACGCTGCGCCTGGATCCTCCCGTGGCCTACATTCACGGTGCAGGTAACGCCCATACGCTGCTGGTAACCGCGGTTTACGACGATGGATCGGAGCTTGATGTCAGTGCCCAGGCAAAACTCGTTACCGATGTCGCCGATGTGGTCCACTTAACCGGACCGGCGGTTTTTCAGGCGCAACGCGAAGGGATCGTGAAACTACGCGCCAGCTTTGAAGGGCAATCGGCCGAGGGTGTCATTGTGGTGCAGCCCAAGCGCAGTTTGAAACTGGATTTTGCGCTCGACGTCGCGCCGATCTTTTCCAAGATGGGGTGCAACAACACGAATTGCCATGGCTCCATCAAGGGCCAGAAGGGTTTCAAGCTTTCGTTGTTCGGTTTTGATCCCGAGGCGGATTATCGGGCCGTCGTGGAGGAATCGGGCGGGCGGCGCATTGATCGGACCACACCGGAAAAGAGCCTGTTGCTGCAGAAGCCGACGTTCACGGTTCCGCACGGCGGCGGACAGATCCTAACGGCGGACGCGGCAAATCACGAATACAGCACGCTGTTGAATTGGATCAAGTCAGGACTCCCGAAGAGTTCGGCGACGAGTCCGCGGTAGATGAAGTCGGCGTAGTGGTCGATCGGCCA
>JBDTMC010000048.1:0-25834 GCA_039934475.1 Bryobacteraceae bacterium | reverse complement strand
CAGAATGGTCCTGGCCCAAAGATCGCGGTGCAGCACGTTGCCCTCAATGGAAAACCGGCTGCTAAAAAGCGCCTCCAGGCTTAAGCCGGCGATCAAACTCCGCGAGCCACTCTCAGCCGTGAAAATACTCGGTGGATTCACGGGATCGCCCGGATAGACCGAAGTCGCCGGCGCATAGTTGGAGGTAATCGCTGTACCCCCGACAAACCCTATTCGAAACTCTTGCCCGCAGAGTGGGCTCGCGATCGCGACACAAAGGAGGATAAATGCCTGTAGTTTCACACGGTGGGCGAAGGCACGTGACTGCCCATCGGGTGATTGCTAACGAATCCATGGAAAGGCGGGAGCACAACAGTGCCAGGAGGACCACAGGTGTGAGCACGCTGACCAGTGTGCCGTCCGCAGGGGCGCTAGCGGGCGGCGGAAAGCATGACGACGCGGGCGAACAGACCAGTGGTGTCGCCGTAGTGGGTCTTGTTCTTCCCATAGCCACACGCAAACGTGATGGTGTCATTGGCCTTCAGCGTGGCTTGGCCGGAATAGGACGCGGTGGGGCTGGCGCCTTCGACTTTGTGAAAGGCCGGGTCACCGCCGTAACCTTGGATGAAAGCATCGAAGAGAGGTTTGGCGTTGTGCATCACGTGCACGTCGGTAGTGGATAGACCAAAATGCACCCCTTCAAATCGAGCTGAAATGGCATATGTGCCAGCCGAGGGCGCGGTGAAGCGGACGAGGCTGAACTGTCCTGTATTACTGGCTTCCATAGCGACCTGGCCAGGCCGCGCGGACCATCCGTTGCTGGAGCCGTACTGCGACTGCGCGGTGGGATTATAAGCGACGTATGGATAGTAGCCGGGACCTGGCCGATCGGTGGCGGCGGGATGCCAGAACACGAGGGGACCCGCGGGGGCCGCATAGGCGTCCAGACGAAACTGCGCGGGATCGAGCGAATTGGTTTCGGAGTATCCGTATGCCCAAACTTTGCCCGGGTTCTGTTGGGTGGAGAAGTTTTCGTTCAGGTCGAAGGTAGTGGAAGCCAGTGACACTACGGCGCATGCCATCACCGCAAGCCGAATCAGGTGTCGCGGTCTGGTCATTAGCGGAGCTTCCCTTTTACAAACAAGACCGATTTTTCGAGTGCATCGAGTGCGGAATCAAACAGCGCCTCGCCTTTCGCCAGGTCGGGACGCTTCTGCCCCTGCGGGCCGAGGCAGAAATCGTGATAGCCGCCTTCATAGACCTCCATCCTGACTTGTTTTCCAGCGGCTGCCAGAGCATCGTGCAGCATTGTGGCGACCGGCAGTAGGCTGTCGTCTGTGCCTTGCAGGATGAGAACGGGCGTCTTGATCGGATCCACATTGCGCTTCACGACTTCAGGATCAGGCTTGGCGTCTTTGAAGCGATCTGCGGCGGAGGCTCCGGGCTTGATGGTCATACCGAGAAACCAGATGGTGGCCGGCGCGCCGAGAATTGCTGAATTCACCTGAACCCGCGAAACGAGATTGGCGACCAAGTTGCCGCCAAGGCTCACGCCGTAAAGGTTGATGTTGTTCTTGTCTACGTAAGGCAGGGCCTTGACGAAGTCGATGATGGTAAGGCCGTCGTCAATCGAAGTGATCATTCCGTTGTTCGACGCCGACGACATCAGACTCATGTTCCCGCCGCGATAATCGGCCACTGCGACTACGTATCCCTCCTGAAGAAATCTTTCCCAGACGGGACCGCCGTGATCGCCGCGTGACCAGCCGGTGAGTTGCTCGATGCCCCGCCCGCCCGGCGCACCATGAAACATGATCATGGCGGGAAATGGTCCGTCGCCCTTTGGCTTGCGAATGGCAGCGGCGATATAGAGTCCGTCCTTAGCCTTGACATAGGTTTGCTGAACAGGGGAGACACTCTCCGGAACGGCGTGAATGTACTTGTCGACGGGAAGTGGATCCGTATGGCCCGGATTGCGATGAATTTCTGCGAATAACGGTGTAGCAAGCACACCGACGATGACGAGCAGAAGGGTTTTCATAGCCGATCCAATTCTATACTTCCACGGCGGCCTCTTAGTTCCCGGTCACCGGCAGCCACACTGCACTAGGCCGATCTGCTGACCGGAGGAGCGATTGAGTGGCTTTCAAATAGTCCGCCGGTTTGGCGAAGAAGATGTTCGGTACGTAGCTTTGGGGATTGCGGTCATAGAGCGGAAACAAACTCGATTGAATCTGCACCATCATGCGGTGACCGGGCAAGAACACATGATTCACAGTAGGCAGGACAAATCGATATCGTTGCGGCTCGCCCGGCGGAATCGCCGTAGGACTTTCAAAACTCTGTCGAAAGCGGCCACGGAAGATGTCCAAGGAAATAGAAAGCTGGTAGCCTCCCATCTCCGGCTGACTGGGAACCTCGTCGGGATACACGTCAATTAGTTTGACGACCCAATCGGCATCGGTACCTGTTGTGGAGGCGAACAGGTCGGCGACCGGCGCGCCCGCAACGCGGACTGCCTCCATGAGAACCGGTGATTGATACGTAAGCACGTCGGGCCGGTCGGCCACGGTGCGCTGATCCGAGACCAGCCACGTTCTCCAATGGTCGCCGTCGGCGAACCGGACGGGACGGGGCAGATAAGGCACAGGCTTGGCGGGATCAGACACGTACGAGTCCATGGCATCGCGCGATGTGGCCGGCTTCTCGAATCCCAGACCGAAGTCGCCTTGCAAGTAGAGCGGCTTCAGCGGAGCGGCACAGCCTTGCTCACAGGCGGGCGGCCAACTCCGGAGGCGGTCCCAATGGTTTTCCCCGGTGTTGTAGATGAGGACAGAAGGCGTATCCGCTTTGGGCGCACCTGTCTTCAGGTATTGATCGAAGAATGGTTTCAGCACGTCGCGGCGGAATTGCGCTGTTGTGTCGCCTTCCCAGCGCAGCGGGCCAAGATTATAGCCTTCCCGATTCACTTGGCTGTGATACCACGGGCCCATCACTAGATAGTTATGATCGGCCTGTCCCTTGGCTTTTAAAGCCAGGTAGCAGTGGATAGCGCCCCACATGTCTTCCTGATCCCAAAGGCCCTGCAACCACATTGTGGGGACCTGCGGTGGATGTGCCGCAATCAGCTTGTCGAGCGCTTGTCCTTGCCAGAAGGCGTCGTAATTGGGATGCTCCATCATCTTAACCGCCCAGGGCAATTGGTCGAGGCCGTGCAGACGCGCGTAATTACCGGCGGAACCCGCGCGCCGGAAGGCGTCGTAATCGTCGTAGGCATCGCGCGGGATTGAGTCGCCGGCGCCACGTTGGGCGGTCTGACCGAAAGTGTAATCGAAGTTGGTTTGGCGGAACGCGCCGTAGTGAAACCAGTCGTCTCCCATCCAGCCGTCGACCATAGGACTTTCAGGCACAGCTACCTTAAGCGCCGGATGCGGATCAAGCAAGGCCATGACGACGGTGAAGCCTTCGTAAGACGATCCGATCATACCGACGCGGCCATTCGATTCCGGAACGTTCTTCACCAGCCAATCGATGGTGTCGTAGGCATCGCTGACGTGGTCGGCGGCGGTCGTGTTGAGCGGGCCGCGCACCGGGCGCGTCATCACATAGTCGCCCTCGCTCTTATGTTTGCCGCGGACATCCTGATAAACGCGGATGTAGCCGTCGCTGGCGAACACTTCGTCCGCCAGCGCCAACTCAGACAGCATGTGCGGGCTGTCATTTCTCGCTGCTCGTTTCGTAGCATTGTAGGGCGTGCGCGTGAGCACGATCGGCGCACTGCGCGCTGTTTTAGGAACGACGATGACGGTGTAAAGTTTGACGCCATCGCGCATCGCAATCATGACCTCGCGCTTGGAGTAGTCGTAATCCGCGGTGGGAGCAATGAAGGCTTTGGGAATATCGCTTGCTTGTTGTGGCACTGCTGCAAAGGGACAGGCGGCGACCGCTAGCAGCACGATCAGGGGACGCGGTAACGGGCATAACGACATCATTTGATTCTAATGGGAACCGGGATCTCGGCGATCAACCAATCAGCTTCAGCGAAGTTGCGCATCGGAATACATGCCACGAGCTAACCGGAATCGCGTGGGAGCCAAGGACCCCACGTGTCTCCCCGCATTGGGTAAAATCATTGTAGAGGGCTCATGAAGAAGTCACAGCACGTCGTACCCAGAACGGCCGGGGGCTGGGCCGTCAGACAGACCGGTGCGGCACGCGCGAGCAAAGTCTTCACGAATCAGCAGGAGGCGATCAAGTACGCCAAGGAAGCCGCCCAGAAAGGCGGCGCGGAGTTATATATCCATCGGTCGGATGGGACAATTCGAGAGCGTAGTTCCTACGGCAACGAGACTCCTCTTCCGAAGGGCTGACATTCCCTTTGGGATTCCATAAGAACGTCTTCGTAAACTGCCCGTTTGACGACGACTACCGCCCGCTCCTCAGGCCATTGCTGTTCACGATAAACTATCTAGGGTTCACGCCTCGGATAGCGCTGGAAGAACTCGATTCTGGAGCGCCGCGTATTAGCAAGATTGTCAACCTGATTCGTTCCTCCCGTTACGCAATACACGACTTGTCACGCCTGCAAGCACGCAAGCGCGGTGAGTATTATCGACTCAACATGCCTCTCGAGCTTGGCATCGACGTGGGCTGCCGGCTCTTCGGTCGCCCCCCTCACCCGCTTAAGCGCTGCCTCATCCTAGAAGAGCAACGTTACCGATATCGAGTGGCGGTCTCGGATCTCTCCGGTTCCGACATTGCTGTGCACGGTGGGTCGCCGGAAACTCTGGTAACAGAGGTCCGCAACTGGCTTAGCAGCAAGGCTTCACTCCAGGCCCCCGGGCCGGCGCGTGTGTGGACGGCCTTTTTGGAGTTCATGTCGGACAACTATAGTGATCTGAGTTCTCAGGGTTTCTCAGATCGTGACATCGAAGCGTTACCTGTAGCAGAACTCCTGCGATGCCTTAGGCAATGGGTTAGGCGAAACCGGGCTATGTGATGCCTGGCGGGAGCGCGACTCGGCCGCTGCACAGATCCTGGGGACGAATTGAGGTGCACAATGGGGTGGGTGATCATCACTGCTGTCTTCGCCGGATTGCTCGCAGCTCCGGCACCGGCCTGCTCAGTCGCAATGTGCCTGGGAGGCGGTGTCGAGTTTCGGCCTGAGGTCGCCATTAAAGTTATCCATGCACAGCATTCGCGGCCTGGCGTCAGCGTCACGATCATCAGATCTGGCGGAGACGGCGCGACGCTGTTCTCAGGTACGACTGGGCCCAACGGTGACGTTCTTGTGCCCAGGCTGGAGCCCGGTGAATACTGGATGAACGTGGAGTTCCTCGGCATCTCAGCCGCATACCACTGCTTTCATGTCGCTAGGCGCCCCTCTTGGAAAGCGAAGCGCAAAGTTAAGTACGAGTGGGGCCATTGGGCGACGGACACTCTTCGCATCGGTGGTGAGTTAGTCGACTCTCAACCCGGGAATCGTGTCGCTGTGCCCATTGCTGGAGCGGTGGTGATGCTGCAGGACCCGCGGACCGGCGAGATTAAACGCACCGATTCTGCCGAAGATGGCACCTTCTCCTTCGATGCTAGTCCCGAAACAGTCTACGTATTACGGATTGCCGGCGGTACGACTGGAAGATCCTATGAGCCAACGAGTTTGTTGGTCAGGCTGGCAGCACGCGCACCGCTGCAAAGGCTACGGCTTCTTCGAGAGGATACCTGCGGCGAGCCGGTGTTACGGATCGCCAGTTCCTCCTATTAGATCTGCGTTCGGGGTGCCGCACAGGCTCTCGACTCGCGCCTATCGAACCGACCTTCGCTGAACAGACGCGCCGTCCGCGGAACTTGCCGAACGGGCGCAGAGAGTAGTGCAGGACCTCAAACAGGCGGACCTGGCCGGACACTTGATAGGCTGGTTGCTTCACGACGTGCCAGCACAATCCTTTGTTCATCTCGACCGCGGTTGGAAGACCGCCCTGCTTTTGCTCGCCATGGGGACGGCCGCTTGGTCGGGGTCTGCCAAGAAGAATCCGAAGAACTGGCCGGACTATGGCGGGGGAGCGGATTCGTCTCATTTCGTCGAGCTGAACCAGATTGACAAGTCCAACGTGAGCCAGCTGGAAGTGGCCTGGGTCTATCCGACAGGGGACGATCATGCCTACCTGTTCAATCCGGTCGTCGTTGACAACGTGATGTACGTGCTGGCGAAGAATAGCTCTCTTGTGGCGTTGGACGCGGCGACGGGAAAGGAACTCTGGATTCATGAAAAGCTTCCCGGGCTGTCAACCCGCGGGGTGGCGTATTGGGAGAGCGGCGACCGCAAGGACAGGCGCCTGATCTTCGCGATCAATGACAATCTGCAGCAGATCGACGCACGGACCGGGAAGTCGATTCTGACGTTTGGGAAGCAAGGATTGGTGGACCTGCGCGAAGGGCTGGGGCGCGATCCGAAGTCCATCAACCGGATTCAAAGCGATACGCCGGGGCGCGTCTTTGAAGACCTTATTTTGATAGGCTCCACGCCAGGCGAGGCGTATCTGGCGCCGCCGGGCGACATCCGCGCCTACAACGTAATTACGGGCAAGTTGGTGTGGACCTTTCATACCATTCCGCATCCGGGCGAGTTCGGGTATGAGACCTGGCCGAAGGATGCGTGGAAATATTCTGGAGGGACTAACACGTGGGGCGAGATCTCATTGGACGTGAAGCGCGGCATAGCGTACTTCCCCACCGGATCACCGACCTACGATTACTACGGAGCGGACCGCATCGGGTCGAATCTGTTCGGCAACAGCCTGGTAGCCCTGGATGCGCGTACGGGGAAGCGCTTGTGGCATTTTCAACTGGTTCACCACGATTTGTGGGACTACGATACGACGGCGGCGCCGCAATTGCTGACGGTGACGCACGACGGCAAACGTGTGGACGTGGTGGCGCAATCGAGCAAACAGGGATTCCTTTATGTGTTCGATCGCGTTACCGGCAAGCCGCTATGGCCAATTGAAGAGCGGCCGGTTCCGAAGAGTCTGATGCCGGGAGAGCAAGCGTGGCCGACGCAGCCTTTCCCCACCGCTCCGCCGCCCTTCGCGCGGCAGTCTGTTTCGGCAGACGATGTGAATCCCTACCTCCTCACGCCTGAGGAGCGCGCGGCCTGGAAAGAGCGCATCGGCAAGATGCGCAACGAAGGGTTGTACACGCCGCCGGGGCTGACGGAGACCATCTCGATGCCGGGGGCGCGGGGAGGGTCGAACTGGGGAAGCGGCGCCGTGAATCCCAGCAAAGGCCTGATGTATGTGAACACGCAGGATTGGCCGACAATCTACAAACTGGGCCTGGAAGATCCGCTCAGCAAGGCGAGCACGGACTCGGGTGCAGCGGCTGTTTATGGAGCAAGGTGCCAGGCGTGTCATGGCGTGAATGGTGTGCGAGCCGGGTCAGGTCCGCCGCCGCTGGCCGCCATTGGCGGGCGCCTGACGTTCGATTCCTTCCGTATTGCCGTGCGGAATGGACGCGGGAAAATGCCCGCATTCCGGGACTTGGAAGATAGCCAAGTGCAGCAGCTCTTCGACTTTTTGAATGGGCTGGAGCCGCCGGCCGGCGCGACACGGGCGAAGGAGGTCAAGGCGCCGACGAGTGGGCCGGTGGTTGCTTCGGGAGGCGCTCCGGGAGGGCTGGTTGTGCACGAAGACAATGGCAGCCGGTACACCCCACTGGGGGGCCCGGATTATCCGGCGGGGAGCGATACGCCTCGAGTTCGTTACTACACGGATTGGGGGCTGTATCCGAATCAGCCCTATATCCTCAGTCCACCGTGGTCGCAGGTGGTGGCCTACGATCTGAACAAAGGAACCATTGAATGGAAGGCGCCGTTGGGTCAGGATGCGGCCGCTGCGGCACAGGGCGCCAAAGACACCGGCGCGTTCATGGCCGAACACCACGGAATGGTCGTTACGTCCACGGGGCTGATATTCATTGGGGCTAGCGACGGCAAGTTCCGCGCGCTTGATGAAGACACGGGAAAGGTTTTGTGGACTGTCACGCTGCCTGCTGGCGCGGAGGGTATCCCTGCCATGTACGAGGCCCGCGGACGGCAATACCTGGTGGTTTCGGCTTCCTCCAGCGTTACGCCGGGCGGCGGGCATCCAGGGCACGCGAGTATAAAGGCGGCTGCCGCTTCGGATGTGCCGAAGGGTTACATCGTGTTCGCGCTACCGCGGAAGTAGTCTTAGGCCGTCACTTTAATCGAAGCGGAGCTTAGGCCGGCGGCTTCGTCGTCCACCAGGTATGCCACCACCAGTGGATCCTGTTTCCCGGCCTTGGCGGGTGCCGTGTAGGTGGCTTTCGAAGGGTCATCCGGATTGGGTGCGACCGTCCCGCCATCGATGGGATAGACCACCCAGCGCAGATCGCCGATGTCGCCAACCGTTGTTTTTGCGGTGAGCGCGACGGTGGCGCCGGGCTTAACTGACGATTGCGCCGCAGTTACCGTAACGACCGCTCGCGGCGTCACTTGAATGGCCGCTACGCCAGTCAGTGAAGGGTTAGCAGGCGATACGGCCGATGCCGTGACAGTAGTAGCTTCGGCTATCTTGTCTGGCGCCGCGTAGGCGTACTCGCCGCGGTGACCGAATCCCGAGCTGATCTGGCCGATGTTGGGTGTTAGGGTCCAATTGACGGCAATCCCCTGCCCGGCCGCGTTGGTGGCCGTGAGGTGCACCTTGCGGCCGGGTGTGACCACGCAACTGGCGGGCGCGACGGCAATCCCCGTCACCGCCGGGATTTGATGAACCAGTACCATGGCGCTGCCATCTTTGCTGGGATCTTTGCGGCTGACAGCCTTGACCACCACCACCTCAGCTACGGAAATTGACGCCGGTGCGGTGTAAAGCCCAGTTGGACTGACGGAGCCGCCCCTGGGACTGCGGGGACTGATTTCCCAAACGATGTCGGCTGCGGCAGTACCGGTGGCTGTGAATTGCAAAGTTCCACCGGGCGCGGCCATCGCATCCACGGGAGTAACTGCGATCGGTTGGGCGAGGGTGCCAGTAAGATAGAGATCGTTCGGAAGGTGCGCTTCCTTGAGGCTGATGTAATGATGGGCGGGAAACAGAAGGTTCACCAACGCAAATGCGTTGACTGACGGCAGTTGGAAGTTGGCCAGCGTCTCCTGAAGAGCTTTTTGCAATCCGGCCACGAACGCCGGACGCAGTACAGAACCGAAAAACGCTTCGCGCCAGGGATGCACGTAGTTCAAAGTGACTTTGGGCGAAGCGGATTGGAAAGCGACCATGTCGTTGGTGGAGTCCACCGTCGGGGCACTAAACGACTGACTGTAATCGGCGACAACTTCGACGGATTCGTTTCGTACGAAATACATTTTGCCGCGGCCGATCATTGACGAGGTCCACTCTGACCAGGAGTGGGACACCTGGCAGTTCCAAACGGCAGATAGTCCGCCTGACGAGGGCGCGAGGCTAATTTTGAGCCCGTTGAGCGGAAAAGTTACATTGCCGTCTGACCACGGGTCCAAGTGTAAAGTATTCCACTTTGCCTTAGCTAAATCGTCACGGCTTTTTTCCGTGCCCACCTTCCCGAAATCGACCGCTCCACCGGAGGCAACGACAGAAGACCAAGTTCCGGATGACTGCTGACCGGTAAACTTTGTCCCGAATTGCTTGAAGGTGGCGTTGAGAGTCTCCACCATCACGCCATTGAACAACGCCCGGCCGGAAATCATCAGCGCCGCACCGGAATTATCAGGGATGGGATAAACCGGTAGCGGACCTACTGTTCCTTCCGACCCCGTGGTCTTGACGAGCAAGAGGAGACAGGCATCCTGGGAGTTGGGTTTGGGCTGAATCCAGAAGTTGAAACTGGTGGGCGACAGAGCCGATGGGACGTTGTCGGTGGCGATGCTTCCGAGTGCGAATTTGGCATTGCTGGCGGCGAAGAACGTTTGGACCGCGGCGCCAATATCCTTGTTGAGTTGTGACGTGGGATCGACGCCGCAGATACTCGGGTTGTAAGCAGTAGCACCAAGGTCGAGCACGACGCCGCCCAGTTGATTCACCTCACCCTTCACCTTAGAGAGCGCCACGGGGCCGGTGAGTTTCGACTCGTTAGGGCGAATGAGCACGGCACTGCGTATGGTCTGATCGGAATCGAAGGCGATGAGCGAACCGCTCACAACATCCATCGTGAGGTCCGCTTGTTGGCCGCCGTTCAGGAACGAGAATTCAGGCGGACCCAAGGTGACGTCAAGGATCCAGAAGTCGTCCTCCACGGGGAGAATTACGCACAGCCGACGGGTACCATGAGTGGGCCCATCGCGGAGAAACTGTTGCAGCAGGAGGGCATTTACCTGCTTCAGATTCATGGCATAGGCGGCGTCCCAACCGTTAGTGGCAGAGACACCGCCCATGGCTTTGGCAACGGCGGCTGAGTTGGACATCTCAGGCCGTGGCGGTGAAATGCGCGGTTTGCAACGTATCGAGCAGCAGTTCGAGACCGCCTCCCACGTAACCGACGAAATCGGCAAGCAGATTGCCGCCGATGGCGAATGGAGCCTCCTCCGGGTTGTTGCGGAATTGACTCATGTTGAGGAAAGCGAACAGGGCGGGCATCGGCGTCAGGAGATTGGCAATCTGTTGTCCCCGCCGTTGTTTGGTGAATATGTCGAGGCCGATCCCGGCAGTAAACATGAGGCCGCCCAAGACCGAGATGCCGATGTCCAACTTATCTCCGAGGATGTCCGGATCCTTCAGATAACCTGCGGCCTTGATCGAGAAGTAAGCAAGGGGGCCGATCCACAGCAGTTGCGACGCCGCCGCGGTAAACGACGCCCACTCGACGACAGAGAAGCCGGGATAGCCGTTCCGGCAGACCCACACGACGATGGACCAAATGACGCCCAGGCCCGTCAACCATTTGGGACTGTGGTTACCGTAGATGTCGGCGGCTCCGGCTTGCAGGACTTGGAACATACGAAGGCTGTCGGAGGCCACCGTCGAATCCCATGACATGATCAGGCCACCGGTGGCGCCGACTTGTCCGTGCGCGTGCGGCTTTGCCGGGAATACACCTCCGGGGAACGGTTCGTGTTCTACCCCGACGATCAGCTTGAAGATGATGGTGGTAGGGAATGCCGCCAGCAGCGAGCCCAGCGCGCAGAAGGTCAATTTGGTATCTTCCGGATGTCCCGCCGCCTTCGCCATCCACGCCCACAGAGTGTTCAACATGCCCCACTGAAGTTCAGCGCCCAGCGCCTCCTTCAGCATGTCCATGGCGGCAACCGCCAATCCCACAGCGGCATCCACCATGGCATCGCAAAGATCGAGCAGGGCGTCTATCAGCAGATTCACCATATCGATGAGATCCGGGATAACGACGGTGGCGAACTGCTCGGGATGGACAATCATCGTCCACATGGCATCCTTGAACTTGCCCAGCGCGCCGACGAACTCCGTACCGCTTTCCGCCATATGCTTAGCGAAAGCCTCCCACGGGCCATCGTCGGAAACCAGGGATAGTGCGTGTTGTTCCTGCGGCGCGTACGAGGTTGTCTTGTCCCACAGCCAGTTGTGGTGTGGGTTCCCGGTGAAATCGGAGGTAGCAGCGTCGCCGGCAACGGGTTTCGAAGACACGGGCCCAGCCGGGTTCTGCCAGTTCGGCTGTTGCCCGAGAGTCTGGCCCGCATACTGTTTTTTGATGTCAGCGAAAATCTTGTTTACGTCCAGCTTTTGTTTCGAGAACCAGTCGTCGGCTCTGTGCTGGGTTGCCAGGGCTAGCTGTTTGACGTAGTCGGGAACGGCGAGAACGCCCTGTTCAAACGCCTTCTTGGTATTCCAGATGGCCTTGAAATCGAAGAGCGCCTTCAGCCACGCCACCACTTTGTCGATGTCGGCGTCGGCGGAGTTGAATACTCCGTTCATGAAGGCAGCCGCTTTTTCGATGCCGTCAACGGGAAGGTCGAGGGCCTTGGCGATTCCTTCGGCCACCTCAAGAACGAAATGGACGACTTCGCGCGCCACTTCCACGACAAAATGGGCGATCGCGATGACGGCGTTACAGATGCCTTCCCAGATGTCACCGAAGAAATCGAGCAGTTCTTCCCAGAAGCCTTCCACCTGAGCCAGACCCGCTGCCTCGCGGTGTGCCTGCATCGCCGCTTCGCTGTAAAATATTTCAAAGCTCTGGCTACCTTGGCGCAGAGAACCGCCGAAACCGACGACCCCCTCCTGCTTCTCCTTCAGCGCCACAAGCGCGCCTTGGCGTATACCCTGCGCCACTACCGCCGTCGCCTTGGGCGCAAGCACTTTGTCCGGCAGTCCGTTCGGCCCCGGGACGCGGGCAGTCTTTAGAGTCTCCCCATTCGCATCAAAGGGAGAAAGGGCTCCGCCGGGATTCGTGGGGTGAAGCGTTCCCTTGCCCGAGAGGTACGTGTGCACGGGGCTTGAGGGCTTAACGGTCACCGCCTGGATGAGGCCTGTATGGTTGAGGGCGCCCGTGACGATCAGATTGGGACAAGCGAGGCCTTTGTCGTTCGCTAGAATACTCACCGTCAACTTGCCCAAATGATCCGTAGTCAGAGTGACGCCGGTCTCATCGATCTCATGAAAACGGTCGCCAGACCATGCGTCGATGGTGGAACTGCCCTTTTCCGCGGCGACATGAACGGTATATCCCGATAGCGCACGGCCGTTTTTATCGACGACACTGACTTCCGATCGATAGCGAGCAACTTCAAATGCCTCCGCCTTGTGCTGGTGCACCGCGTCGCTCTTCCATAGCCGCGACTTGGCGTCCTGCGCGTGCAGGCGTAGTGAGGAATCCCCACCATCGAGCGCAAAGAGCGAAGGAGCCGCGGCGGGATTCATATCGCTGGCGAGGCGTGAAACTCCTTTGTCGAGTTGGAGGACGGGTGCCCATCGGGGCGTGCCATCGTCATTCCACGGCTTACGCTTGGATTGGTGCAAAGCCCACAGACCAAGTTTGGAATCGACGGCATAGACGTTGAGGGAGCCATCGTCAGCCACATGCCCGGCGGCTTGCGCTATGCTCGCGTTCGGAATCTTCTCAGCTCGTGCCGTATTCGAGTTCTGGGACCACGCATGCAACGCTTTGTCGTCATCGACGAGCAGGAAGATCAGAGTCTGCTGGACGGGGCTCCAATATCCGAGCGCGACGTTCGTCAGTTTCTCAGTGAATCCGGGAGCGAGATCGAAAGAACTGTATTCCGTGTTGCCCAGAACTCCGGTGACGAGGTAGGGCTTCGCATTGTAGTTGGAGAGGATCGTGTAGCTCTCCTCATCCGTCAGGCAGAGCTGGAAATCGCCCTGGGTCAAAGCGCCCTGCATCTTGCAGACTACGGCCGTGAAGGGCCCGCCAATCTGTTGCTGATAGACGGTCACAAGGTCCCCGGAAGGACTACCGCCATAGATGACCGCGCGGCCGTCGGGAGAGTAGGCAACGCGCGGATTCGTCATGGCTCCATTGGCGACGGTAGCGGGCGCGGACCAGGTGGCGCCATCCGCCGCGAGCGTGGTGACGTACAGTTGCTGGTCATCCAAAAAGAGGCCATACACCGCAGAATTTGGCGTGCCGGCGTAAGGGATGCCGGCGGCCACCTGCTGGGCCGACTTGCCACCAAAGAGGGGAGTGGAGCGCCATCCTCCGCCGCTGGTGCGATCGCGGGCGACGTGGCAGAGTTGGGAACCGCTACCCGTGTTGACAATCGCCAACGCCTCAGCCTTAGCGTTGGACGGATTCGTGAACACAGCCACCGGCGCCGGACTGGTGGAATCCACGAGGATAGTGGCGGCGGTGATCACGTCCTGGCTGAGCACGCTGCTCCATTCGACATGGAGCGGCAGAACCGGAGTGTACTGGTTCGAATTGGCAGTCGCAGTCATAGTATTATTCCTCCGTTGCCGGGAATCATCCGGCCGTTTGATTTCGAGTTACCAGCGCGCTGGCGCTAGTTGGATTTCAGTGAAGAGTTTGGGTAGATGTGTTTGAAGGAGTTGGTCGATTTTCGACGCCGCTGGGACAGTGAAGGGAGCGCGGCGTGGGTGCACGCGATCATTCTCCCAATATCTAGACCATTCCTGCGTCGATTTGATAAAGTCACTGGCGAACTCTTTGGCGTCATCCGGGAATCCCTGTTCGATTTGCAGACAGCCGGTGAGGCAGATATCGATATACGATTGCACCAGGGGAAACTCAGGCGACGGCAAGCACTTGCGCCGTTCCTCGTCATTTTTGAAATCGTTGACGTAGATCCAGACCTTATCTTTGGGCTTGTAGGCGCCGGAGAGGATTTGAACCGTGCTGGTAATGTCCGTGGGGGTATACCCCTGCTCCCGCTGGTTGGTCTCTTTCAACTGCTGTTCGGTGACCGCGTAGACGACTCCGTTCACGGAACTCGATTTCTGGGGAATGGCGCCGGCAAAAGTAGTGCTGAAACCGACGACGCCTGTGCGAGCCCACCAGCCGCGAGCGAAGCCCCTAGCGCGGGCGGGCACTACGTACAGAGCCGACGGTGTGGTCCTCATTCGCGAGGCCTGTTCAATCAACGAGCCGTAGCCAAAAATGTAAGGCGTAATTCCCTCCTCCGGTGCCAGTCCTGTTAGGCAGTAGATCACGCCAATGGACGGTGTGTCTGGTCAATTTTGCACAGGTTTTACAATATTACATTTGCCCAGTTGAATCGCAACCGGATTTTCCAATAGAGTGGCAGGGTTGCGGACAATATTCCGGGACTGTTTTTGGAATATCTGATTTTCTTTTGCGGGCCGGAGGTTGCGATTATGCCGAAAGACAGAGCTTGTTTCGATCCGAAGATCTTCCTGGAGAAGGCTAGCGAGGGCACTACGATCGCGGAGTACCGCAAAAATCAACTGATATTCTCACAGGGCGATGACGCCGATGCCGTCTTCTATATCCAGGAAGGCAAGGCCAAACTCACCGTTGTCTCCCGTCGTGGAAAGGAAGCGGTGGTTGGCATTGTGGGGCGTGGCGACTTCTTCGGTGAAGGCTGCCTGGCCAGTCAACCGCGGCGCATGGCGACAGCGGCCGCGTTGTCAGTGTGCTTGATCGTGCGGCTGGAGAAAGCGGTGATGGTGCGACTGCTTTCCAGTGAGCCGGCGTTCACAGGCCTTTTTCTTTCCTACCTCCTCTCGCGCAACATTCGGATAGAGGAAGATCTGGTGGACCAGCTCTTCAACTCCAGCGAGAAACGCCTGGCGCGCGTGCTGCTTTTGTTGGCCAACTTTGGCAAAGAAGGCAAGGCCGAGCCGGTGCTTGCGAACATCACCCAGGAAACGCTAGCGGAGATCGTGGGAACCACTCGCTCACGAATCAGCTTCTTCATGAACAAGTTCCGCAAGCTGGGCTTCATCGATTACAACGGTTCGCTCCAGGTTCACGTGCACAGCTCACTGTGGCAGGTGGTGCTTAACGACTGACAGTTCCCAGCTTGTCGCACGAGAGCAGGGTGATGGATTCGGCGGCAGTCCGGTCAGCGGCACTCCTAGTAATCTTGAAAACGTTCACTGAGCTCGGAACAACGCAGGGCGATGAAGGCGTTGGACTCGGGTTTTTAGACCCAGGTCGCCGGTTTCGCGATGATTGATCCGTCCGCCCGCACTATCGGGTCGGGAAACTGGGCACCGGCAAGATCACTTACGCTTATACGCCGCTGAAAACTCGATACGCGCACAAGATTAGGAGTGGGAGCGGGATTGGGAACGGGCGACAAAAGCTCGACCGGCTTACCGAGCACTTGGGTCACTATCCGTATGGGCTCCACGAGATCACTATCGTTCGACAGAACGGCGGCGACGTCAAAGTTGTTCTGGAACGCGTCGAGCAACAGATGGCAGGCCAGATTGACGTCACTCCCCTTCTCTTCGGTCTTGATAACCTTCACAACATTCGGCCATGGCTGGCCAAGCGTCAGGCGCGGACGAAACTCCGGAGGCATGACCAGGCCGGCGAATTTCTCGGATGTCAGGAACGTCCCCATGTAAAGAGAGATCTCTGGCACGGTTGCCAAGGCATCGAAATAAATCTGCTGTCGCTTCGGAGCTGTCGGGTCCAACCTGCCCGAGACGCGGGCGGTATAACACTTTGCCGCGACGATCACCTTTGTCGGCCGCAGAAGCGTTTCAGCCAATTTCTTAAAATTCAACCATTTAAGCGCGGGGCGACTGGCCAACATCCTGAAATACAGATTGAAGCCGTCCACGTAAATAATCGTTCGCATTTGAGGGCTAAAAAGCAAAAGCCGCAAAGGGCTTGCGCCCGTTGCGGCCCTTGTATCGACAGCACGCTGCCGATGGGTGAAATACAGTCATACCGCAAGGTGTGGTTCTTTGGCAAGGCCTGATAGCTGCCTGCGCTGACAGATCATGAGGGAGCAACCCATACCCTTCGGGCGGCTCCGCCTATCGGGTGACTCTGCTGGCGTGGTCCTCCCGGCTCGATCTCCTTTGACCAGGGGGTGGCCAGACACATATAGTGCGAAGGAGTGCCGAATCTCATGACGCCTTCAAATGCACAGCCGCCGCTGAGTCCTGCCGCCATCGCCAGTACGGTGGAAGAAGTACTGGCGTCGACGCCCTTTATCGACATGCACACCCACCTCTTTCAGCCCTCGCTGGGTGCGCTGGGTTTGTGGGGAATCGACGAACTGGTTACGTATCACTACTGCGAAGCGGAACTCTTCCGGTCGTCGTCCATCAAGCCCGAGGTGTACTGGACGCTGCCGAAGAAGGAGCAGGCAGATCTGATTTGGAAGACGTTATTCGTGGACCATCCGCCCGTTTCCGAAGCCGGCCGGGGCGTTGTGGCCGCGCTGCACTTGCTGGGGTTGCCGACTTCCGCACCGGACCTGCGGGAGGCGCGTGCCTTCTTTGCGGCGCAAAATCGGGAAGATCATATCGAGCACGTCTTCAAGTTGGCGGGCATTAGCGAAGCCGTCATGACGAACGATCCTTTGGACCCGGCGGAGGCGCCGTTGTGGGAGGCAGGGGCGGCGGGGCATCCGCAGTTTCATCCCGTGATGCGGCTTGATCGAATCCTCAACAAATGGCCGGAGCACTGGCAAATCCTCTCGTCCCAGGGCTACGACGTGAACGCCGATTGTAGCGGGCGATCGATAGCGGAAGTGAGGCGATTCCTGGCGGCGTGGGTAAAGCGGATGAAGCCGGTCTACATGGCCTGTTCCCTGCCCGACACCTTCCAATTCCCCGATGCCGGCACGCGCGGGACACTGTTGAAGGAAGCGGTGCTGCCGGCGTGCCGCGAGTTCGATCTGCCCATGTCGCTGATGATCGGGGTGCGTTACCTGGTGAACCCGGCATTGCGCCTGGCGGGCGACGCGGTTGGTCGCGCCGACCTTGGAGCGTTAGAGACAATATTGCGGGAATTTCCGTACAATCGGTTCCTAGTGAGTGTTCTGAGCCGCGAGAACCAACACGAACTAACCGTGTACGCCCGTAAGTTCAGCAACATGATGTTATTCGGCTGCTGGTGGTTCCTGAATAATCCCTCAATTGTCGAGGAGATGACGCGCGAGCGCCTGGAAATGCTAGGAACGACGTTCATCCCGCAACACTCGGATGCGCGTGTGCTGGAACAGGTGATCTATAAATGGCGCAATACGCGGCGCACACTGGCGCCGATTCTATCCAATGCCTATAAGCTGTTGGCGGAGGACGGCAGACCGGTGAGCCGCGCCGATGTGGAGCAGGACGTGTCGCGCCTGTTTCGCACTAACTTCGAACAGTGGACTAACTTACGCTCTTACTAAAAGGACCTTTTCATCATGAGTAAAGCAGTTCTATCTCAAGACGCGCTGGCCACGGCCGCGCGGACCATCACGGGCGGAAGCCCGGTTTCGATCCCCAGTCTGACGGTATGCGGACGCACCGCCTTCGGGGCGATCACCGTGGACGGCGCCGATGTTCTGGTGCAGGTGGGAGGCGAGCCCGGCGCACACGGACTCCAGGCGCCGCTGCAAAGTGGCGAAGCAGACGGCGCTCCGGTTCACGTGTACGCGTTCGCGTCTACCGACCGGGATAACATTCGCGCGTTTGCGGAGAACATCGACCGCGCTTTTCTGCCGCGACCGCAAGGAGCGCAGCCGGCGATCGCCGCCGGCAACCGGCACCCGGAAATCAGCCTGCCCGCCGTGTTTCAGGCCTTTCGTGAGGTGCTGCGGGAAACGGGCGTGAATCTGGCGTCCACTGTTCAACTATCGGCGACTCGCGAGATGACGCTAGATGCTATGATCGCGGCGCGCGATGGATCGAACCCAACGGCGCCCGGACACACCCGCGTCAGTATTCTGCACCTCTACCATGCCGGTCTGTGGGCTGCCATTCGCGCCGGCTTCCGCGAAGGCTACAACGCGGAGGCCGACCATTTCATTGTCAGCGGCGCCAGCGATGCAGAGATCGCGAAATCGCTGGAATGGGTGAAGGAGTCGATCCACGACGCCGCCGGGTATACGAAGTTCACCACTGATACGTCCCGCTTGTTTGACCTGCGAGCCGACACGCGGCACACCAATCCCTACAGCGAAGCCGAGATCGGGGAGATGTTCCTGAAGATCCTGGGGCCGGAACAGGCGGCGTGGACACTGCGGGCCTTTGAAGATCCCTTCGTTTGCGGGGACCACTCGTACAATTTCAGCGAGCCGGAGATCAAACGTCTGGCGGTGAAGTTCTGCCCCAGCCTGCTGCTGAACGAAGACTTGTACGACACCATCGTGAAGGTGAAGGGCGGCGCGCCGTTCGACTTTGAACCATCGCTGGATGAAGCCGAAACCCTCACCACGACGAAAGAGCTGATCTTCTATATGCACTGGCTGAAGGAACGCGGCCGTCCGGCGCAACTGGTGCCGCCGAACCTGGGCTTCAAGAAGCGGCAGGCGTATCCGGATACCTATGAAGCGCTGGAGAAGTACGCCTGGCACAAGATGTGGCCGGAACTGCTGCCGCGCGTGAAAGGCGAATTTGACGGCCAGCCTCTGGCGGAGTTGCGCGAACGCGTCCGTGAACTGGCCGCCGTGTCCACTTACTTCGACGGCACGTTGAGCATCCATTCCGGCAGCGGCAAGCAGGCCGAGGTACTGAACCACATCGGTGCAGCCACGGCGGGGCGGGTGAACTACAAGATCTCAGGCGAGCTACAACTCCAACTCTTCGATGTGTTGAGCGAACAGCCGGCGGATTCGCCGGAGCGGCAGTTGTTTGACCGCATGGTGACCGCCTGCGAAGAGTTTGCGGCGAAGGGCGCGTTTGGCGAAGAGAGCGAACTGGCGGCGAAATACCGCGCTTCCGGGCATGGATCGTACCTGGGTAATGCGTCGAAGGGGCGCGTTGACGGCAACTTGTTCCTGGTTTTCTGGCTCGGCAATATGGTGGGCTGCAAAGATACCGATGGCGTCTTTTTCAAAGACAAGCTGGATCGACTGCCGGTGGCCATACACGAGGAGAGCCGGCGCCGGAATGTCGCCTACATCAAGTGGCTGGCCGCGAATCTGATCGGCCAATAGGTCAGAGCGAGTTCAGGAACGCCAGCAGCTGTTGTTGCTCTTGCGGAGCAAGCGCCCGGTATCGTTCGGTGACTGCGGTTGCTTCGTTCCTATGACTGAGGATGGCGGCCTGCGGTGTCGCGGCGCTGCCATCATGCAGGAGGGGGCGGCGGAATCGCAACCCCCACAATGCCGGCGTTCGAATTTCACTCGCAGTCGCCGCTGACTGTTCGATCCCATCGCCGGTGCCCACATCGTGCAGCAGCAGGTTGGAGTAGAGCGCCACCGCTTTGTTGTCAAACGCCGGATTCGCATTTGGGCCGGTATGAAGCACAGGGATGTGGCACGTCGCGCAACCGATGGTGGCGAAAGTCGCCTCGCCCGCCCGCACGGAATCGTCGACCGGACCGCGCGCAACCGGCGCGAGAAACTTCATGAAGCGCTCAAACCGGTCGATACCGCGCAAGCCCGTTGCCCTGTCTCGCACGTCTTCCACTCCCCGCTTCGGACTGCATAGTTTCATCCGCTCCGGAGTGATTCCGAGCGCCACTTCCTCGGGAAAGAGGTCGTTGGTGATCCCCATCTCATTGCGATAGGCGTCACCTGAGAAAGCAAGGAGCGATGCGTGCTGGGCCTTCCAGCCAAAGCGGCCAATGCGCTCCCGCCCTGTCACGACATCCACAATGCGGGCAGCGCGCCCACGGATGCCATCGCCGTCGCGGTCGTCCGGATCTTCGAGAGCGGCGATAGTATCGTCCGCAATCGCCTCAATCAGACCCGCGCCGAAGAGCGGGATGGGAGACCGGCGGGCAATCACATTCGCTTCCGGCGGAATCTGCACCTGGCATCGATGCGGTGGTGTCGAGAACAGGTGGTAGAGTGTGCCGCCATTCAAGGCGCTGAATCTCCCGTCCTGGTCGCGATACCCCGCGCGGACTTCAGTCATCGTGCTGATTCCACCAATCGCCGGGACGCTGTGGCATACGGCGCAGCTGTTTCCGTTAAACGCCGGACCGAGGCCGTCCTCGGCAGTCTCCACCTCTGTGAAGTCGTCCAAGCCGAGGCGAAACGTCTCCAGCTCAGCGGATGTGATTCCGGCGAGGGGACTCCCTGGCAATAGCGGGCGTCCGGTCTGGCTAAAACTCAGTCCGCCACAAACGATGAGGGCGGCGATGCAGGAAGCTCTCTTGGCGAAAGTCATTTGACGATGATGGTTCCGCGCATCAGGTTGTGCCCCGCGCCGCAGGGGCGTGAGCATTCGAAGGCGAACGTTCCTTTGTCCTTGGCGATGAATCGAACACGCGCTTCCCCCTTGCTGGATTGCGGAATGGCGACATCAATGCCGGCGCTGGGGATGCGAAACCCGTGGTCCGTGTCATCGCTGGTGAGGACAAACTCGATCAGTTGCCCTTGCTTCACTGTGACCTTCGACGGGTTGAAGGTGAAGCGTTCGGCGACGATTGAAACTACCCGATCGGGTTTCGCCGCCGGCTGCGGCTGCGCGAAGGTCAGGGCGGAGAGCAGAAGAATTCCCGCGAATTTCATTAGAACCACCATCCAATTCCAAGATTGATGCCGTTGATCGCACGCACAACTGTGCTCGCGTTGCGGTTGAAGACGTAATCGAACTTGAGGGCAACATCGGCGTTTGGCTTGTATGTCAGGCCGGTGACCCACGACGAGCGATCGAATTGCGGTAACGGCGTGTAGCCGTCGGGCATGCGGTGCTGCGTGTTGTACTTCTCATAGCGCGCAAAGAGGATCAAGTCGTTTCGCGTGCGGCGCGGAAGGACGTGAAAACCAGGCTCCAAGTAGTAGCCCCGCATCTGGCTGGCCACATTCGGATTGCGGCCCAGGCTCTGTTCCAGGCGCCAGTTCAGTTCGCCTGCCTGGCTGACCCACGTGTTTGCGAATAGCCCGCGGAAATCAAACCTGCGGTAACTGTAGCGTCCATCAAAATCGAACATAGTTACTCCCGGATTCACGCCGGGGGTATTGAAGCCCGTATGACCGCTATAGATACTGGTGCCCAGAGTAAGATGCCTTACTCCGGCATACTCTAAGCGCGCCACCTTCGCCGGGTTGCGAAATGATGAATCGAAGCCGGCAGTGCGCCCTCCGGTGATCCCGGTTTCCGCATCGAAGCCGCGGGCAGTGAGAGACGACGTGACGTAGGCGCGGTAGCGAAACCCGCGGCCGAGGTCTCCGGTAAACCCGACGCCCAGCTCGCGCCAAGTAGTGGGAATGATCACGGTTTCCACAAACGGGCGCTCCACACCGTTGAACGCAGGCGGCTCATGCCGTTCGTTGATGATGCCGACCGGAGTCAACATCATCCCGGCGCGGATGTTAAACGCGGGTTTGATGAGGAAGTCCAGGTACGCCTGCTCCACGGCGACTTCCCCGCTCTCCTCGCCGCCCTCCACGATGGCGTGCTCCACCTCCAGTTCGCTCCAGAATTTGATGCGATCTGAGAAGCTGTGCCCGAACAGGAGAACGAAGCGGTGGAAGTCAGGCCGGAAGGGCTGACCCGAGTCTCGGTTGACGTGCATTTCCATGTAGCCGGCCACCGGGAGGCGGGTCTCGCCGCCGGGTGTGCTCTGGTAGTCCCCGGTGACAGAAACCGGCGTCAGGCTCGGGCCAGGCGAGGCAGCCACGGACGTTGGCGGAGTTTCCTTAACCGGTGTTGTGGACGCCAGCACCTCAGTCATCTTCTTTTCCAGGAGTTCGAGCCGGCGCGAGAGGTCGGACGCCCGCGTGTCGCGACCGAAGGAGGGATCCACAAGACGCATCTTTTCTTCGAGTTCGGTGACCCGTCGCTCGAGGTCGGTCGTTGGTTGCGCCTGAGCGTACGCAAACCCGGCCAGAAGCAGCTGCAGGAAAAGGCGTTTCACCATAGCGCAGCGTTTGAGGTTCGCTTGCATGAATGGTTTAGTATTAACTATGGTTAAGTGAATGTCAACAGAGATGTAGCGGCTTGGCAAAAACGAAGCCAAATTTGGGGCTACGGGACGACGACGAACTCGGGGCCTGGACGGTCGATTGCGCGCCCGATGAAGTAGCCGGCCACCCCGCCGATGATGCCAATACAGGCGGCGCTGACGGGGATAAGGACGACTAGAATTCCTTCAAAGCCATCGGCGCTGGTGGCGATGGCGGCCCCGATGGCTGCGCCTGCGCCGAGTCCCCCGAGTGCTCCAATGAGACGGGCCTTGCCGACGTGTCCCCCGAGACGGATGGCTGCCACCCGATCCTTGGGGATGAGGACCTTGCCGGACGCATCGGTCCACTGGCGAGTACGCCGGGAACGGTTCACTAGAACGCCGGTCTCCGTGATGCCTTCGAGAGTGGTTTTCACTTCGCCACCACCCGTTAGGACCACGTGGACGCTTTTATGAACGAGGTTGCGCGAGGTGATCTCCTTCTGGAGACCCGCCCAGTTCATACGAACAGACTCACGGGGCGCGGCGGCGCAGGGGATAGCGGGAGATAGGAGTAAGAGAGCACACAAAAGAGCGGTCGATTTAATCATGGTATGGCTTCACTCTTAATTACTGCCTGGTTAAGCGGAGTGCGTCAAGTGCCAGGTTGTATCCGTGCGACGCGGGCTGCTTAGCGCCAATTTCGATCCTTAGTGTATGCGCGCCTTGGGACAGTCGGGGGCTTCCGAGGACTATGAGGCCGCTGGGTGTCACCAGGGGCGCCCAAGTGCGAACTTCTCTCTTCACAACGCGTCCATCCATGAGGACGCGCAGGTTTCCGTAGTCGGGACCGTAAGCGGCGTAAAGCTCCATTCGGTAGCGTCCCCCGGCGGGTACGGGGACACGGAAGGAAATTTGGCCTCCTTTGACAGCCCGGCAAAAGAGCGCCTTGCCGCCACCCCAACTCTCGCCGGTCAATTCCGCGGCTGGCATGACGCCACGATTGTCGTCTTGCTCCATCTGTTCAAATTGCAGGGCGGAGGTAGCGTCGGTGTTTACCGGAAGGCGGCCCGCGCCCACAATGCGGAGTTCGGCGATACGGCGCGCCCATGCCATCTGGTGAGGTGTAAGCACGTCCGGCTTGGGGGAGTGGCCGGGCCGGCCGTAGTAGGACATCAGGTTGTCGCGCGGGATAGGGAGCGTCCGTCCGGCAAGCGTAACGGCGGCTTCCGATGTGCACGTGAGGGAGCGGATAAAGGGCGCATAGAGAAGTTCATTGGATCCGGCAGGCATGGTCTCAGCGCGCACCTTGAGATGCTCCTCGGCCTCCTCGACGGTTCCGAAGGTGCGCGTGAAGGTATGACTCAGGCCGAAGTAGTGGCCGATTTCATGGGCCAGCAAATCGAGGTTCTCACGGCCACAGATGACGTTGCCTTCAAAGTCGCCCATGACCACAAAACCGACATCGGTCCAGGAGAAGGAGTGGTGCGTTGGTTCCGGTCCCGGCCCGAAACGAAAGAAGACGACGAGGCGGCCGGGGTAGCGCCAGGCAACGCGGTTGGCGGCGTTCCGCTTCGCGTCCCAATCGCTATCGGTCTCACCCATCATGCCGTTGAGTTGTGTGCTGCGCAGTGCCAGCGGTTCATTCTGCAATTCGAAGGCGATGCCGGCATGCTTCCAGATACGATTGGATCGGTCCACCCAGGTGCGAATCTGTGCGGGGGTAATTTGGGCTTGGCGCGATCCGTCATCGTCGGAAAGTATGACTGGCTGGATAGCGAAAGTGAGGCGGGATGAATAGGCGGAGGCGGGGCCAGACATCGCGAGGACGGCCCAAAGCCATGATTCCCACCTAGCCATTGGGAACTAAGATAGCACCGCCACCAGAGAAGCAGGGTGAGAGTCCAGCTTGTACTCACTTTGGCTTGATATGGGAGGCCGGATTGGCTTCGCGAAGCATTTCTGCGTGTCATTTAAACGAAGGCAGGGATGGAATGCGCTTCGCAAAACCGCGTTGACCGGGCAATGACGCTACTATAATCGATAGTCATGCGTCGACTATTTCAATCCAAAGCTAAGTCGCACCGGCAGGACCACCCCACCTTTGCAGTCGATGACGTCGTGCCGGCATACAGGAAGATTTCGAGCCAAACACTTGCCCGCAGTCTCGCCTATCGCTTCTGCCGCGACATCCTCATCCTTCCCGAACCGAATAAGGCCGTCATTGATTCAGCACCGGCAGGACTACCCCAGAACCTGCGAGCGAACGGATTTCACCCGCTCATCGACGCGGTACACACGGCATTCAGTAAGCATTTTCCGCTCACTCTCTCTCCCGATGCGATCTGGCTAGCAATTGCCCAGGGGTTCAGTCATCACATCGCCGAGAACGCCGATGCCCTGCGCCCGCGCCTAGTGCGCCATATGGGACGCGAAACACTGACCGCGGACGTTCGCAACATCAAACTTTCGAGTTTTCAAGATGCCATAGCAGACTTCTCCACCCAGATTCGCGATGCATCCGATCCCACCCTGCATGAAACGCTGATCTGCGACTTCAGCACCACGACTCCTGCGATACGGACTGCCAGTGAGATCGTCCTGATGGATAGTTACTCGAGTTACTTTGAATACAAGATGGGTTGTGTTTGCGGCATTCCCTGGATCACAGTTACGGGAACCGTGGAAGACTGGCAACGCATCCGAGCGAGAGTGGAGGTCCTGGAAACCTACGAGCTTGGCTGGTGGGTGGGCCGGCTTCGTCCGATTCTCGACGAGCTAGTTCGCACTGTTCAGGGTAATCCCAACCGGGAATTCTGGCAGGCAATCGTAAAACCCAAGCAGAGTTACGGTGCGACCACGATCACCGGTTGGATAGCGGACTTATTCCCTTATCTAGACGATCCACCGCGCCGGGGCAGGAACCAAATTCTCGAGCACAAGCGTGAACACTGGGTGATTCCAGTAGACAAGGGCGTTGAAACGTCGAATTCCATGTTTAACCCTGAAGCACGAAAAGGGGTCGCCACGGGCCGGTTTCCTTCCGGGCTCTCCAGTGTACCGATCGAATTGTCGTTACCGGATGGATCGACCCAGAGTCTCGAATTGGTCGCCGGGTACTTGGCGGTCGAGCAGAATCCGGCCGACTTCTCTCTTTCGCCCGTCGTCAGCTGGTCTGTGACGGCGTCGCGGCCAACCGAGCCAATCATAATCTGAATTGTTTCGCGCTGATTTCCCCGACATTGTGCGACGAAGGATGCGCGTTGTGACACGAACAGGAGGATGTAGCCGATGAGGGATGGGGCACGGCTGCCCAAGAAGAAGGAGTAATGCCAATGGTGGCCAGGGACGGGATCGAACCGCCGACACGCGGATTTTCAGTCCGCTGCTC
>JBDTMC010000047.1:0-26149 GCA_039934475.1 Bryobacteraceae bacterium | reverse complement strand
AAAACTTTGCCAACTATGAGTCCCGCATCCACCGCCACATCAAGCAAACACTCCTTGAACTCAAAACCATCGAACAGTTGCTGCCCCAACTCGACGAACCCGGCGTCGAGCCCAGCGTAGAAGATGCCGATCAGCCCGGCCCCCACGGCCAAGGCCCGCAAATCGTCCCCTTCCCGCAGCCTCTCGCCGACCCCGCCACAACAGAAAAGACAAACGAACCTGAATGCGACTCAACCCCCGTGGAATCAGCCATCTGTAGCCCAAGGAATTTCAAACCCAAACCGCTCCCACAGCGCGTCGCGTATCCCGTCTACCATCGCCGCAAACCCGAGGTCGAACAAACGGAGAAAGCAATGGTCGCCGGACACAATGGAGGGCCCCCAACCGCCTAGAAAACCCGTCTTTCTCCACCCAAACTTCGTGTCCACCCCGAAATCGCGGCCCATAAACTCTCTCAGCCGCCAGTTAGCGCCTTAACGATCGCGTCGGCGTCGTAAACGCAGCCGCCCCAGGCTCCTCCTCCAATCGCTTGCAGCGCTGCCCAGAGGCGTGTGTCGTCGGGAAGGTCAGGGTCGGGGGCGAGGTCGGGGCGCGGCGGGCGGGCCGCCAAGAGCAGGGCGCCTTCGTCAGGGGTGACTCGTGCTTCGGCGGTGCCGATGAAGTTGACTGTGCCTTCCAGCGCGTTACGGTCGACGATGATTTCGATCAGGTCGCCTTCCTGGATCTTGCCGACAGGGCCGCCGGCGAGGGCCTCGGGAGAGACGTGGCCAATACAGGCTCCGGTAGATACCCCGCTAAAACGGGCGTCAGTCAGCAATGCCACGTGCTTGCCGAAGGCGAGGTGCTTCAGCGCGCTGGTGATCTGGTAAGTCTCTTCCATTCCGGAGCCCATGGGACCACGACAAATGAGGACGATGACGTCGCCCGCCTTGATCTCATTGCGCTTGATAGCGGCAATGGCGGCCGGTTCGGTGGTGAAGACCCGGGCGGGGCCAATCTTGCGGTAGATGCCGTCCTCACCCACCACGCTGGCGTCGATGGCGGTGCTTTTAATGACTGAGCCTTCGGGGGCGAGGTTTCCGTGGGGGAAGCAGACGGTGGAGGTCAGGCCGCGCCCGCGCGCCGAAGCAGGGTCCATGATCACGTCGTCGGGATCCACACCATCGTTCTTCTTCAAGTCCGCGCGCAGACGGGAGCGGCGTTCGCTGCCCTCCCACCAGTTGAGCGTCTCGTCCAGCGTGTGGCCGGAGGCGGTCAGCACATTCGTCTTTAACAGACCTTCGCGGCGCAGGTGGAGCATGACTTCGGGTACGCCGCCGGCAAGGAAGACTTGGATCGTCGGGTGGTGACGGGGGCCGTTGGGCAGACAATCCACCAGACGCGGGGCGAGGCGGTTAATGCGGGCCCAATCGTCGGCAACCGGCCGCCGGAGTTTCGCCGCGTGGGCTACGGCGGCGAGGTGGATGACCAGGTTCGTCGAACCGCCGAAGGCCGCGTGGACAACCATGGCGTTGTGGAGCGCGTCCTCAGTGAGAATGCTGGACATCGTCAGCGCGCGGCTCTCCAACTCAAGCACCGCTCGGGCGGAGCGGCGTGCCATGTCCAGCCAGATGGGATGCCCGGACGGAGCTAGCGCAGAGTGCGTCAATGCCATGCCGAGCGCTTCTGCCACCACTTGCGATGTCGCTGCGGTGCCTAGGAACTGGCAGCCGCCGCCGGGCGAAGCGCAAGCGCGGCAACCCATCTCGGCTGCGTACTCTAAAGTGATCTGGCCATGAGCGAAGCGGGCTCCGATGGTTTGGACTTTTCCCGCGTCTTCGCCTTCCTCCGGCGATAGCGTCACGCCGCCGGGAACCAGGACGCAGGGGAGGTTGGGCGTGCCTGCCAGGGCCATCATCATGGCGGGCAGACCCTTGTCGCACGTCGCTACCCCGATGACTCCTTTGCGCGTGGGCAGAGACCGGATGAGGCGGCGGAAGATGATGGCGGCGTCGTTGCGGTAGGGCAGGGAATCGAACATGCCCGTGGTGCCCTGCGTGCGGCCGTCGCAGGGGTCGGTGCAGTAGGCCGCGAAGGGGACCGCGTCGAAGGACTTCAACTCCTCGGCGGCGGCTTGCATCAGGAGACCGACTTCCCAGTGGCCGGTGTGGTAACCGAGCGCGATGGGCGTGCCATCGGCGGCGCGGATTCCGCCATGGGTGCTGAGGATCACCACTTCGCGGCCGCCGAGCTTGCGTGGGTCCCAGCCCATGCCGGCATCCTGGCTCCAACCGAAGAGGTCGCCGGAGGGCCGTTCGAGCAGAATTTGCGGTGTCAGAGGGAGCGCGCCTTGCGGTCCAGGCACGCGCGTGCGGATATCAAATAGAGAGGAGTCCTGGGAATCGAGAATTCTATCAGCCATGTTGTTGTGACAAAAGCGTCGCCACTATGATAATCCGTCCCGCAAGCGTGCTATCCTTTTTGGAGTTTGCTGCCTTGGCAACGCGCCGGCGGGATGCGGTGTTTCCCCGATCCTATTGAGATTGTGAATTATAGGAGCCTGGTGGAGGACCCCTTATGACCCGGTTCCGCCGTGCGCTGCGTGGTGCCTCTTCAGTTTGCGCTGGATGTCGGGCCAGAACTCTTTCATTACATTGCTGATGCCGTCAGTCCCCACCTGGAGCATCATCCGATTTCCAACGTCTTCCCACGTTCGTGTGTCCGGGTAGTACGACATCGCGACACCGATCTGGGCCGCGTTGCCTCCAATCTCAGAAACGTTGAACGTCCACCCGCCGCGGTCTGTTTTGCACACCAGCAACCTCGTGACCGAGTACCACATGCGGCCTGACACGGAACCCTCGCCTTTTCGGAAGTAGCGCGGATCGTGATGGAACGCCACCGGGATCACTGCTTCGGAAAAGAAGTTGCCAATCACCTGATCGGCATACGCAGTGGCAAAACGATGGGCGAAACCCTTGGCGCCCTGCCCGAACGAGGGGTTCTGGTTTTCCAGGTGATAGATGCCGGCATAGGCAAGGGCGGTGGGGAACACCGGCCAATCGGTGGAATCTTTATAGAAAATATGGAATTTCTGGGCGCTGGTAAGCGGCACGAAGGGAACTTGGGAATCGGCGGTGCGGTAGTTGGGAAGGACTCCGAGCACACGCTGTTTGGTGATGTCGGTGGCTGGCGCAGGCGCGGCTGAATCGGGGGCGCCAGCGGTCTGTCCCCAGGCCAACCCCAGCGGCACAATCAGTAGCGCGGTGGCCGCGCGCAGTTTGGTCGTATGGTAGTTCTGCAAACTACCATTTTCCCCTGAGTTCGGGATCTGTGTCTCAGGCGAACCTGAATATTCACTAATCTTTACATCTTAAAGGGACAACTCGGTGTTGCAGACCTCCTCTGCGACACTGTGAACGCCGGTTTCGAGTAATTGCCGGCCGTATTCAAACCCCTTCTCGAAAGCACGTTCGTTCAGCGCCACCACCTTCGGGGGAACGCTATCGGCGATCGCTTTCAGACACGCCTCGCGGGAGAGCAGACCGGTGATGGCGGCGAAGAAGCCCACCATCACGACATTGAGGACGATCTTCCGGCCCAGTTCCTCGGCGAGCCGGGTGGCGGGGACCGCAAATACTCGAACGTCTGGGGCGACACCTTCCACGCGCACCATGTCGTCTTCCACCAGCAGGATGCTACCGCGTTTGATGCCCGGACCGAATCGCGAAAGTGCCTCCTGCGAGAGGACCACCAGGACGTCAGGCGAGTCAACGTAGGGATAGAGGACCGGTTCGCTGGAGAGGACCAATTGGGCGCTGGATGCGCCTCCGCGGGCTTCTGGTCCGTAGCTTTCCGTCATCGTGGCATAGCCGCCTTCAAAGATGGCGGAGGCTTTCCCGATAATGTTAGCGGCTAACATGACACCCTGTCCGCCAAACCCCGAAATCCGGATCTCGCTCAACATGCGCATACCCTCGGTTCTTCGTAACTGTCGCCAAGAGATTCGTGCATCTGATGGCGCAGCATTTCGCTGTAGTCGGGGCGGTCGCGGTCGACGAACTTGCCGACTATAATCTCGCCGGTCTTGGTCAATCCCACTTCGCCTGTGGGCGCGCCGTGCCTCGTCTTGCTGTGCTCCTTATAGAACTTCATGGCATCCAGACCGTCACCCATGGCATTGCGCCGCTGATAGAGAGTGGGGCACGGGGAAATGGCCTCGATGAAGCAGAAGCCTTTCTTCTTCATCGCCTCGGACATTGACTTTTCCAACTGCTTGACGTGGAACGCGGTCCAGCGGGCGACGTAACTGGCGCCGGCGGCATCCACGATGTGCGGCAGATTCAACGCCGGTTCAAACGTGCCATAGGGTGATGTGGAAGTAGTGGAAAGCTGCGGTGTGGTGGGCGCAGTCTGGCCGCCGGTCATCGCATACACCAGGTTGTTCACACAGATCACCTTGATGTCCACGTTCCGCCGGGCCGCGTGGATGAGATGGTTGCCGCCGATGGAGGAGAGGTCGCCGTCGCCGGAATACACCACCACGGTGAGTTCCGGATTAGCGAGTTTCAAACCTGTAGCGAACGGAATGGCGCGCCCGTGCGTGGTGTGGAAGCTATCGAGGGCGACGTAGCCGGCTACTCGTCCCGTGCACCCGATACCGGACACGATCACCACTTTGTCCATGTCCACCTCCATGCCGAGAAGGGCACGCGAAAAGCAGTTCACGGTGGTGCCGATGCCGCACCCCGGACACCAGATGTGTGGGATGCGATCCATCCTCAGGAAATCTTCAACCGGATTATGATCCAGGGTCACCATCATGATTGGGCTCCCTTTCGGATGGCTTCCAAAATTGTCTCCGGCCTATGGACGCTTCCGCCGGCGTGACTTACCGGAATCGTCCGGCACTTACCGCCGGCCAGTCGTTCTACCTCCAATGAGATCTGGCCCATGTTCAGTTCCGGCACGACGAACGCTTTGATCTTGCCGGCCAGCTGGCGCAACCGCTGTTCCGGGAACGGCCAGACGGCGATCAAGCGCAGTTTGGCGACCTTCAGGCCTTCGGATCGCGCCATTTGAATCGCTTTCTGCGCCACTCGCGAGGTGATGCCGTAGGACACCACTACGACCTCGGCTCCGTCCATGCCCTCCTCTTCCACCATGTCCAAATCGGGTAGGGCGCGTATGATTTTGTCGCGAAGGCGGGTCACCAGCTTCGCTTGTGTTTCCGGGGTCATGCTAGGGTAGCCCCGTTCGTCGTGGGTGAGCCCGGTGACGTGAAAGTGATAGCCTTCGCCGGCGTGCGCCATGTCGGGCACGAGGTCTTCTCCCGTCTCGAAGGGCTTGTAGTCGGCGGCGGATTTGGTGGTGTGCCGCCGCGGATAGACGTCGATGTCGTCGGCGGGTGGAATCACCACCTTCTCTGTCATATGACCCACACACTCGTCCATCATCAGCATCACTGGTACTCGAAAACGTTCCGCGAGGTTAAAGGCGGTGATGGTGAGGGAGAAGGTTTCCTGGGGAGAATTCGGACAGAGCGCGATGATCTGATAGTCGCCGTGGGATCCCCAGCGGGCTTGCATCATGTCGCCCTGGGCGGGAAGAGTGGGCAAGCCGGTGGATGGCCCACCGCGCTGCACGTCGACAAAGACGCAAGGCGTCTCAGTCATGGCGGCGTAGCCGATGTGCTCCATCATGAGGGAGAACCCTGGTCCGGAGGTGACCGTGAACGCCTTAGCTCCTCCCCAGACCGCACCCTGGATGGCGATGGAGGCGGCCAGTTCATCCTCCATTTGAATGAAGACTCCGCCTACGTGTGGGCAGCGGGCGGCGAAGCGCTCGACGATCTCCGTGGAGGGGGTAATCGGGTATCCTGCGGCAAATCGCGCACCCACGGCGAGTGCTCCTTCGCAGCAGGCGGCATCACCGTTGAGGAAATGAACACCTGTCAGGACGCCCTGTGGATTAGCGCGCATCTGCAGCCTCCGGAGCCGGTGTCTTCTCGCGAGTGGCGAAGATCGCGAAGTCGGGGCAGTACATACCGCACAGGTCGCAACCCGAACATTTCTCGGGTCTTGCGACGTATGGTGGATGGTATCCCTTGGAGTTAAAGGCGGAAGACAGAGCGAGTACCTTGGTGGGGCAAAACTCTACACAGAAGCCGCACCCTTTGCATCGCGCGATGGTAATTGTGACGTGACCCTTCGCAGCCATTTTGAAGCCCTCTCGCGATTTTCAATGCATTTCGGATTCCAAAGTCCTGTTAAACAATGACGACGAAGTGGAGATTCGATTGCTCTTGTATCGGTGGAGAGCGATGGAATAACCGGAACCTGGGTGTATTGGCGCAGGAAGCAGGTGCCGGGAGGAGAATGCAATGAAGAATACGGCGGTTTGGATTGCAGCAGCTATTTATACGATGGGTCTAGGATTGGCCCAGGAGTTCAGCGGGCCACCACAGGCCAAGAAGGGTCACGACCTCTTCTTTGCCAGCGCGGGGAACGGCGCAGCGGCATGCGGCAGTTGCCACTCAATCAAGAAGGAAGGCACCGCCGTCGGACCCGACTTGACGCGTCTGGCACGGCTGAACCCGCGTGCCATCGTCATGGCCATTAACGCCACCAGGACACAGTATGTGCAGGACGTGAAAGCCAAGGCGGGTGAATTCCCAGGAATGAAGGTGACCGAGAACGCCGAAGGGTATGAATATTACGATTTGAGCAAGACGCCCCCGGCGTTGGTGAAACTGGCGAAGGCCGATGTCACGAGCACCAACGACAACGCGTCGTGGAGGCACCCGGCGAGCGCCATGAAACTTACACCGGAGCAACTGGCCGACATCATCACCTATATCAAGTACGCAGCGTATGGCGATAAGACCGGTGTAAAACCGGAAGATGTCGAGTAGTGCTCGTTTAGCGTTACGGGCGGTCCGGACTCTTCGACGGGCCGCCGCCTGGTATCTTTCCGCGCAGCAGATCCTCAACGTCATCGATCCGATCCACCAACATGTGCAGCTTGCCCGCCAGGACTTGAATGTCTGAAGCGGCGCGCCGGTTCACATCGAAGTCCAGTTCACCGCGCAAACGGTCCTTCTGGTCCTGGCGGTTTTGGCTCATCATGATGACAGGCGCTTGGATGGCAGCCAGCATGGATAGGAACAGGTTGAGCAGGATAAACGGATAGGGATCCCACGCCGCCCTGCCGAGAATGACGTTTATCGCCGTGTAGACAACCAGGACTGCGCCGAACGAAATGATGAAAGACCAGGAGCCTCCGAAGCGCGCCACTGAGTCGGCGATCCTCTCGCCGAACGTCGATTCGGACTCAATCATCTCGTTCGGGTTGCGGTGCGCCCGCAGCTGAACCAATCGCTGCGCGGCATGGAACTGGCGTCCCAGCACGGCCAGCATATCCATACCCGCCATCGGCTTGCGTGTGAGGAGGATCTCAATATCATGGCGGTCTACTTCCACGCAATGCGTTTCTTCCAGGGCGGTCGCCATCGTTTGATGGGGCGTGCCTTCCAGCATTGAGGCGAAGCCGAAGAATTCGCCGTGGCTCGGTTCATCAACAACCACTTCCTGATTGTCCTCGTCGAGCGTGATTACGCGAACCATTCCGGAGACAACAACGTAGGCTGGACCGCCCACGTCTCCGATCTTAAAGATGCGCTCCCGGGGGGCGAAATTCCTCAACTCCACCTGGCTGGCCAGGACACTCAGTTCGTCGTCATCCAACAAGCCGAATAGCGGCACATGCCTCAACACTTCCGGATTACATGCCATGAATTGTTTTCCCCTTCCGCAAGTTGGATTATGCCCCATTTCGGACTCTCGATTGCTGCCGCCCAGTGCGCGTGACATAGTAAAGGCGTATGAGGTCCTTAACTCTTGCGATGCTTTTGGCCGTTTCGCCCGCAGCGGCGTCGAACCCCGACTTGCTGACGAGCGGTTGGTCCGCTCATTGGATTGCGGTCGATGGCGGTTCGCGGACAGAATTCGGTGTCTACCACTTCCGCAAGGCGCTCGACTTGACTGCCCAGCCGGCCTCTTTCCTGATCCACGTATCCGCCGATCAGCGCTACCAGCTTTTCGTCAACGGAGAACGCGTGTCGGTAGGTCCGGCGCGCGGCGACCTCTATCACTGGCGCTATGAGAGCGTGGACATTGCCCCGTGGATGAAGGCGGGGCGGAACGTGCTGGCGGCGGTGGTCTGGAACTTCGGTGAGGAGACACCGGTGTCGCAGATCACATCGCAAACCGGCTTCCTGTTGCAGGGCGACACTGCGGCAGAGCGTATCGCTGACACCAACGATACATGGAAAGCGGTTCGCAACGGGGCGTATTCCCCAATCCCGGTCACGCACGCGCAGATGCACGGATACTATGTCGCCGGGCCTGCTGAGCGCGTCGATGGCGCTACCTATCCGTGGGGTTGGGAGCAGCCGGGCTTTGACGATTCCACCTGGAAGATAGCGGTTGCCGGTGAGACGGCGGCGCCGCGCGACGGCAAGGATCCTCACAGCCGTTACATGCTGGTGCCGCGTCCAATTCCGATGATGGAGCAAAGGCCGCAGCGGTTGTCGCGGACACGCATTGCAGAAGCCGTCAGCGTGCCGGTTGCCTTCCCCGGGCGGGCGGCGGATACAGTGATTCCCGCCAATGCGAAATCGCGCCTTCTTTTGGATCAGGATTTTCTCACCAGCGGGTATCCGGAACTGGTGGTTAGCGGCGGTCGGGGATCGCAGATTCACATGGGCTACGCCGAGACGCTGTTTCGGCCGGGTGGAGACGACAAGGGGAACCGGAATGACGTCGCCGGCAAGGTGTTTATCGGCCCGCGCGATGTCTTTCTGCCCGACGGCGGCGCGAACCGTTTGTTCCGTCCTTTGTGGTGGCGCACGTGGCGGTATGTCGAATTACTTATCGAGACAAAGGATCAGCCGCTCACGATACACGACGTTCGGGGTACTTACACCGGGTATCCCTTCGTGAAGAAGGCCACCTTCGATGCCGGTTCGGAGGAATTGGACCGAATGATCGAGGTCGGGTGGCGCTCCTTGCGCTTGTGCGCGCATGAGACGCACATGGATACACCTTACTATGAGCAGTTGCAATATGTGGGGGACACCCGCATCCAGGCATTGGCCACTCTGTACATGACGGCCGACGGCCGGTTGATGCGTAACGCCCTGGAACAGATCGATTCTTCGCGCACGGCCGAAGGCGCCACTTATAGCCGCGCGCCTTCGTCACTGCAGCAGTACATTCCCGGGTTTTCCCTATGGTGGATCGGCATGCTGCACGACTACTGGATGTACCAACAGGATGAGGCGTTTGTGAAAGATATGCTACCGGGAGTTCACGCCGTTCTGTCGTTTTTCCAGAAGCATCAGAAGGAGAACGGGTCACTGGGACAACTCCCCTGGTGGCCGTATGTGGACTGGGTGGATCAATGGGAAGGCGGTGTTCCGCCCACCGGAATCGGAGGCGGTTCCGCGCCGCATGACTTGCAGTTGCTGTTGGCCTACCAATGGGCGTCGCGGCTGGAACTGGCGATTGGCAGCAAGGCGTTGGCGGGGGAATATCGCGAGGAAGCCTCTACTCTCTTAAGAGTCATTCAGGATCAATACTGGAGCCCGGAGCGGCGGATGTACGCCGATACTCCGTCCAAGAGCGCGTGGTCGCAACATACGAACGCCCTGGCAGTACTCGCTGGAGTGATCAAGGGAGACGCCGCGCGCGATCTGATGGAGCGTGTGATCGCCGATGGGACGCTTGCTCCGGTGAGTGTGTATTTCCGATACTACCTGAACGCGGCAGCCGCCCAAGCCGGTCTGGGCGACCGCTATCTCGACCTATTGGGCGAATGGCGTGCCATGCTGGGCCGTGGTTTGACAACATGGGCGGAGAAGGCCGATCCCACCCGGAGCGACTGCCACGCCTGGGGCGCCAGTCCCAATATCGAGCTATATCGGACGGTACTTGGCATTGATAGCGCGGCTCCTGGGTTCCGCCGCGTGGTGATCGCGCCGCACCTGGGAAAGCTGAAGCAAGTGGCGGGCACCATGCCGCACCCGAATGGGGAAATTCGCGTCAGCTACAAGCGAACCACGAGTGCCCTGGAAGCAGACATCGAACTGCCCGCGGGAGTGGCGGGCGAATTTGTTTGGAATGGCCGGCGTACGCCGCTCACGGCGGGCGCGCGACATTTGACGTTAAAGTAGCCGTAGAAGGCGAGTAAGTCTCTGACAAATCGAATAGTTCTGGACTCCTCAGTACCCTCGGATTGATTGACATTTCCGTACTGTTGGCTTATCGTTCGAGATGGATTCCTGCCTCCCGTTTCTGCCCACAAAGCCGAATTCTTGTGTCCGCGTTTCGCGTACCCTGACCGCGGCCCAGCGTGGCGATGGGTAGTAGCAAGCGCCGCGATCGCAAAGCCGGAGGGGCTATGAGACAGAGTCATCGGGTTCAGGGTAGTGCGAACCATTTCTTCACCAAATTCTCAACACTGCTGACGGCGGGACTTCTGTCCCTGCTGCCGCAACTGGCGTTCGCCCAAACGGATTCCCTGCACTACTTCAAGAACTATTTCGTCACCGGAGACTACGCCGTCGCCGGCGTGGGCTTGCGTGGGCAAGGCGTGAACGGCTTCGCCACAGGGACCATTTACCTGAACGGTGTGCCGAAAGGCGCCGACGTCATTGCGGCGTTCCTGTACTGGCAGACGGTGGAGACGACCTCCCAGCCTTCGTCGGTGAACGGCTTTTTCCGGGGCAATGCCATCGTCGGACTCGCGCTGGGGGATCCCAATAACGCTGCCTGCTCGAGTTCGGGTGGCGGCACGGCGCCATCGGGTTCGTCGGGGCGGGTCTACCGCGCCGATGTTCTCCGCTATCTTCCCATCGATAGCGTAAACGACATTCGCGTGGCCAACGGCGCCCACAGCGTCAAATTGCCGGATAGCGGTGGGCGTGGAAACGGCAACCCTCCTTTCACCAACGGTGCCTCTCTGGTTGTGATCTACCGGATTCTAGGCAACACCCATGACGATCTGACGTCACAGCATCAGTCGTCACCTGCGCCCCTGCGGTCTGTCGTGATCTACGACGGCGCGTTCACGGCCAGCAAAACCTCGCCCCCCATGTCTCAACTGGTCGGTGGCTTTTATCAGGCAGCGGATGACGACGATACCCGCATGACGCAGATGGTTGGAAACGGGCTGCCAGGATTTCATGAGACAGTGCGCGTGAATGGCTTGAGCGTCGGAATCAACCCTATTTTTGGCCGCCTGGGACCGCGTTGGGACAATCCGACTTTTGATATCAGGTTGGACAAGAACGCCTCTTCAATGAGAACGGATGTGACCAGCGATGGTTGCCTCACCTGGAGCGCGGTCGTCACCAGCACCAAGGTTGTGGACACTGACCGCGATGGGCTCCTTGATGTGTGGGAGACCAAGGGACTGCACTTGAATCCCGGAACTGCCACCACGGCGGCTACCTTTGGCGGTTGTTCCGACTATCCGACCGAGGCTTGCGTGAACCTGCCGGCAATGGGCGCCATCAATGGAACGCGAGACGTGTTCGTGGAGATGGATTGGATGCACGGCACCAGTGGCAATGATCACTCGCATCAACCGAAGCTCGATGCTTTGACCGAGGTCGCCAATACCTTCAAGAACCATGGTATCCGCCTGCATTTCGATGTCGGCAATAACTACCAAACCCTTGCCACGGGTCCCGATTTCTTTGCCGTTCCGAGCGCCTACGCCCAGGGCGGGGAAGTGGTGGAGGAATCCAGCCTGGTGTGCCAGACGTCCCCCTGTACGTATACCGTTCCCTACGCCGTCGTGGGCTACAAGAAGGGATTTGTGAACGTTAAGGAGGGGGACACCGCTCTCGGTATTCCGGCCCACTTCGCGCGCAACCGGAAGGATGTTTTCCATTACGCACTGTGGGGACACGCTCTCTCCGGGCCATTCGACCCGGCCACTGGTAAGCCCACCACAACAGAACCCATTTCGACTTCCGGCGCCGGCGACCGGCCGGGTGGCGACCTGCTGATTACGCTTGGTCTGTGGCGGTCGGATATACCTGAGAACGACCAGGTGGGAAGTTCGGTCGTCCAAGCCGGCACCCTGATGCATGAGTTGGGCCACAATCTCGGCTTGTCGCACGCCGGTTTGTATCGTACGCCGAACTGCATGCCGAACTATCCCAGCGTGATGAATTACCTCTACCAGGCGCGAGGCCTGACGTCTGCTGACGGCAGCACGCACGTTGACTACTCGCCGGGAACACTGGCCGGCGTGAACGAGAAGAAACTTTCCGAGACGGCTTCGTTGGGAGCTCTCAATTACAGGATCAGGTACTACGGTCCCGTCGGTCCGCTCGATCCTCCCAACAGCGCCGCACAGCTACTCTGCGACGGATCGCCCATCACTGGCGGCGTTCCGATGATCCGGCTCGAGAACACCTTTACGAATTTCCTCGATTGGAACCATGACGGCAAGAGCACGTCAGGTAGTCTCTCGCTGGATGTGAATTACAGCGGCAAGATCGGCGACGGAGTCAATGGCGGGCCGCTGTATCTGGATTCTAACGACTGGGGGAATCTGAACCTCCAGCAGGTGGGCGCCCGGCTGAACGTAAACGGACTTTCTACGGACGTGGGTGCCATCGACCTGGGCGCGATTGATCTGGGCGCGATTGACCTTGGAGCCATTGACCTTGGAGCGATTGACCTGGGTGCGATCGATCTGGGCGCGATTGACCTCGGCGACATCAACTACGAGACAGCTGTGCTCTCCACTGTCGCGTCGCCCCCGCCCCCGAGCCCCGATTGCCCGACATGCGGTTTGCTATCCACCAACAAGATCGATCGCATTACGTTGCAGTGGACCGCTCCCGATACGGGCAGCGTCAGCAGCTACAATATTTATCGTTCGTCGGCCGTAAGCCCGACCCCCACCTTCCTCAAGAGTGTTCCGGGCGGTCAGGCCGCAACTACCGCGGATGACATCGTCAACGGCACCACCACGCTCTACAACACGGCGTACACATACTACGTCACCACGGTGGTAGTGTCCGGATCCAAGATCGTCGAAAGCTCACCTTCGAACACGGCGACCGGAATCGTGAAGCGTCTCTTTGTCGCGGGACTCAACCTGTCGAGGGTGTACTTGGATCCGAACCCCGCAGTGCTATTCACGGTAACGGGCATGGATCTGCCCGCCCCAGCCGGGGTCACTTGCTTGACGCTGGCCACGCCAACCAGCGATGTAGGCTCGTATCCGATCACCTGCTCGGGTCCGGCCACCACTTCCAATGTGGTCAACGGAATCACGTATACCGGCGGCACGCTAACCATCACGCCGCGGCCGCAGACGATCAACTTCGGGCCGCTGGCGAATAAGACGTACGGAGACGCGCCGTTTGCCTTGACGGCGACGGCGACTTCATCGCTCGCGGTCGGCTATACGGCTACGGGCAATTGCACGGTGATCACCTCAACGGTGACCCTAACCGGTGCGGGCAGCTGCACGATTCGGGCCAGCCAGCCGGGTAACCTGAACTACCTTCCGGCGTTGGATGTGGTGCAGTCTTTCGACATCATGCCCGGTCAACCGGCCGGGTTCAGCTACCCCGACTTCAATTCGATCGCCGGCCTGACGCTGAACGGCCAGACGACCACCGCCGGTGGGGCGCTGCGTCTGACGTCGGTGCCTTCTCAAAACTCGAGCACGTGGTATTCACAGCCGCAGGCGGTCACCAACGCCTTCACGACCACGTTCCAATTCCGGGCCACTCCCACAAGCACTCCCGCGGCCGATGGCTTCGCCTTCGTCATTCAGAAGGCCAGCGTTAACGCTATCGGCGCATCCGGGCTTGGCGGCTACCTCGGGTACGAGGGCATTGCCGGCAGCCTTGCCGTGGAGTTCGACACCTACCTCAATAGTGACTTCGCAGATCCCAACGCCAACCACGTAGCCATCCAAAGTGGTGGGACCGGAGCCAACACGTCAACGCACGGCCCGGCGACACTCGCCATGAATTCATCGCTGCCCTTCACAATCGCCGACAGCGCCGTCCATACGGCAGTGATCGTCTACGCCTCCGGTGTGCTGACGGTGACCGTGGACGGAACCACTCTGGTGACCGCCAACGTCAACATCGCGAATCTGCTGGGTCTGTCGCCGGGCGGCACGGCTTGGGTGGGATTCACCGCCGCCACAGGCTCAAATAGCGAGAACTCAGACATTCTCAGCTGGTCGATGCAGACGAACTGAGCAAGGGCAATGGGGGCGGGATCGGTCCCGCCCCTCAGCCTTTACGCCAGTGGCGGGGCAAACGCACCACGAATTCGGTGAATTCGCCAGCCTGCGTCTCCACTTCCAATTGGCCCCCGTGCTCCTGCACCACAATGTCGTGGCTGATGGAGAGGCCGAGGCCTGTGCCTTCACCCGTTGGCTTCGTGGTGAAGAAGGGATTGAAGATCTTGTCGCGCACCTCCGGCGGAATTCCCAGGCCGTTGTCGCGAATACGAATCTCAATCGAATCGCCCAGGTTCACCGTCTTTACCTGCAACTTGGGCCGATAGCCTGGCGGGGCCTTCTTCAGCTTGTCGTTCGCCGCATAACAGGCGTTGTTGAGGACATTGAGAAAGACCCGGCTCAGATCCTGGGGAATCGCATCCACCATGCCAAGATCGGGGGCATATTGCCGTTCAATCGTCACATTGAACGACGAGTCTTGAGCGCGCATACCGTGATACGAGAGGTTCACGTTCTCGTCGAGCATGCTGTTGATATCGGTCATCTGACGTTCTCCAGCCTGGCCGCGCGAATGTAGCAGCATGTTCTTGACGATACCGTCGGCGCGCTTGCCGTGTTCGTTGATTTTCCTGGCGTTGCCGGAGAGATCCTCCATCAACCCATCCACGTTCTCGATATCCGGTTGGCCGCCCGACTTCAGCTTCTCTATCTCTTCCTGCAACTCCTCCATCAAGTCCAGTGACAGCAGGGCGAAGTTATTGACGAAGTTCAGCGGATTTTTGATCTCGTGGGCAATGCCTGCGGTTAACGCGCCGAGGGACGCCAGTCTCTCCTGCACCAGAAGTTGATCTTGGGCGGACTTCAGCCGCAGGTACGCGTCGGCGTTGTCGAGTGCGATCGAAGTGTAGGAAGCGAGGTTCGCCAGCAGATCGAGGTGGTACTCGGTGTAGGCGTTCTTCTTGAAGCTCTGCACGCTGATGACGCCCAGCACGCGGTCTTTCATCAGCATGGGCAGGTACACCAGCGAGGCGGGCGCCGAACCCTGAACTGGCTCTTCGTACACTTCAATGTACTTCGAGTATTCCTTCGCGACATCGTTAATCAACACGGGTTGGCGGTGGGTGATGCACCATGTCGAGAAACGGTTGACGTTCCTGGCGTCTTGGGAGTAGGGCGCGTGGCGTGTCCCGTTCTCCATGGTCAACTGGTACTCAATCTCGTGATGTTCCTCGTGGTAGATGCCCACGGCAAAGATCGGAGCGTCGGTCAACTGGTTCACGTACTGATAGAGCCGGCAAAAGATAGTGTCCAGGTCAAGGGAAGAGGTAAGTTCTTTACCAATTTCGCTGAACAACTGGACGTTCTTGTTTCGATCGTTCTCGGCCTGCAGGGTCTTCGCTTCGGCGGCCGCGGTCTCTGCCCGCAGTTCGGCTTCGCGCAATGTGGACTTCTCCCGTTCCCTCGCGATCAGCCGCTTCCGCATCACCCGATCGGCGCCGAAGAAGCACGCCCCCAGCAGCAACAAGTAGACACCGTATGCCCACCACGTCCGGTACCACGGCGGAAGAATCTTCAGTCGATATTCTGCCTCTCGAGCCTCCAGTTCGCGGATGTCTTTCGCCCTCACCCGGAAGCGGAATTTGCCTGGAGGTAAGTTGGTGTAGTCGCGCCGTGTTTCCGCGGTCCAGGCGGACCAGTCACTATCAAACCCTTCCAGCTTGCTCTGAAACTGATTTCGCGACGGGTCGTCATAACTGGCGATGGCATATTCGAAACGAACGTTGTTGTCCTTATACGTAATGATGGTCTCGATTCGGTTCGAAGCGTCGCCGCCGGCGTACCAAACGCGCTTCTCTTTGTCGCCCGCCACCACCTGTCGCAGAAGCGTGGGAAAGCCTTCGTTGCCAGTGCGGTCCTTGGAAGGGACATAGCGGTACAGACGGTCAATGCCGCCCAACCACACCACCCCATCGTCGTCCACGGCAATGGCGTAGACGCGCCCATCACCAAGGCGCCGCAACCGGTTCGCATCGGCCTGATAGGTGCCATCGCCCTGCCGCGCTAACACCACTGGCCGTACGCCGAAGTTCACCCACAGAGTTCCACGCCGGTCGGCAACGACGCTGTACTCCTCGGCCGATCCTCCAGTGGGAACCATGGCGAGCAGATCAGAAGGGACAAACCGTCCGGTCGCCTCGTTGAACTCACGCACACCCATGGGCGAAGCAAAAATTACCTTGCCTGCCGCGAGGTGGACGCTGGTTCCCCCATCCCCGGGTAAACCATCGGATTTGCCAAAGTGCTTTACTTCGGTTTTAGCCTGGGCATCGAGCGGGAGCCGAACCCGGACCACCCCGCGCGCTTGTGTCCCCAGCCACAACACTCCCGGTTCCGACTCGACGATGTTGCGTACTTCCGGAGTGGCGGCGATCATCCCTTCGTCCACCCAGTGCCCCTCCCAGCGCATGGATGCCAGACCCGCACGCGTTCCCAGCAGGACTCGATTGGGATCCTGTTGGGAATTCGCCAGAGCGAGGTAGACAGAAGTTTGCGCCACCCGCTTGGCTTTGTTCCCCTCCACTTCGAACAATCCATCGGTACCCGCGGCGGCCAGAAGGCGGTCACCATGAACCAACAGACCCACAACGCCCGACGTTTCAATCCCCTCTATCAACCGGAACTCACCAGTCTTCGGCTCAAGATACTTGAGGCCGGCGAACGTCGCCACGTAGAGGACTCCGCGGTAACGAACAATCGCGTTTACCGCGGCTGACATTCCCTGCGGGCGTCCGAACTCGGTGAAGGGCGAAGCCACCTCTACTCTCGCAATGCCATTCTGCAGTCCCAGCCACACCGTTCCACTTCGATCACTGAAGACTCCCAAGACGCCGTCAGAGGGGATGCCTGTGGAACGGTCGAGGTAAGTCCGCGCCTTGCCATTGTGGTCGAGTATCAGGAATCCGCCGCTGCGGGTTCCGACGCCGATGGTCCCGTCGCTCAGTAAGGCGGCGCCGGCTCCTGAGATACCCAGGTTCTGCCAAGGCCCGGCCTCAATCGGAAACGGCCGTAGTCCCTGCGCGTCAAGCAAGTGGAACTGACCATCGCTGGTTCCCACAAGGAGTTCCTTCATCGCAGAGGCCTGCGGCGAATACGGCAACAGCGCGGCCACTGAGCTTTCCGGCGATTGCTCCAGCTTGCCGCCATCTACTTTTTCCAGGACGTTCCCATTTAGCCGGTGCAACCCAACGCCGGTTACCGTGACGTACAACTTCCCGAAAACGAGAAACGAATTTCGAAATCTGCTGACCGGCTTCCACACCTTCGTGCGCCATCCCGATCCCTCGGGCGTGAGGAGAAACAGCCGCTCCAGGCTCTGGACGTAGATGCCTTCAGGCGCGGGATGGATCTTGCGCACGTCCTGGAAATTGCGATCGGCCAGCGGCACAAACTCGAGCAGCGAAGTGAACTGGACGTTTCCCGCCGCGTCTGGTTGAAGATAGCCGAAGTCGCCTACCTCGCCGACGTAGATGCGCCCCCCGGGACCGCGCGCTAAGGCTCGCACGGTAGAGTTGTGCGGGGTGGCGATGGCCCGCCAGGAAGTTCCGTCGTATTCCCGCAACCCGTTGCTGAGTCCGGCATACAGGATTCCCCTCTCATCCTGCTGGAAGGACCAAACCTGCTGGCTGCCACCGTACTCTTGCGGACTCAACCATTTGACGAAGGGGACGCCCGCCTCGGCTGCGCCTGCCGAACTTTGACACAGACACACACACGCTACAAGGCTGGCGAGAATCGTACGCCTTCTCATTGACCTTGGCCCAGATAGCTTAACGCCAGCACCGTGATGTCATCGGACTGGGGTGCGCCATGGGCGAATGCCTGAACCCCGTCGATTGCCGCTTGAACGACATCCCGCGCCGGCTTCGCCGCCACCGATTTCAACAGAGGCACAAGCCGTTCTTCCCCATACATCTCCCCGCCCCGGTTGGCGGCTTCGGTCACCCCGTCGGTATACATCACCAGGCAGTCTCCTGGGTTCAGTTGCACGGAAGCGGTGTCGTATGTGCCGGAATCGAACATGCCCAGCGGCAGTCCGCTCGCCGCCCGCAGACCTTTCACCGTCCCACCCGCTGCGGGTGCGCGTACCAGGTAAGGTGCATTGTGGGCGGCGCGGCTGTACTCCAGTTTGCCGCTGTCCAAATCGAGGATGCCGTAGAAACAGGTGAGGTACATCGCCGTCGTCTGATCGAGACTGAGGAAACGGTTCACCTCTTCCATGCATTCGTGGGGCGGCAGTCCCTTCATGGCAGTCACCCGCAGCACGGTACGGCTGACTGCCATGAAGAGCGCCGCAGGCAAGCCTTTGCCGGAAACATCGCCGACGCTGACGGCGATGCGGTTGGCATCCAGCAGGAAGAAATCAAATAGATCGCCACCCACCTGGGAGGCTGGGATCATGGTTCCGTAGATTTCAAAACGGGAATCGGAAGGGAAATGGCGCGGGACCAAGGACTCCTGTATCCCACGAGCCAGGTCCAGTTCCCGGTTGATCACGACGAGGTGCTCGCGATCCTGCACCGCTTGCTTCCTCAGCAGGGATTCGCCGATAGCCTTATCGAGGGTGATCTCGAGATCCTGAAGATCGATCGGTTTGGTGACGAAGTCGAAGGCGCCTCGATTAAGCGCCGTGCGGATATTCGTCATGTCACCGTAGGCCGAAACGATCACCGCCCGCAGGTGTGGATGCGCCTCGCGAAGCCTCGATAGCAGAGTGAGGCCGTCCATCACAGGCATGTTGATGTCAGTCAGGACGACGTCGAGATCGGCGTCTGCCTGAACTACGGTCATGGCCTCTGCGCCGTTGCCGGCAAACTGGAAGGAGAGTTCACCGGCGCGGATCCGCTTCCGGAAGCGTTGGGAAATCAAAGTCTCAAGATGTGGTTCGTCGTCGACCACCAGGATTTTGTGGGACATGGGCGGGCTTCGGACACCTCGTGAAACTGAATCCTACAGTATACGCGGGAACCGCGCGAGCGTTGCCGCATACCGCGCCCAGCGCCACAACTTCGCTACAATGTAAAAACACCGTCTATAAGGAAGGCACTCACAATCCGGTGGCCACGCAGCCGACCAAGGCAGTAGCAATTTACCCCGGTTCGTTCGACCCCATCACCAATGGGCACCTCGATATTATTACGCGCGCCGTTAAGGTTGTGGACCACCTTATCGTGGCGGTCCTCCGCAACGAAAGCAAGCAGCCTCTCTTCTCGGTGGACGAGCGCCGCGACATGCTGCGCGAGGTTGTGGAACACTACCCCGGTGTGGAAGTGGACTCCTTCGACGGCCTGCTGGTGGACTACGCTAGCCAGCGTGGCGCCAATGTCATCATTCGCGGCATCCGTGCCATTTCCGACTATGAGGGCGAGTTGCAAATGGCCCTCATGAATCGCCGGCTGCGGCCGGAAATCGAAACACTGTTCCTCATGGCCGGTGAGGCCTACTCGTTCATCAGCTCGCGCATCGTGAAGGAGGTCATCCGCCTTGGCGGTGACATCCATGGTTTGGTTCCGCCCACTGTTGAAGTCCGACTAAAGAATCGAATTCTGGGAGTAAAGTAATTGCAGGTGTCATCTGAACTCAGCGAACGCATAGCGCTTATCAGCGTGTCTTCTACCATGAAGGTGGCCGCGGAGGCCGATCAGCTCCGCCGCGACGGTGTCGATGTGGTCGACTTCGGCGCGGGCGAGCCCGATTTCCCCACGCCTGACAACATCAAACTAGCCGCCGTCAAGGCGATTGAGAACAACTTTACCCGCTACACTCCAGCCGGCGGTACTCAGGAGTTGAAGCAAGCCATCTGCGAGCGCCATAAGGCCGACTATGGTACCGCCTATACCCCCGCGGAGTGCGTCGTTTCCGTGGGCGGTAAGCATGTGATCTTCAACCTTGCCCAGGTTCTGCTCAACCACGGCGATGAGGTCATCATACCGGTTCCGTTTTGGGTTACCTACCAGGACGTGGTGAACTACACAGGCGCGCATTGCGTCTTCGTTCCCACCATGGAATCCGAAGGCTTCACTCTGACGGCGGCGATGATTGAGCCGTACATTACGGCGCGGACGAAGATGGTGATCATCAACTCGCCCTCCAATCCCAGCGGAGCCGTAATTGACCGCGAGGAGTTCGAGAAGATCTTCCATTTGACGTCAAAGCGCGGCATCTGGCTAATGACCGATGAGTGCTACTGCCGTTTCCTGTACGACAGTGATCCGTTCTCCATTGCGGCCACGGCCGGTGCTAAGGAAACGGTAGTCGTCGCTGGATCATTGTCGAAGACTTATGCCATGACAGGGTGGCGCATCGGCTTCGGCCTCGGTCCGAAAGAAGTCATTAGCGCGATTGGAAAGCTGCAAAGCCACTCCACATCGAATCCCACGTCCATCTCACAGAAGGCAGCCGTAGAAGCCTTGCGTGGACCCCAGGAGTCTGTGGGTGTCATGCTGGCGGAATACCGGAACCGCCGCGATTACGTCGTTTCCCGCCTGCGGGCCATGCCTGGGGTCTCCATGGTGGAGCCTCGCGGCGCCTTCTACGCTTATCCGCGGATTGATGCGATCGGCAAACGGATCGCTACCTCGATGGAGTTTTCCGAGCGTTTGTTGCGCGAAGCACACGTCGCCGTCGTGCCGGGTGAAGCCTTTGGCACGGACAGTCACATTCGCATCTCTTATGCGGCTTCGATGCACGATCTGGAACGCGGCCTGGACCGCATTCAAGCGTTCCTCGCGAGTCTATGAGCGCCCGCGCCATCCGCCTGGAACCGTCCTTTCGCGAAAAGATCTGGGGATCACAGGCGCTGAGCCCGTGGTTCCCAGATCCCGCGGAGAAGATCGGCGAAGTCTGGTTTTCACAAGAGGCCGACGCGCCGCTGTTGTTGAAGTTCATCTTCACGACGGAGCGCTTGTCGGTTCAGGTCCACCCCAACGACGAGTATGCCCGGCGCGTAGAACACTCTGCCGGCAAGACCGAAATGTGGCACATTCTGCGGGCCGATCCGGGTGCGACCATCGCCCTCGGCTTTCGCAAGCCGCTGAGTCCGGAACGCCTGCGAGAAGCGTCGTTGAGTGGTGAAATCGAAACTCTGCTCGACTGGGTTCCCGTCAAACCGGGAGAAACCTATTTCGTCTGTGCCGGCATGGTACACGCCATCGGAGCGGGCATTGCGCTGGCTGAGATCCAGCAGTTCTCCGACATCACCTATCGCCTCTACGACTACGGCCGGCCGCGTGAACTCCACCTCGACCGCGCTATCGAAGTCACCCGCATGGACCCTCACCACGGAGCTGCCCAGCCGCTTCCTATGACCGATGGCGTGGAACGCCTGGTAGCCTGTCCCTACTTCGTCACGGACAGAATCGCGATCGATGGGCCGGAGCTATTTCGTACGGCCGCGCCTTCCAGCGAGTTTTGGATCGTTACCGACGGTGCGGGTACGATCGACGGAGAACCCTTCCGCGAGGGCGAGGTCTGGCAAGCTCCGGCCGGTGGCTACGAACTGAACGGGAATGCCACGATCCTCCGCACGTACTACCCTCGCTGATCGGAAAACTCCGGGCCCGCAGGGCGCCGCGACGCTTAGTTCTTGATCGTCAAATAGACTCCCGCGGGCGACGATGAGCCGGACTGATTCAAGACCACTGGCTGATCTCCTTTCTGGAGTGAGGCAGGAACTTCAATGGCGATCTGGTAAAGGCCTGCACTGGCTGGGGTCAAGGCGGCACCCAGAACCTTAGCTTCCAAGCCGCCAATCGTCACAGCAGGCGGGCTGGGCACCGCGTACAGACGGTCGCTGGGAACAGTCTGGCCCGATGGCACCGGGGGATTCGTGGCGCCTAATCCCGTTCCCCAGAGAATGATTGTTTCACCCGCCTTTGCCGGCCTCGTAGTAGTGCCGCTGATGACGCCGTCGGCGATGGCATAGCTGTAGTCCGCCCGAGTGGCCACGGCGTACTTGTTAACCCACAGGAAGAGGGCGGGGGACACCGGCTGCAGCGTGGCAGTGGCCTCATTGCTGGGCAGGCTGCTACTTGTGGTCTGGACGGAAATCTGGCCGGAAGCCGCGTCGTCGGGAGCCAACACGTTCAGCTGAGTCGGACTGACGTAGTAGACCCACGCCGGCTTGCCATTGATTTTGACCGACACACCATCCAACTGGTCCGGTAAGGTTCCGGCGACTAGCTCATTCGCCCTCCAAGCCCGGGTGGAGTTCGAAAGCCCCGAACCACTCACCGTAACCCAGGACCCGGCGGTGATGGCAGGCTGGAAACCAGCGCCGTTCACCACCGACGAGATCACCGGCGCACCGTACGTGTTGTAGACGGGACTTCCGGGGTAGTCCAGGCTCCAGCGTACGATTTTATTGGTCGACTGTGAATAGTTCTCGCCGGCATCCCCGGTTGCCACGGCGGTGATCACTGTCTTGCTGGCCGCGTCGTACTGAGGTCTGGCGATCCCGGCATAACCATACCTGGAGGCAAAGGCTTGATACATAGCCGCGCCGGGGGTGTTGAGGTTTGTCAACGGACGCCAGTTGGTTCCGTCCACGTTCATCACCATCAGCTCCATGTGGACATTGCTGGTCATGCTGAGCGTGCCAATATTGGAACCCAACAGGACAGCGCCGAAGAGGAGCTTTCCGGTGTCCTGCATGTAGGTGGGGAACTCGCCATAGGAATTGGTGTCCTGGAAGCCCCCGCCGCTCGCGTAGACCGTTGGGAGCACGGCGACTGGAGGCCAAAGCTGCTGCCAGTTGGAGCCGTACGGGGCGTTCGCAAGGTCAAACCGGAAGATGCCGCTTTGGGTGGGGTCGGCGCCTCTCGTCTTGCAGTTCGAGAAGTCGGAGGAATACGGAAGCAGATCGGCCTGAATGAACACTGTTCCAGAAGCCGGGCTTCCCATCGCTGCGTCGGCCTTCATGTATTTCTGGCAACTTCCGGACAGCGACCCGAGCTGGCCCGCCCAGGCGGCATCGGACGGGGGAACCCAGCGCGTCGCCGAAATGAACGCCGGGGCTTCGCCGGACCAGTCCAGCGTCACGATGTATTGCGCCCACTGTGGATTAGCCCCCCCGCTCTCCATTACGGTAAGCAGGATATGGTTGACGTCCATTGAGCCATCGGCGTTGCGATAAGCGAACGTCGGGTCGAGTACGCCGGCCAGTCCAGGAAAGCCCCGTCCGGACCACGTAACGGGATTGGCCAGTGACTTAAAAGACGATGCCGAGCAGGGCAGTTTACAGCCGCCGAGGTAATACGTGAACCCGCCTCCGGGAACAACATCCACCGAAGACAGCACATTCGGCTGATAGATGAACAACAGATACTGTCCGGTGGGATCAATCGCAGGCATGCCAGCCGAGGAGTCCGGATCGATAGCGGCGCCCCGAAGCGGCGCCAGCGGGTGATACCAGCCCTGATTGCCCGGCCCCGTGATTCCCACCACATCCCAGAAGGGCGCAGACTGATTGGAGCGTTTGAACTGCTGCGTGCAGTTCTGATCCCACATGGAGTCGAAGAAGACGAAAGGGAGGGCGCCCTGCGGGCGCGCACCGCATTCCGACAAGATCGTCCAACTCTGAATATAGTTCGGCTGGTCTGCCGCCAAGGCAGCACCGGCAAGAAACATCACAACTGCGAGTGAGTTTGTCAGCCTATAGAACATGACATTCCTCCGGCAGATACATGATAGTACGTCTTAGATCCGAATGAGGCGCTCTGGATGAAGTGACGCGAGAATCGGGGCCGGAACGGGGTGCGCCTTGTGTCGTCATGTATAACTGATTCGTCTTTTGTAACGTATCTTACAAATAACTATTTTGTCACAGTCTGGTTGCCTCCTGCGGTCCTCAAATCCAAAATCCCCTCCTCCTTGACATTCCGTCCATACTACGGCATTCTAGGCATAGATAAACGATGCCTAAATTAGAAATGCCTTCCGGGTCCCTTGTGATGCTCCTGCTGCGCGTCCTGCAGAATGGCGACCTTCATGGTTATGCCATCGCCCAACGCATCCGGCAACTCTCCAGTGACGTTCTCCAGGTGGAAGAAGGGTCGCTGTATCCAGCGCTGCAAAAAATGTTGCTGAAGGGTTGGGTGAGCGCTGAGTGGGGTCTCTCGGAATCCAACCGCAAGGTACGGTTCTATCGCCTCACGCCGGCGGGTCGAAAGCAATTGAAGAGCGAGCTTTCCGACTATGAGGCGGCCACCAGCGCCATTCAGGCCGTCCTGAGGATGGCTTAGGAGAAACCATGGGTGAATTCTGGCGGAGACTCTACTTCCTGATCAACCGGCGCCGTTTGGAACGTGAACTCGCCGACGAGATGGCCTCTCACCGCGACATGATGAGCAGTGAATATCGTCCTGAGTTTGGAAACACTCTCCGGCTGCGCGAAGAGTCGCGCGACGCGTGGGGCTGGTTGTGGCTCGATCGCCTGGGGCAAGACCTGCGCTACGGCGCGCGGATGCTGCGCAAGTCGCCGTTGTTCACTCTAGCCGCGATCAGTGTGCTAGCGCTGGGAATTGGTGTCAACATTGGCGCGTTCCAACTCTTCAACCTCCTCCTGCTGAAGCCGCTTCCCGTTCGCGAACCCGCGACAATCTATTCTTTCTCACGCTGTAATCAGAACAACATCAGCAACGGCATCCCCTATCCCGAAGTGGAATTCCTACGCAAGAACGGCGCCCCGCTGGCCGCTGTCATCGCCATCAAGGGCGGGGATCTTTCCTGGGAAGACAGCGCGATAGACCGGGTGCACGCCCAGTTTGTGACCGCGAACTACTTCACGGAACTCGGTGCGGGCGCTGCGTGGGGCAGAACACTGAGCGCCTCCATCGATGAGAATCCCTCGGCCGATCCGGCGGTGGTTCTGAGTTATGGCTTCTGGCAGCGCCGCTTCGGTTCCGATCCTTCCGTTGTGGGCAAGGTCATTCGCCTGAACAAGAAGCCAGTTACAGTGGCGGGCGTCGCGCCTTTTGACTTCACCGGACTTCAGCCCGACAACATCGATGTCTGGGTTCCGATTCATCGGCAACCGTATCTGGTGGAAGGCAGCAAACTGCTTACCGACTATGAGTCGGGCGTCCTGCTGTACGGTCGTCTGAAGCCAGGCGTGTCGCCCCGCGCGACAGAGGACTCGCTGCGCCCGTTTGTCACAACTTTGCGCGAGCAGCATCCGAAGATCTTCTGGGACGGTGAGTTCCTGCAGGCACAGCCCGGCGCTTACCTCGCCCATATGGAGCGGGAAGCAGTGCCGGTGGTCGTCATGGGAGGGGTGCTTGTCCTTTTGGTTCTCGTCATCGCCTGCGCCAATCTCGGCAATCTGCAGCTGGCCCGAGGTCTGGCGCGTGCCAGTGAAATACGAATTCGTTCCGCCGTGGGCGCCGGACGTCGCCGCATTGTGTGTCAACTCTTGACGGAGAGTTTCCTCTTGGCCGTGCTCGGCTCCATCGCGGGATTGTTCCTCAGCTTCGCTGTGGCTAGAGGCGTTCTGATGGCACTGAATGCTCCTCAATTCCTTAACCCGGCGTTCGATTCGCATGTCGGACTTTTCGTTGTGGCCATGGCTTGTCTGGCGACTCTGTTCTTCGGGTTGACGCCCGCGCTGCAATCTACTCGCCCGCGCGGGACAGGGAACCGTACGCGTCTCGTGTTGATCTCAGGCCAGATTGCGGCAAGTTGCATTCTACTCGTCATCTCGACTCTGTTGGTGCGCGGTATCGACCGCTTTCTCAATACCAGCCCCGGTTTCGAATACCGCCACGTCATGAACGTCGATCCCGCGTTATACGAACATGGCTTCACCGCGGCAGCGGCCAGCCAATATCTG
>JBDTMC010000046.1:0-26558 GCA_039934475.1 Bryobacteraceae bacterium | reverse complement strand
GTCGGCGATCGTGTGGCCGCTGGGCAGGTGCTCGGTTTCGTCGAGCCGCCGCTCGCAGCCAGTGACCTGGCCCAACTGCGCGCGCTCGATTTGCAGTACCAGTCGCTCGACCTCGAGATCGATCTCAAGGCGCTCGAAGTCTCGCGCGCCCTGAACGAGGCGGAAGCGCGGCTCGCCTTCGCGACGAAAGAAAGCGCGCGCATCGCGAACTTGCGCGCCGAGGGCCTGAGCACCGTGCAGCAGCATGACCAGGCTCAACAGAACCTGGCGGTCGCAAAGGCGGACGAGCAGTCGGCGCGTACGACGCGAGAGTCGCTCGAACGCTTGCTCGCAAGCCGTGCGAGCCAGGTACGGGACCGCGAGGCGAAAACTGTTCGCCTGCCGCTCGTCGCTCCGATCGCCGGAGTCGTCGTCAGTGCGGCCAGCGTCGTGGGTGAGTCCGTGCATCCAGACGATGAACTCTTCCGCCTGATCGACACGGGCTCGGTGTGGATCGAGGGTCGGATCTCCGAGTTCGATCTGGCGCGCGTGCCGCGTGAGCCCACAGCGACGTTGGTCGTGGCCGCGCTCGAGTCGCGCGGGATCGACGTGCTTCGAACCGGCGGCCGGATGCTGCACATCGCACCGATCGTCGACGCTTCGACGCGCACGCTGGTGATTCGCTACCAGATGCCCAACGCCGATGGCCTGCTGAAGGCCGGCATGCTAGCGACATTGCTGCTCGAGACAAGCAAGTCGAGCGTAGTAGTCGCGATCCCGGAAGGCGCGGTCGTGCTCAACCAAGGCCTGGCGACCGTGTACGTGATGCTCGAGGGAGAACTTTTCCAGAAGCGCGAACTCGAAATCGGCATTCGCGACGCTGGGTACGTCGAAGTGCGCTCAGGATTGCGAAGCGGAGAGCGCGTCGCGACGCACGGCGCCTACGCCGTCAAGCTCGCTGCCCTCTCTCCCGCCGCCTTTGGACCCGGTCATGCGCACTGAGCACCAAGGGAGCCGCCCGTGATCAATCTGCTCATTCGCTGGTCGCTCGCGAACCGCTTCGGCGTCCTCGCGATCGCGCTGCTTCTGATGGTCGGAGGAAGCATTGTGGCATCGAGGATGCCCGTCGACGTCTTCCCCGACCTGACGGCCCCGACCGTCACCGTGATCGTCGAGGGGCACAGCATGTCGCCGCTCGAGATGGAGACGCAGGTCACCTTCCCGATCGAGACGGCCGTGAACGGCGCAGCCGACGCCACCTTCCTCAGAAACCGCCTCCGCGACTATGTCGGCCAACTCGGCTCTTACCTTCGCGCACTGTATCCGGACGCCGTGCTGGAGGTGCTCTTTCCCTACGACGTTAATTATCCCCATCCCGCCGGCATTCATACACTGGGTGGCCGGCTGAATCACTATGTGAATTTCCCGATGGAGTGGTCCCATAAGTCCACCGCCGGGTTTGACCGCCTGAAAATGGAGGCTCTGGATTTCGGTGCCTGGTGCCGTGATCTCGACCTCGCTCTTACCGCGCCGCGCTTCGCCTTGGATCAGGACTGGACGGGCGCCGATATTCGTCACCTAATCCCGGTGTTCGTTGCCGGCTACCCGTGGGAAAAAGAAGTGCAACGCTCCCTCGCTCTCGGCATCGCCGCCGTTAACCTGTGGGCCTTCGATCATATCTGCATCTTTAATCTGAAACCGCAACCGGGACGCCCTCTAAGTACCGCGCAACGGGTGTTATAGGCCAACCGGATCTATCTGAACTAATGGAAAGTGAGTTACTTCTGTGAAACTGGAATGTGTAGTAGTGTGCGATCGGTACCATGATTTTCTGGCGGCTACCTTGCCGCACCACAGGTCCCTATTCGATCGGATGGTTGTCGTCACATCCCATGAGGATGTAGACACTCGCCGCATCTGTGAGTATTGGAACGTCCAGTGCGTCCCAACCGATGCGCTGGAGACGCGCAAAGGCCGGTTCTGCAAAGGCGCGGGTATCAATGCCGGGCTGGAGAAGCTCGACCGCGATGGATGGCTGCTCCACATTGATGCCGATATCGTCCTTCCGCCCCTCACGCGGCCTATCCTCGAAAAAGTCGCCATCGACCAGGAGAGTATCTATGGCGTAGACCGCTTCATGGTCCGCGCGCACGACGATTGGCGGCGTTTCATGGAGATGCCGCGCCTGCTTCACGAAAACAATTCGTGGATCCACCTTGAAAGCTTCCCCATCGGGACCAGGGTCGCCATTCAACAATATGGTGGCTGGATTCCCATCGGCTTCTTCCAGCTATGGCATGCCAAATCCGGTCGCTTGACGTATCCTCAACAGCACACCTCGGCCGCCCGCGGCGACATGGCCTTCGCCCTCCAGTGGCCCCGCGAAAAGCGTGTCTTTCTCCCCGAACTGGTGGTCTACCACCTCGATAGCGCGAACTCCGCCATGTCAGCCAACTGGAATGGACGCAAAACTGAACCCTTCACCGTCGACGGAAAATGGCGACACCGCAAGGATCCAGGCGTCGCCGTTGCCGAACCGCAGGGCCACACCGATACCTACGAGTAACTACCCAAAAAATGGCGGACTGGCACGATTTTCCGAACCCCTATAGGGCTACGAAACTACACGACTTCCCGCGGGAGGAAACTCCTGCCTGTCCCCAATTTTTCCTGCCGCCCAAAAAATGGCGGACTGGCATGATTTTCCGACCCCTATCGGGCTACTGAAACTACAAGACCTCCCGCGGGAGGAAATTCGTGCCTGTCCCCATTTTTTCCTGCCGCGGTCGCAGCCAGTGCGGCCGGTACGGGAACACTGCATCTTTGATCGGAGTGCCTACTACCTCAATGCGCTTCAGATCCCGCGTACCCAGACCTTGCATCTCAGCCAACTGCAATGTGCTGTCGCAAAGCTCAAACGGAGCTGTCCCTCGCTCCGCCATCGGGTCGAAGCCCATCAACGCGGTACCTACGGCGTCGGTAGTCACCGCATTGGTGCCGGCTACCAGAATTCCGGGACTCACCGCTTTCAACTGCGGCCCGTTCCACGCGCCCTCGCCGCCAGCCATGCTCTGTATGCCGTCGATGATGGCCAAGTGGACGGGCCGTGCTTTCACGATGTCTACAATCACGCGCGGAATCCGGTAGTGATCAATGCGTGGCGTGGTCGGATCCAACTCCGGCAGCGAGCCTTTCGAAGGGGGCCGCTCCCCGGCGTGGAACACCCGCCCGCGCCCGCCGCGCGGCACTTCGCTCGGTTCGTTTTCCCCGGCCTGATCGCCGTAAATGGTGCACGGCGTGGTTCCGAACATGTTCTTTATCGAGAGAGTCACGCCCGCTGTCGCGTGCTCCTTCAACTTCGCCATCGACACCATCACGTCGCACTCTTCATAAGCGCGGTTGAAATCGAACCCCGGGAACAACAGCGCTCGCCCCGGAACCATCAATCGCGCATAGCTCTTGTAGGACCCGAGAAAGTTGGTGTTCTCAAACTCCACCCGCGCCCCGGCGTTCGCCAGGTTTCGCGGTTCCCAACCCGCGCGCAGCATGAACTCAGCCAGCGGCTCCGCCGTCAGAAACGCGCACTCCACCAGACGGATGCGCCGCGCCCCGGCCCGGTCCATCAAATGGATCGCCGCGCCGATCACCGCCGGATGCGTGTACGTTGTCGATTCCACCGGCGCATAGCCCAGCCGCATCGTCGGCAAGCCAGTGAGGTTCACCTTGATCGCCACCGTCTTGCCTTTGACAATCCGGCCCAGGCCGCCCAACTGGTCGAACATGCGGTCCAAGGTCGCCGTCACCTCCGGTCCATACGTGGAGCACTTCGCCACCGCCACCGGAGCGGTTGGCGCCATCGGCGAACCCTGCGCGCGAAGAACCCCGCCCGCCGCCGCCACGCCCATACCTGCCAGTAAACGCCGGCGCGACATCCTGCCTGGACACATCGGATTACCCATGGTGCTCATCCTTCTATCTCAATCGCAGCGTAAGTTCGGAACGGAGGCAGCCTCAATTCGATGCGTCCGGCTTCGCGGTGTAACTCCAACGGCCGCGGCTCAGGTGTCTCAAGAGTACACCAGCGTGCCGCGCGGCACACCGTCTGCACAGCCATTGAAACGAAGTTCGCCGATTCGTTGCCCACGTAGTTCACCAGTTGCACCACCGTTCGGCCCGCGCCTGATGTCACATAGGGAATCAACAGCCCCGCATTGAATAGCCTTACCGGATCGTGCCTGTAACTCATCAGTAAGTGCGCGTCGCTGGCCAGCAGAAACGGATCGTCCCATTCCTTCAACGGCACGGCCAGCCTTCCCTTCCCTAAGCGATGCACTACCGTCCGGATCTGTGTATCGATCACTGGTCCCACAGCCGAAACCAGCTCGGCCGTCGGCCGCGGAGCCATCAACAGGCCTCCTTCGCGCGCGAACGCTTCCATCGCCGCCAGCAGCGGTTTGGCCGGCGGCTGATCGTCGGCGTAGAGCACCGCTTCCATACCCGCGAACGAGATCGCGTGCGAGTCCTTCAAGACAATCCGGTAACCCACGTGCTGCCGCGCCGCCAGGTTTAATAACTCACCCGGATTCATCTCCTTGAAGTCCGACACAATCGCCAGCTTCGCCACCGGCTCCATCGCCGCCCATTCCCGGTGCTTCTCAAAGAAGCCCAGCGCTAGGGTCAGATCCTTCCACGCCTTCACGGCATCGGCATGCCCTGCGGCCACACCGGCGGCAACCTGGTCGTCCAGCTTCACCACCCAGCGTCCGCCGCACATCGCCGCATCGGCGGCCGCCATCGCGTAGTTCGCCGACTCCACCTTCCCGCTCGCCAGCCACACCGGCTTCTGCGCATCGTGTGCCTTCGCCAAACGCACTTGCCAGCCATTGGCATCTATCCACGGATTGCCCGTCGGCCCCGCCGAGCTGCCGTCGCGCGGAGGCAGGCCTGGCCACGGGCAATCCGGAATCAGCGTCACCTGTTCCATCGCCGGCGCCTCAAAGCCGGCTGGCCCGTGTAACAGGCAATTCACGGCCGTGCCCCGGAGCAGTTCCAGCTTGGCTGTGTCCCACGCCGCCGGCCACTCCATCGGAACCCAATCTACGGCCAACTTCATCTCAACCCTCCGCCTTCACTACCTGCAGCAGCGCCTGTATATAGCCAAACGCGTAGGCGAATGCCTGCCGCCCGCCGGGATCGCCCTCGATCTTGGGAACATGGTCCGGCATCAGCATTCCGTCGTAGCCCACTTCCTTGTACGCTCGCAGCGCGCTCAACATATTTACGTCGCCATCGTCTGGAAACGTCTCCTGAAAATTGAGGAATCGCCCCCGAATATTGCGGAAATGCACGTTGAAGATCTTCTTCCGCGACCCAAAGTACCGGATCACATCCCCCAGCTCGCGGTTCGGCTCTTCCAGCATCTCGCTCACCGTGCCCTGGCAGAAGTTCAACCCATGGTAGGGGCTCTCATGCAGGGCGACGAAGCGCTTCATGCCATCCACGCTACCCAACACCCGGTCGATCCCACGGAATCCCTTCGGCCGCGGCATGCCCGGATCGTGTGGATGGCACGCCAGCCGCACCTTGTTCTCCGTCGCCACCGGAACCACCCGGCTCAGGAAGTAGTCGATCCGCTCCCAAAACAGAGTGGCGTCCACTTTGCCCGCAGCTGTCAGTTCATCCTGCTTCGCCTTGTCGTAGACAAAGGTGCTGTAGCGTGCGCCGCCGCGCCCCACGGTGGGTTCCGTGCGCACCACGCCAAGAAGGCTCATGTTGTACTTCACGGCCGGAATTCCCGCCGCCGCGCAGTTGCGGATCATCAGGCAGATGGCGTCGATCTCGCGGTCCCGCTCCGGACTGCGGCCCAGCAGGATGTTGGGCATCTCCACCTTCTCAATCGGTAGTGAGCTCAACGGAAGCGGCACCATCTCGAGCGTGATGCCATGCCCTTCCACCCTTTCGCGCAGCCGCTTCAGCCCATCCACGGACCACTTCTCGTCCAGCTTCGCACTGACGTTGCCGCTGCAGACGTTCATGATGCCGAACGCCGCCATCACCGTCAGCACCTCATCCGCATCCGAGTGCTGCGTGCCCAGCTTCATCTTCACTGGCGCCGCCACCGGAACCGCGTGCACCTGCGGCACAGCCGCGCCCGCCACGGCGGTACCAAGGAAGGCTCGTCTCTTCATCTCGACAACGAGCATTTCATGCCCCGCCAACCCTAGTCAACAACGGATACAATCCTCACATGCTTCGTTGCTCCGCCATCGCCCTTCTCTCACTGCTATTGCTCTGTCCTCTAGCCCTGCCCCAAGACGTGAAGTACCGTCCCGAGGGTGAGATCTTCCAGGGTCCGCCCACACCACAGGACTGGCCGCAATGGCTGGAAGAGCTGAAGCACTGGCGCGCCGAGAAGCGCATCCGTTCCGGCTTCGATTCCCACGAATACGAGCGCCCCGAATTCCGCTGGACGCAACGCAACTTCATCCAGCCTCAGATGATGGTGGAAGATCGCTACTTCTACGACCCCGCCACGCGCCGCTATACCGTCGACCGCTACGTTGACGACGTCGAGAAGCGCTATGGCGGTATCGACAGCGTCCTGGTTTGGGCCATCTATCCCAACATTGGCATCGATTCACGCAGCCAGTTCGATCACGTCCGCGACCTCCCTGGTGGCGTGGAAGGCATTCGACAGATGGTGGCCGACTTCCATCGCCGCGGCGTCCGTGTCTTCTTCCCCTCCATGCCCTGGGACCAGGGCACCACACCCCCCGGCGTCTCCTTCGCCACCGCCGACGCCCAACTGATGGCCGAAATCCATGCCGACGGCATCAACGGCGACACATTCAGCGGCATCCCTCTCAGCTTCCGGGAAGCCTCCGACGCCACCGCCCACCCCGTCGTTCTGGAGCCGGAGAACGCTATGGAATCCGACGAGATGCTGCGCTGGAATATTCAGAGCTGGGGATATTGGGGCTATAACTTCACGCCCACCGTCAGCCGCTACAAGTGGATGGAGCCGCGTCATATGGTGAACATCTGCCGCCGCTGGGCGCGCGACCATACTGACGATCTGCAACACGCCTTCTTCAACGGTGTCGGCTTCGAAAGCTGGGAGAACATCTGGGGCATCTGGAACGGCATCACGCCGCGCGATGCGGAGGCACTGCGCCGTATCTCTGGCATTGAGCGCGCCTACGCCGAGCTCCTGGTCAGCCAGGATTGGGAACCGCATACGCCAACCCTTCGCCATGGCGTCTTTGCCAGCAAGTTCCCCGGAACTGATCGCACCCTGTGGACCATCGTCAACCGCAATGAGTATGCGGTCGCTGGCGCACAGATCGACTTACCCGCCTCAGAGGGCGCCCACTATTACGACCTCTGGAATGGGGCTCGGTTAACTCCGGCGCTGGTCAACGGGCGCGCCCGCCTGTCGTTCGACTTGGAAGCCGGCGGCTACGGCGCGATTCTTGCCACATCGAAGGACGGCGTCAAGTTGACTCCCCCCAGCGCTACGCTATCCTCGTTTTCGAATCAATGGAAGAGCCTGCCGCAGAAACTGGTGGACATAGCCCCCACTAAGGCCTACACCGAAGCTCCCACGGGCATGGTCCGCATCCCTGGCGGCGAGTACGACTTCGAAATGCACGGTATCGAAGTGGAAGGCCACAACGATGACGGTGTCGATGTCCAGTATCCGTGGGAACCATCCGCACGCCGCCACCACCTCCACCACATGCAGTTGAAGCCCTACTTCATTGACCGGACCTTGGTCACAAATCGCCAGTTCAGTGACTTCCTGAAGGCTGCCAAGTATCATCCCGCCGATGACCATAACTTCCTCAAGGACTGGCGCAATGGGGCGTATCCCGAGGGATGGGACAACAAGCCGGTTACCTGGGTCAGCCTGGAAGACGCTCGCGCTTACGCGGCTTGGGCCGGCAAGCGCTTACCGCACGAATGGGAATGGCAATACGCAGCCCAAGGAACCGACGGCCGCCGTTACCCGTGGGGCAATGACTGGGACGATAGTCGCGTCCCGGCTGTCGATCGAGGCCGCACGATGGCGCCTCCGCCCACCACCGGCCGCACCGAATCGGCCAGCCCGTTTGGCGTGCTCGACACCACAGGAGTGGTCTGGCAATGGACCGATGAATACATCGATGAGCACACACGCGCCGGCATTCTGCGCGGCGGTAGCTACTATCAGCCGCAGGGATCGCACTGGTATTTCCCGCAAGCTTACAAGCTCACCGAGCACGGCAAGTACCTGCTGATGGGACCGACCAAGGATCGTTCGGGCGCCGTCGGGTTTCGCTGCGCCGCGGACTAAAGATTGATCATGCCGCCATCGATGATCAGTTCGCTGCCAACAGTGTACTTGGATTCGTCCGACGCGAAGAACACTACGGCCTGGGCAACCTCGCTCGGTTCGCCAAAGCGCCCGGCGGGAACCTGCGCCAGAATCGACTTGGCAACCGCCGACAGGTCTGCTTCCGTAAAACCGAGTTTTCCGTAGAGCGGAGTCGAAATCGGTCCCGGACTTACAGCGTTCACTCGGATACCGCGCGAAATGAGTTCCCCGGAAAAGGTTCTCGCCAGTGAGAGCAGCCCCGCCTTGGTGGCGCCGTAGACCGAGCTGTTCGGCATTCCGATGTGCGCGTTCACCGACGTAGTCAGGATGATGGAGGCAGGATTCGCAAATACCGGGAGCAGGGCCTGTACCAGGAAAAACGGACCCTTCAGGTTGGCCGCAAATGCCCGGTCGTAAGAGGCCTCATCCCACTGCTCTAGCGGTTTCAACTCAGCGTAACCCGCGTTGAGGAAGAGAACGTCGAGCGCGCCCATCTCCGTCTTGATGACCGCCGCCAGTTCCTTCTGCGCCGCCACGTCGCTGGCATCCGAAGATAGCACCAGCGCGCCGTCGCCCAACTCCTTGCGGGCTGCTTCCAGAGTGACCGGATTCTTGCCTGTGATCGCCACCCTAGCGCCCTCACTGATGAACTGGCGTGCCGTTTCCAGGCCGATACCAGTTGTGCCGCCTGTGATCAGCGCCCGCTTCCCCTTGAGTCTATTCATTGCTCAGTCCTCTCCGGCTCAACGTCCACCACTAGCTTGCCCGGACCGGATTTCTCTACCCGGCCGACATACGCATCCGCCGCCATTGAAAACGGCACGACTGCGGCCACACTGGTTCGCATTTGACCAGTTTGCAACAGATCTGCGATCGCGCGAAGTTGACTCGCGTTCGGCTCGACGATGAAGAAGACCTTCTTCGCCCGTTCCGTCTTCTCCTCATCGGCAGCCACCGTCACCAACCGTCCACCCGGATTCAGCACACCCCAGGATCGCTCCAGCGTCTGGCCGCCTACCGTGTCGAGCACTACATCCACCTTCCCTACACTCTCCTCGAAGCGACCCTTACGGTAGTCGATCACCTGTTGCGCGCCTAACCCGGTCACGAAGCCGGAGTCTCGCGCTGACGCGGTGGCAATCACGTGCGCACCCCGATGCCTTCCCAGTTGTACGGCAAAGAGGCCAACCGAACCCGCCCCTCCGTGCACCAACAGACGCTCACCCGGCTGCAGCGACGCGTGATCAAAGAGTCCTTGCCAGGCGGTCAGCGCGCCAATCGGAACCGACGCCGCCTCCACATGACTCAGGCGCGCCGGTTTCGCAGTCACGAACATTGCCGTCGTGAGGCAGTATTCCGCGCTGGCTCCGTCTGCGAACCAGTCGTTCATGCCGAAGACTTCCTGACCCGGCGCGAACCCTTCCACGCCGCTGCCCACGGACGAAACCACACCGGAGAACTCGTGCCCCGGTATAGCCCCCATCCGCGGCTCACCAGCCTTGGTATGCGTAGTCGGATACCACACGAGTTCCGTCGGCGTAACACCTGCGGCGAAGACGCGGATCAGTAGTTCACCGGGTCCTGGCGCGGGCTGTGGCGCGCTGGCCTCCACCAACGCGCCGCCAGTCAGGCGCATCACCCTCACAGATCGCCCTGCGCCATCTTCCGCCGGCGCCGGCCGCTCATGAGGTACGCAGCCGCGCGGGCCTCCAACAAGGGATCGGCCGACGACTCAATGCCATCCACGCGCGGAATCGGATCGAAGATGATATGCCGCTGTTCGTCATCATTGTTCGGGATCACACTCGTCAGTTCCAGCGTGCCGAACTCCAGCACCGGCCGCTCCGCCGGCCACTGAATGGTGGAATCGTCCACAACGTCTCCGTCCTGGGCCAGTTGCACAATGATTCTGAACTTCACCGGCGCAGTAGCCAGGCGCGCCCGGATTTCATCAAAGAGAAAGTCGGCCGGTTTGGCCGCTGCCTCGGCGGCATCCAGATAGTGGCTCTGGATCTCTGGCACAACCCGGTACCGCCCGTATTGGCTCACACCGTCCGCATCGATGAACTTGTAGGCGCAGACGGCATAGAAGGATTCCTCGGCGAAGCTGGAAGGCGTCGGCTTTGGGGCTTGGACGAATGCCAAGGCGGCGGGGTGTGTCGCAAGAAACGCCTGGATGCTCGGTCCGCCTCCATGAACTGCCTGCAGGAACTCCACAAACTCTTCCGCCGTCCGACCTGGAAATGCGTTCACCGAATGCCCCGTGATGTCGGTGTGAACATGCTCGGCGAGGTGAAACCGGATGGCCATTCCGCGCGGGCTGGAATCGGCAGCGCCGTCTGGGATGTTCGGAACGCCGGCGAAGTCCGAAAGGCGAACGCTCACGGGCGTCGACGCCCGATGCAGGTGCGGCGCGCGCGTCAGGAAACTCCCTGCGGCCGAAGGGACAAACACACCGCTTAGCAAAATCCCTTTCGCATGTGCCGGCCGAAAACCGGGGTGCGAACCGCTCAAATTCTCAAACGCCCGAATGACATTCCTGCTTAGTTCGACCGCCTGCTCATCGCCTACCGGCGCCATTGCTGTGGTTGGGTTCACGTGTCTCTCCTCACTCCTGAGTATCCGCCTCCATGGTCCGGAATAGCGTCGCCAGAAGTGAGGATTTTAGCCTCCCTCGAAAGAGGTAAACACTACATCGTGCCCGGATCTTTGCAACTGGCGAGCCAATCGCTTCTCTCTGGTTGGCCACCAGGTCTTGCGCCCTCCGACTACAATCGTCGAATGGGGCGGAAGCACGCGGTGCAAGGTTTCTAACTGATCGCGGCCCAGGCAGATCTGTATCTTGGTTGGGACCTTGTTACCGTCTGCCAGGACACGAAAGCGCCTCGCATTGAACTCCCCCGGCACGGGCGGACGGGAGAGGGGAAGTGGGTAAGGTACGATCTGGGTCACAATCAAGCGAATGGAACCATGTAGGCGGTGCGCCAGGATACCCGCCTCCCGCAAAGCAGACAGAGTCGCGTCAACGGACGTAGCGACGACGGTGATGCTCCTTGGTTCAGGGGCCAACCCGGACGCCGAAGCCAGCGGTGCTAAAGCAGCGGTTGACATGTGTCGTCCCACCCTTTCAGCTTCAGCCTATTCGCTGATACCTTAAAAAATGATAAAAGAAGACAACCAAAGTATTAGGAAAGCATAAAGAGTGACTTCAACCGTTCCATTGCTGGCGGACAAACCCGACTGGCCCGCCATCCCTGTCACCGTGGACGACTTGCAATTGCCTGAAACGGTAATCAGCGATCTGATTCTGCGGTCCATCTGGCTGCACGGCACAGCCACGGCTTACCACATCCGGACGCCTGCAAGCGTCCGCGAGGATGGAAGGGTGCCAATATGCGGGACCCGCTCCGGTCTCCCTTTCCCCATATGAACGCGTTGTAAGAGCCCAATCCGCGGTAGTGGAGTTGAATCAGGAGCAACTCCGCGAGGCATTCGCGGACATGGTATTGCCGGTCGCGTTCCTCGACCGCCTGGGAACCGGCTCTGATCGCATACCGGTCGCTCTTTCTCTACGGCAACACGGGCAGCGGCAAGACCAGCATCGCGAGCGCGTGCTGCGAATCTATCGCGACCCCGTTGTGGTTCCCTACGCCATCGAGGTGGATGGCAACATCATCTCCATCCTCGATCCGAACGTCCACCGCCTCGTTCGATTCCCTGGCGACACACTGGACCCGCGCTGGGTAGTATGCCAGCGCCAAACCGCGTTGAGCACGAGGCGCCAGGTGTTCGGGGTCGGCGGGAATCCGCAACAACGGTCACGGCAACTCGATCATGGCGGGCTCCGCGATTGGCCTGGTTTCGACTCAGGCAAGTCACAGTGAGGAGACTGGAGACCGAGCGCTAAACACCACGCTTTTAACCTCGGACGACAGCTTCTCAATGGTCCACTTTTCCACCAGTAGTAGACACTCCGCCCCGTAAGATGGACTCAACACAATCAGCTTAAGCCCTTTCTGCCTAACTAAATCCAGTAGCCTTGCCTTCTGTCCATCAATGTCCACCGGCGAAAGCTCATACACCGCCGGAATGTAGGACTCCGTGATCTGATCACCTTCGAGAAATTCGACCTCGAATATGATGTTACCGAGCGAGAAGTTTGAGGCTCTTAACCTTTCTACGCCAGCGTGAATTCATGCATCTGTAAAACCGATTCGCCGGCCTCAACTGACTTGCCGGAGCCGCCCTAGCGGACGTGACGGCCCGCCGTTCGGTGAATGAACTTCGGCGCCACAGTCAAGGCCATTTCGCCTAACCTCCGCAGGTCGGTCACGACAAAATCAACAATCTTTTCCAAGCGTTATCAACAATTTCAGGATTTGCGAGTCCGATTCCCCGCAACTCATCCCTGACAATCACTCCAGGAGAGTCCCAATATGTCCGCATCTCATGCACAATCGCTACCCGGCCGGGAGGCAACCCCACCGCCCCCGCCGGAGTCCTCCTCCCTGCGGTCGCTATCTTCCAGCGCCCCAAGGATTCCCACAATTGCGAAGAGTGGCACTCTGGAATCACGCCCCAACCTCGCCCAAACGCCGACTTTCGACGGCCTTCGACACAATTCGACAGAATTGACGATTTCCGCTGTGAGCCCCTCCCCTCGACGGAATTCGACACAGTTCGACACTTCCACCTATTGTCGCGACAGCCCTTGCCATCCACCTTCGCGCGACTCACAATAGAATTGAGGCGCACTACTATGTCCACCTTCCCGCGCGGAGTGGTCTTCGCAGCGCTGTTTTCCGCGTCGCTCATCGCCCAATCCCGTCCGAAAGTAATGACTGTCACTGTCGATCGCATCATCGCCCCCGTTACCGCCGGCATCTTAGACCAAGCTCTCGATAAAGCGAATAACGAGCACGCCGACTTAGTCCTCATTCGTTTGAATACGCCCGGCGGCCTGCTCGACGCATCGCGCAGCATCGTCGCCCGCATGGTGGCCTCCAACGTGCCCATCGCCGTGTGGGTGGGTCCGAGCGGCGCGCGCGCGGCTTCCGCCGGCTTCTTCTTACTCGAAGCCGCCGACATCGCTGCCATGGCGCCTGGCACAAATACCGGAGCCGCCTCGCCAGTGCTCCTCGGCCAGGAGATGGACCAGACCATGCGCCACAAGGTGGAGAACGACACTACCGCCTGGCTGCGCAGCGTCGTCAATCGCCGCGGCCGCAATGCCGCCCTTGCCGAAGCCACCGTCCTAAAGGCACAGGCGTTCACAGAAACCGAGGCGCTGAAGGAACATTTGATCGAGATCGTCGCACGCGATGAGGCCGACTTGCTCCGTCAGTTGGACGGCCGCCAGATTACCCGCTTCGATGGCGCCACAGCCACGCTGCACACCGCGAACGCACAGGTCATCGCCTTTGAACCCGGCATCCGTGAGCGCGTTCTCTGGGCCATCAGCGATCCCAACATTGCCTTCCTGCTCCTCATATTGGGTGCGCTCGGCTTGTATGTCGAATTCACTCATCCCGGCCTGGTGGCGCCCGGGGTCGCCGGTGGCATCCTACTGGTCCTGGGACTCTTCGCACTTTCCGTGCTGCCTATCCGCTGGCTGGGCGTGGCCCTGCTGTTGCTGTCTGTGGTGCTATTCGTCCTCGAAGCCCTCTACACGTCGCACGGCGTGCTGGGCGTCGGCGGAGCCATCTCTCTAGTGATGGGCGCTGTACTGCTGATCGATGGACCGCCGGAGATGCGAATTCAGCTGGTCACGGCGCTGGCCGTCGCGCTGCCGTTCTCCCTTATCACCGTCTTCCTCGCCTCGCTCGCGGTCCGCGCGCATCGCCGCAAGGTCCTCACCGGGGATTCCGGCATGATCGGAGAGATCGGCAAGGCATGGACCGCTCTCGGCCCGTCGGGCAAGGTATTCGTCCACGGCGAATATTGGGATGCGGATTCGGATACAGTAGTACCGCTTGGCTCCCAAGTGCGTGTCGTTGCTGTCGAAGGACTCCGGTTGCGGGTTCAACCGCTCACCTAGCCCGCTTGCGCGTAATAAGAAAGAGGCCTCTACATGGTTGTCTTGATCATTCTGGCAGTCGTTCTCTTCTACTTCGCATCGTCAGTGAAGATCCTGGCCGAGTACGAACGCGGCGTCATCTTCCGTCTTGGTCGCGTCCTGGAGCAGCCCAAAGGTCCTGGCGTCATCTTCGTCTTCGCACCCATCGACCGCATGGTCCGCCTCTCCCTGCGCCTGGAGGCCATGGAAGTGCCATCGCAGGACGTCGTCACCCGCGACAATGTCACCGTGAAGGTGAACGCGGTCATCTACTTCCGCGTCGTCGATCCCACCAAGGCCACCATTGAAGTCAGCAATTACCTCTACGCCACCTCGCAGTTGGCGCAAACAACCCTCCGCAGCGTGTTGGGCGAAGTGGAGCTCGACGAGTTGCTCAGCCAGCGTGAGAAGTTGAATGTGAGGCTGCAATCCGTGCTCGACCAACACACCGGACCGTGGGGGGTGAAGGTCGGCATGGTTGAAGTAAAGCAGGTGGACCTCGCCGAAGTCATGATCCGAGCCCTCGCCCGTCAGGCGGAAGCCGAGCGGGAACGCCGCGCCAAGATCATCCACGCCGAGGGCGAATACGTCGCTGCCGAAAAACTGGCCATGGCTGCTGAGGTCATCCAGCATCAGCCCGCAGCCATCCAACTGCGCTATCTGCAAACCCTGGTCGAGATCGGAGCCGAGAAAAACACAACCATAGTTTTCCCGCTACCGATGGACATTCTCACCTCGGTGAGTCGCATCCTCGGAGCCGCCGCCGATAAAACTACAGAAAAGGCGTAAAATGTTTTTATGCCAACCAACGAAGAGGGCGAGTTCGAACTGATCCTCGGCAACAAGCAACTGCTCAGCGTCTTCTTCATTGTGGTGGTGCTGCTGGGCGTGTTCTTTGCGATGGGCTACATCGTGGGACGCAATTCCGCTCCCGGAAAGACGGAAGTCGCCTCCACCACGAGGCCGTCGGAACGACCCACTACGCCGATGGAGACGCCGGTGCAGCCCTCCAGCGCGCCGTCGGCCGTGAATCCGCCCGCCGACCAGCCGGTTGAGAAACCGGCCGCGGTAAAGAAACAAGCCCCGCCGCCGGAAGAAAAGGCGCCTGCCCCTGCGCCCGCTGCCACTGACACGCCGCCTACGGGCTCATATTGGCAAGTGGCCGCCACAAAGCGCGCCGAGGCTGAACTGTTGGTGGATCTCCTGAAAGGAAAGGGATACAAAGCGCGCATGATTCCCGCTCCAGGCACGGAAGGCTATTTCCGCGTCCTCATTGGACCGGCTGTCAACACCGCCGCCCTCTCTGTTTTGAAGGCCGATCTTGAGGCACTTGGCTATAAGAACCCGATCAAGCGAGACTATTAGGTAGTGTCTTCGCCGCCAACCGATTCGCTCGTCCAGATCAAACCGCGCGGTCCGCGCCTGCCCGAATGGCTTCGCAAAGGCGAAACCCATTTCGTGGCCGTCGATAGCCTGAAGCGCGATCTCCGCCGCCTCAACCTGCATACCGTCTGCGAATCCGCGCGCTGCCCGAACATGCACGAGTGCTTTCACCGCGGAGCAGCCACCTTCATGATCCTGGGCAACCTCTGCACACGCGGTTGCGGCTTCTGTTCCGTTCCCAAGGGCAACCCGGAGAAGCGCGAGTTCACCCTCGATTCCAGCGAGCCCGCCAACGTCGCCCGCATGGCGGCGGAGATGAACCTGCGCTACGTGGTGATCACCGCCGTGAATCGTGACGATTTGGCCGATGGCGGCTCCTACCACTTCGCCGAAACCGTACGCGAGGTTCGCCAGGCACTGCCCGGCGCCCGCGTGGAAGTCCTGACGCCGGACTTCTGCGGCGATCTTGACGCTGTCGCTCGCGTCCTCGACGCCGGCCCTCATGTCTTCAACCACAACATGGAGACCGTCGCCCGCCTCTACCGGCGGGTGCGCCCGCAGGCTAATTACCGCCAGTCCCTCGATGTACTTAGATTCGCCAAACAGTACCGTCCGGAGTCGCTCACTAAGTCCGGTCTCATGGTTGGCCTTGGCGAACAAACCGAAGAAGTCCATGCCCTGCTGCGCGACCTTGTCGTAGAAGGCCACGCCGACGTCGCCACTATCGGTCAGTATCTGCAACCTACGCGGCGCAATCTGCCGGTGGCGCGCTATGTCACGCCAGCCGAATTCGACGCCTACCGCGACTACGGTCTCGCCGCCGGTCTGAAGATGGCCTTCAGCGGTCCGCTCGTGCGCAGTTCCTACATGGCCGATATGGTCAGTGAACAAGCCTCATGCGCCGAACCCTCCTGAGCCTGGCCCTGGCGGTTCTGTCCGCCCTGCTTCTTATCCTCAGCGTCCCTAAGTTCGACATCGCCGTGCTCGCCACCGTCGCACTGGTACCACTGCTGGTAACTGTGGCCCGCGAACCGCGGCACCTTCGCCGCTTCTTACTAGGATGGTCGTGCGGCTTTGTCTATTGGTTTGGAGTCTGTTACTGGATCCAGTTCGTCCTCGCCTTCCACGGCAACATGGGTGAAGTGGCGGGATGGGCCGTCTTCTTCCTGTTCGCCCTCGCCAAGGGTTTGCATTTCGCTGTCTTCGGCGTGCTGGCCGGACTCATCATGAACCAGCCGTGGGCTCTGCCCGGTGTCGCCGCCCTGTGGACCGGCATTGAGCGGACCAACGGCACACTCGGCTTCGCTTGGTTCACTCTTGGCAACGCCGGCATCGATATGGGCATCCCGCTCCGCATCGTGCCCTTCACCGGCGTCTACGGCATCTCATTCGCCTTCGCCATGTTCTCCGCTGCCATTGCCGTCTCCGTCATCCGCCGCGCGCGCTGGGAACTAGTGTGGCTGGTGCTGCCACTCTCGATCTATCTGCTGCCTGCCCTGCCCCGATATCAGCGCGGCGCGTCTACGGCGGTGGTAGTGCAGCCTAACATCTCAGAGACCGAGCAATGGACCCAAGCGAGGTACGACGACCTGGTCCACCGTATGACCCTCGCTTCATTACGCGGCGCGCTCACTCCGGGCCAACCAAAGCCCGATCTCATCGCCTGGCCTGAAGCGCCCGCGCCCTTCTACTACGAGGAGAACGCGACGTTCCGCGACACCGTTAACACCCTCGCCCGCAGCACACGCACGCCGATCGTGATCGGCAACGTTACCCGTACTGCAAACGGTGCACCGCTCAACTCGGCCACCACAGTCTCCGCCGAAGGCCAACCGGTCTCGCGATACGACAAGATCTACCTTGTCCCGTTCGGCGAGTTCATCCCGCCCTTCTTCGGCTTCGTCAACCGGATTTCGAGTGAGACCGGGGATTTCACGCCCGGCTCTCAGGTGGTGGTGACACCCGCCGGCGGTCATCGCTTCAGCACGTTCATCTGTTACGAATCGGCGTTCCCGCACCTCGTCCGCCGCTTCGTGAACAATGGCGCGGAGGTTTTGCTCAACATCTCCAACGATGGTTACTTTGGACATTTGGCGGGCCGCGAGCAGCACCTCAAGATCGCCCGCATGCGCGCGGTTGAGAATGGACGCTGGGTGATCAGAGCCACCAACGACGGCATCAGCGCGGCCATCGATCCGGCCGGGCGCATCACGCAAACACTACCCGACCACACGGAGGCGTACGGGCGCTTCCGCTTCAACTACGAATCGGCGGTCACGCCTTATACTCGCCTCGGAGACTGGTTCGCCTGGGGCTGTCTTGCCTTTGGTCTAGTGGCAGCCGGCGTCGGGTTTAGAGTTTCGCGACGTCGAGTTGCGCGTCCCAAACCTCAGTGACGTTCATGAGTTCGTCCCATGTCCACGGACGGCCGGTGTAGGCGGCCTGACGGCCCAGAATGGCGCTTAACGTTGATGTCGCGCCCTGGTCCGATTCGTTCGTGAACTTACCCGAAGTAATCGTCTCAATAAAGTGCTTCTGCTTCATCGCGTCCGCATCGTCTAACGCGCCCTTGAACGCGCCGGTGACGGCAGCAGCTGTGTCCGTTGATTGAGCGGGGGCGCCCAAGCCGGCAAAGTCCCACTTGTTCGCTCCGGTGATGCGCACTGGCGCGTCATAGTGCATCTCAGCGTTACCCGTCGCCCCGAAGTAGCGCATCGCCACATCCCAGGCGCCATCTATGAACTGTGTCGAGGTCACGGTGATGTCCACGCCGTTCGGGTACGTGTAGTTGACGTTGAAGTGGCTCCACGCGTCACCCGCATCGGTGCGGCCTTTACGGCCACCCGTCCCGCTGGCCTTCACGGGCAACCCGCCCAGCAACCAGTTGGTGACGTCGATCAAATGGATGTTTTGCTCCACCAGGATGTCGCCCGAAAGGACGCGATCGTGGACCCAGTTCCGCAAGCGCCGTTCCTTCACCGTCGCGTTCGGCCAAGCCGGGCGCGGAATCGGGCCGGCATAGTAGTTGGTCAAACCACAGACGAGGTCGCCGATATCGCCGCGCTTCACCCTCTCCACAAGCTGCACATACGGAGTAGCATGGCGCAGTTGGAAGCCCACCGCGACACTCGATTTAGCGCGCTGCCCGGCGGCGCGGAACCGCTTCACGCCCGGCACGTCCACCGCCACGGGCTTCTCGCAGTAGATGTGCTTGCCACTCGCCACCGCCGCTTCAAAGTGAGCCGGGTGAAAATAGGGCGGCGTCGCAATGTGGATGAGGTCCACGTTCTTGGCCGCGCAGATCTGTTCGATCGCGTTAGGACCGTAGAGCAGGCCCTTCGCTTCCACGTTCGGCTTGCCCGCCTTGGCAGCAGCGGCATTCACCGTCGCCTGTGTGCGCTCCGCCTGCTCCTGGAATAGATCGGCCAGAACCACGTAGTGCGCCGACGTTTCCGTGGTGAACGACGCAGCCACGCCTGTGCCGCGGCCGCCGCAGCCCAGCAGTCCCATCTGGACAGCCGAATTGCGCTGATACCCACGCACGATATCCGGCTTCAAAATCAGCAGGCCGCCAGCGGCTCCAAGAAACGCGCGGCGCGAATTGCTTTCCATTGGTTTGTTCTCCGCGGCGTCATCCATGCCGGATCACCAGCACATCGCCGTCTTTGACAATGTACTCCTTTCCTTCCAGACGCAGCAGCCCCTTCTCGCGGACGCCCGGATAGCCCTTAAAATCCATCAGCGCTTTCCAGTTCACGACCTCCGCCCGGATGAACTTCTTTTCGAAATCGGAGTGAATCGCGCCCGCCGCCTTCACCGCCGTGCTGTTCTGTGGAATCGTCCAGGCACGGACTTCGGTCTCACCGGCCGTCAGGAAGCTCATCAAGCCCAGCAGCGAGTAAGTGGCCGCAATCAGCCGCTCCAAGCCGGAATCCTGCAGGCCATAACCGGCCAGGAAATCGCGAACGTCGTCCGCCGAAAGCTCCGCCAGTTCGGCTTCGATCTTGCCGCAGATGCCGGTGACGCCGGTGTGCGCGCGGCCCTTCAGCGTGTTCTCGCGGAACTCCTTTTCCAATTCCGCCATGCGCGGCGCATCGGCCTCGCCAATGTTCAGCACATACAGCATCGGCTTCAGGGAGAGGAACTGAAATCCGCGAATCCGCTTCTCGTCGTCGTCGGAAAACTCCTGGCTGCGCAGCGGTGTGTTGCTTTCCAGCACTTCCTTGCAGCGCTCCAGCAGTTCGAACTCGCGATCCAGATCCAGGTTCTTGATCTTCTTGCGATCCTTCTCCACACGCTCCATCCGCTTTTCCACCACCACCAGGTCGCTGACGATCAACTCCGTATCCACATCTTCCAGGTCGCGTATCGGATCCACGCTGCCCTTTTCGTGCGGCACGCTCTCATCGGGAAACAGCCGCAGCACGTGCGCCAGCGCATCCACTACGCGCAGGCTCGCCAGGTAGCTCGGGTCGCGCAGCGCTTCCTTTGAAATCGCCGGGAAATCCAGGTACTCGACGGTGGCGTAAGTCACCTTGGGCGGTTCAAACAACTTCGCCAGTTCTTCCAGCCGCATGTCTGGAACCTTGGTGATGCCAACGCGCGCTTCCATGGAACCAACGCGAGTGGCCTCGTGTACGCCTGTCAGAATAGTGAACAGACTAGTCTTGCCCACCATCGGCAGGCCAATAATTGCAGTCTTCATATCTTGATCTCAGTTTTCAGAGCGGAACGTCGATGTGTGTGAGAATTTCCTGGATCAGCTTGTCGGCAAACTCCGCCGAACGGGCCGATAGCGCAGTCCGCGTGTTTGCTACAACGCGGTGCGCACAAACGGGAACAGCCAACCGCTTCACGTCGTCCGGAATGGCGTAATCACGGCCTTCCAGAAGCGCCAATCCTTGCGTCGCCCGGAACAGCGCCTGAGCGCCGCGCGGACTGACGCCCAGCGACAAAGCCTCATGCGTGCGGGTCCGTTCAACAATGGCGAGCATATAGTCCACCAGAGCCTCATCCACCATCACCCGCGACGCCATCACCTGGAGTTGCTGTAGTTCGTCCGGCACCAACGACGCATTCAGCGACTGCACGCGGAAGCCATCCGGGCCTCGTAGAATTTGCCGCTCTGAGGCCGCATCCGGATAACCAATGCGCAGGCGCATCAGAAATCGGTCCATCTGGCTTTCCGGCAGCGGATACGTCCCGTGGTGTTCCACCGGGTTCTGCGTGGCTATCACCATAAACGGCTCTTCCAACGGGTAGGATCGTCCGTCTACGGTCACCTGCAACTCGTTCATCGCTTCCAGCAGCGCGGATTGCGTCTTCGGTGTGGCGCGGTTGATCTCATCGGCGAGCAGGAAGTTGGTGAACACCGGACCGGTCTTAAATTCAAAATCCTGCGTATGGGCGTTGTAAACCGTGACGCCAATCACGTCGCCAGGCAGCATGTCGGAAGTAAATTGAAGCCGGTGGAAAGAACATCGCACGCTGCGCGCCATCGCTTGCGCAAGCGTGGTTTTCCCCACCCCGGGGACGTCTTCGATCAGCAGGTGACCTTTTGCCAGCAGGCACACCAAAGAGAGCCGGACCACTTCCGGCTTCCCTCGAATTACAGAGCCTAGCGCAGCTTCGAGTTCATGCAGTCTGGAGAGCGCAACCGGCGGGGCTTCAAGGATATCCCGCGGCATCATAACCTTCATAATAGCGGAATGCAGAGAGTCGGCATATGCGCGCATTGATCCCATTCCTCTTATTGGCCGCGGCGCTGCCGGCGGCCGATCCCGCGTTTCCTTACGGCGCCGTGTACTTCCGTAAGTCGAATCCGCCGGAAGCCGACTGGGCGCGCGACTACGCTACAGCGGCCCAAATCGGCATGAACACCTTCCGCCATTGGTTCATGTGGTCAGCCGTGGAGGTGGGGCCGGGCAAGATGGACTGGCGCGATTACGACAAGCAGATGGACTTGGCCGAGAAGAACAAGATCAACGTCGTCATCGCGGAGCTGGTGACGGCCGCCCCCGAATGGGCTTTCACGAAGTACGCCCATGCGCGGTACCTCGGCGCGGATGGCCGGCCCGTCGATTCGTCGATCTCCGGTTCCGCCGCGACAGGCGGCTTTCCCGGACTGTGCCTCGACAATGAAGACGTCAAGGAATTGGCTGAGAAGTGGCTGCTTGCGCTGATCGAGCGATACAAAGGTCACGCCGGCACGTACGGCTACGACTTGTGGAACGAGCATTCGGCGCAGGGCGGCTCACCAGGCAACATGTACTGCTACTGTTCCGCGACGCAGAGACGCTTTCGCGAGTGGTTGAAGGCGAAGTACGGCACGTTGGATGCGCTGGGCAAAGCCTGGTACCGCTACAGCTACGCGGAGTGGAGCGACGTGCACCCGCCGAAGAACTTCGGCGGCTACCCGGAGAGTCTGGACTGGCTGGAGTTCCGCATCGACAACGCCCACCGACTGGCGAAGTGGCGCGTAGACCTGGTGCGCAAGAACGACCCGAAACATAAGGTGATTGCCCACGGTGTAGCGTCGTCCCTGGAAGGCCTGCCCTCCGCCACTTATGACGAGTGGCGTTCGGCGAAAGAAGTGGACATCTGGGGATTCACATGGGTGGCCTCGCGCAAAGGATCGGAGCCATGGAAGCAATTCCATGCCGTGGATCTAGTGCGCGCCGGTTCCCGCGGCAAGCCCTTCTGGCACGCCGAAGCGCAGGCTGGTCCGCTGTGGATGCAGCCTCAGGTCATCGGCCGGGCGCGCGAAGACGGCCGTATCACCGATGACGCCGATGTCCGACTGTGGAACATGATCTCGATTGCCGGCGGCGCCACCGGAATCATGTACCCGCGCTGGCGTCCATTGCTGGATGGGCCTTTGTTCGGAGCCTTCGGCGCCTTCGGCATGGATGGTTCAGTAACTCCGCGGGCCGAGATGGCGGGTAAGATCGCGCGCTGGGCCAATGCGAATCCCGACCTCTGGAAGTCCAGGCCGGTGCGAGGCGAAGTGGGCATCGCGTGGGTGCCGGAATCGCAGATCTTCAATTACGTGCAGCAGGGTTCCACAGATCACTACGCGCAGTCGGCTCGCGGCGCCTATCAGGCATTCTTCGACAACAATATTCAAGCCGACTTAGTGCACATCGACGACATCCAGGAATATCCTCTGGTGTATCTTCCCTACCCTCTTCACCTCAAGCCGGAGACCGTCCGCAAGCTCACCGCCTTCGTCCAAAACGGCGGCAAACTCGTCAGCGAGGGACTTCCCGCGTACTTCGGCGAAGGAGGCAAAGCAGGCACGGTGCAGCCCAATCTCGGGCTCGACAAACTGTTCGGCGCCCGTGAGTCCTACGTGGAATTCACACCCGACTTACTGGAAGATTACTCGATGACATTGCGCGGGCAAACGGTGCCATCAAGATATTTCATCCAGGAGTACGACCTGGCCGGAGGGCGAACAGTGGGCGTCCATAAAAATGGACATCCTGGGGCCGTAGAGAACTCCTCCGGAAAGGGCCACACGTTGCTCATCGGTGGGTTCCCAGGCGGCGGTTACTTCAAGCACCCAACGGCCGCGGCGCGCGCCTTCTTTGCCGGCTTGCTGGAATGGGCGGCGATCCCCCGACTGCTTACGGTAAGCGACCCACTCATCAAGGCGCGCCTGCATCGTGGAAGCGGCGGGACCGTCCTCTATGTCGTCAACCCGTCGCGCGAAGAGCGCTCCGTAACCGTCGAACTGCCGGAAGCGTTTCAATCCGCCAAGGACGTCTGGCAGGCAACGCCCGTCCGAGTCGCAGGCAAGCAGTTAACCCTGAATATCGGAGACCGCAACATCGCCGTAGTGCGCTTGAATTAGCTTTTCGGGTATCGTCCTCCGAATGACACTGTGGAGTATGGATACCACTCGCAGGGGATTCAGGTGGGGATGCAGGGTCGTGGCATGCCGCATTTCGTTGAAGCAAAGCAGAAGTATATCGACAGCGGCGTCATCGGAAGGGTAGGGATGGCCCGCACCGGGTACACCTCCAATACCGGCTATATTCTGGAGCTGCCGGCAGCGTTTGACAGGAAGCCGGAGGGTCTGGATTGGGAGCGCTGGCTGGACCGCGGTCCGAAGGTGGATTGGAATCCCGGTATCTTCTTCAGCCCCTACAAATGGCTTGCCTACGATGGCGGAATGATCATGGGCATCGCCATTCACGTGCTGGACAATGCCCGGCACTGGTTGGAATCAAGCACCCAACAGCGGCCGTAGCCGGAGGCGGCGTGTGGAGCTACGACGACGGGCGCGATACGCCGAACGGATTTTGGCCAACTGGCTGGAGTGCATCCGTACCCGCCAGAAGCCGATAGCGAACAAGGAGGAGGGATATTACTCGTCGGTGGCGTGCTTCATGGCCAACAAGGCGTTCAACACCAAGACGCGAGTGGCGCGGGACAACAAATGGGATCTGCCGGCAGCCTAAATACGGCGAGGACGATTTCGGAGTAACCTTAACCGATACCCAGAGGAGAATTGTTGCATGGCCATTATCACTGGTGTTTTGTTAGGTTGCTTGCTATGGTTCGTGATCCGCTGCGTCCTGATGGGACTGTACACAGTGGATCAGAATGAGCGCGCGGTGAAGACCGTGTTGGGGAGAGCGCAACGCGCCCCAGGTGGAGCGACCACCCTTGATGAGCCCATCGCGGAGCGCCTCCGTCCCGAGGAACGCGAGCGGTATGTTTACCCGCAGGTGAGAGTGATTCCCCCTGGCGGCCCCTACTTCCGTATGCCTTGGGAACAAGTCCACAAGGTCTCGATCGCCACGTCCACCGTAAACATGGCCATGGATATGGAGGATCCTCGCGCCAACTCCGGCGGCACACTTCTTGAGGCGGTCACCAAAGACCAGTTGAATACGGGGTTAACGGGCCAGATCCGGTTCCGAGTTAGTGAAGCCAACCTCTACGCGTACCTGTTTGGGATCAAGCGGCCGTTAGTGCACGTGATGGCATACTTCGTCAGCGTGCTGCGCCAAAAGATCGCCAGCTTCGAAGCCAAGCCCTTGGTGGCGACGCTGGAAGGATCGCCCGTCGCCGATATCATTCGGATCTCCATCAACGATTTGAGAAAGAACCTGCGCGATTTGAACGACTACATGGATCAGGAGTGCACGGCAACCGCGGCCCGGTATGGCGTGGTCTTCGATGCCTCACTGATCACCGGCATCGACCCTCCGCCCGATGTGGAATCGGCCTTGGCCGCAATCAACACCGCGCACAATCAGGTCTCAAGCGACATCAGCCTGGCACAAGCCGGCGCCGACCAGAAGATTGTCCAATCCAAACGCGCCGTTGAGATCGAGACTCTGCGTGCGCAGGCCGAAGTGGAGCCCTTGCGAATGATGGCAGCACAGCTGGCCGACTTGAAGGCACAAGGTGCGAACGTGCTGGCTGCCTATCTGCGTAACGTCAAACTTGCGGTCTTCGGAAAAGCGCAATCCATCTATCTGGGCAAGGGTACAGCAGCATCGCAGGAGGTGCGGCCGTGATGGGGTTTGAATGGCTTGTAGCGTGCGCTACCACTCTCGCGGCCCTGATCCTCGCGGAGCAAGTCTTGTTGGGACTGGCGAGACTGCTTGGCTTATACGCCACGGTCGAGGAACGCACGTGCCGGGTTTACGTTCTGTTCGGCAAAGTAATCGGCGAGATCTCCGAGCCTGGATTACACATCCTGCCTTTCAAACTCGGCCCCAGCGCCTTCATCGTGAACTGGCTTGGCAAGTGCTACGTACTGGACATGCGCTTGGACCAGGAGTATCTGCGGAGCCAGCCTGTGAACTCCGAAGAAGGCGCGCCGATGGGCATTGGCATCTGGTACGAAATGCAGATCAGTAGCCCCGTTGACTACCTGTTTAAGAACACGGATCCGCGCGGATCGCTTCGCGCCAATGTGAGCAACGCCACTGTACGCTGCCTGAGTAACATGCCGCTGGCGGAGATGCTCGAAACACGCCACAAGATGAGCCAGACTGTGCGCGATGAAGTCAGTGAGAAGTCCCAGGCCTGGGGTTACCGGTTGGGCTCGATCTATATCCGCAAAGTGCATTTCCGCGACGCCGGCATGATTCGCCAGATTGAGGAGAAGGTGGTGAACCGCTTGCGCCAGGTGACCTCCGCAATTAAGCAGGACGGAGCCAACCAGGTGAGTATCATCACCAGTTCGGCGGAGCGGACGGCAGCCGTAGCGTTCGCCCAAGCAGCTGTAATCCGGCCGAAAATGATCGGCGAGGCATTAAGCGAGATATCGAAGGACCCGGAAGTGGCCGGCGCGTTATTTGAAATTCTGGAGACGCAAAAGGTTTTGGAGAACAAAGGGAAACTAACGTTGTTTGTGGAAGGCGGGCAAATGCCGGTTCTGGCAAGTCTGCTGGCATCACGCGACACAAGCACGTCCTGAGATTTTCCTCAGCTCCAGGTGTATGCTTCGATTGGCAGCGGTGTGGTGGCCGAGTGCCGGAAAGGGAGTAAATGCAATGTCTGCATTGACTCGAAGGACTTTTGCCACCACAGCGGTCGCTGCCGCCAGTGTGAGGGGCGCCAATGATCGGGTGCGTATCGCCTCCATCGGATGTGGTGGGCGCGGCCAGCATCTGATGCACATGGCGCGAGCGGCCGGCGGCGCCGAGTTTGTCGCCGTCTGCGATGCTTGGGACGTGCGCCGGCGGGAAGGCGCGGCTTACCTGGACAAGGAACAGCCGGGCACCAAGGTGGAGCAGTACGCCGACTATCGCCGACTGCTCG
>JBDTMC010000045.1:0-26572 GCA_039934475.1 Bryobacteraceae bacterium | reverse complement strand
CCTCGGCAGACCGGACGACGCCGCCGACCAACCTCCCCAGCTACCCGCGTTCGCGGCGCTGGTGCGTTGATGGAATTTTCATATCTTCACGGTATTTGGCTACCGTGCGTCGGGTGACTTGGATTCCCTCCGCCTGCAGCCGTGCCGTGATTTGTTCGTCCGTCAACGGGTGAGCGGTATCCTCCTCTTCGATCATCTTCTTAACTTTCCGCTTCAGAATCAATAGTGGTGTTCCGCCGCCCGACGGCCCTTGCACGGCTTCACTGAAGAAGTAACGCAGCTCAAACACACCCTGCGGCGTGTGGGCGTACTTGGCTGCCACCGCGCGGCTCACAGTCGAAGGATGGACTCCAATCTCCTCGGCCACGTCCTTGATCATCATCGGCTTCAAATAGTCGATGCCGTGGTCGAGGAAATCCTCTTGCCGCCGCACGATAGACTGGCAGACTCTCAGAATCGTCTGCTTGCGTTGCTCGATGTTCTTCATCAACTGCAGCGCCGAAGCATAGCGCTCTTTGACGTAGTTGCGGACGTCCTTGTTCGGCTCCTGATCGCGGTCCAGCATGCGCCGGTACTGCGAGTTCAACCGCAACTGGGGAAGGTCCTCGTCATTGAGTTGGATAATGTACTCGTCGCCGTCCTTGGTGATGGTGACGTCGGGCTCCACCACTCGCGCATCGGGCCCGGAATAACGGAGACCCGGACGCGGGTCCAAATGCTGAATCACGCCGATGGCGATTTGAATGTGTTCCAGAGGGCGCCTTAGGAGCCGCGCGAGTTCCTTCCACTGGCGCGTCTCCAGCAGCTTCATGTAGCCGGCTACGATTTGCCAGGCCACGCCGCCGATGGCGTTTCTGCTCGTCAGTTGCAGCAGCAGGCACTCTTGCAAGTCGCGCGCGCCAATGCCCGCGGGATCCAGCGCTTGCACCGCCCGCAAAGCCAGATGTAGGTTTTCCCCCGTGTGCTCACCCGACCCGGCGATCTCTTCGACGGTCGTCATCAGGTAGCCGTTCTCGTCAAGATTGCCGATGATCGCATCGGCGGCATCGCGAACGGCGTCGTCCAGCGGGACCATGCTCAACTGCGATTGCAGATGGTCGCCGAGGGTGACAGGCGAGGAAAGGAACGTTTCAAAGGACGGTTTTTCTACCGCTTCCGATGACGGGCTTTTGTATCCCGGGTCCAGGTAGTCATCGAAGAAGGAACCGAAATCGATCTCGTCAAAGGGATCGGTGGACTCCTTAACCTCGGCAGTGTCAGCCGCGGCAGGCGCGTCAGTTGTGCCATCCGAGACGGGCGGCGCGGCAAAATCGAAACCAACCAGAGAAGGATCGGAAGCGTCCACTTCATGCGCCGCAGCCACTGTGTCCAGAATGGTCTGGTCGGCAGGGCTGTCACTACGCTCACTCTCTAAAAGGGCGTGAACTTCTTCCGGTGTAAGCTCTTCTCCGGCGTCGAGGTTCTCATCCAGTACAGGGTTCTGAGAGATCTCCTGGGTAATCATTTCCCGCAGTTCGAGTCGGTTCAACTGCAGGACGGTGACCATCTGCACCAGTCCCGGCGTGAGGATCTGCTTCTGCGCGACCTTTAATTGAAGCCTCGGCGAAAGCAAGCTCATCTGGTCGCTATTTTAGCAGAGATGAACTGCGAACCCGTTCCGTAAATTCGGTCCGATTATTCCGTTCGCAGAATTAGATTACCTGTCCGATCGCGGCGGAACGTCCAGCCTGACGGGACAAGAGTCGTCGATCCGTAGTCGAGAACGAGAGCCGGCCCCGGATTCGCCCGCGCCGGCACGGCATTCCGTTGCCATGCGCGGACGGTCTGCCACCGGCCACTGACGCGGATCTCCCGCAATTCGGGTGTACTGCTGCGGCGCGCCTCTTGCTGAAACGATGGTTTGACCACGCTAATCCGCGCGCGTACCCGCACCGTGACTACCTCCACCGCACGGTTCTGATCGCGATAGCCATACATCTTTTGATGTGCCGCATGAAACGGGGCCGCCGGATCACGGGGATTCCAAGGCACTGTCAACTCGTAGCTCTGGCCGGCGTACCGGATATCGGCAAACCGCTCCAGTCTGCCGGCCGGAGAGTCAAGCCGGGCGCGGTCCTCCAATTCCCGGAAACTGACTTCGATATCCGCAGTCTCCAGTGCTCCCGCCGCGTGGTCGCGGACGTGATCGGCCATCAACATCCCCAGCGCCGAGAGCACGCCGGCATACTTTGGCGCTATCACAGTCCGGATCCCAAGCTCGCTGGCGATCTCACAGGCGTGCAGTCCGCCGCACCCGCCGAAGGCAAGCAACGCAAATTCTCTCGGGTCGTGGCCGCGCTCGACACTCACCACGCGAATGGCACGCTGCATGTTGGCATTGGCGACTCGCAGGATCCCTTCGGCCGCTGTGACGCGATCGATTCCTAGAGGCGCAGCTACACGATCCATAGCTTGCGCCGCGCGTTCCGCATCCAATTGCATGGCTCCGCCGAGAAATTGTCCTGTCGCAATGCGGCCCAGGACGACATGAGCGTCAGTGACGGTAGGTAGATCACCGGCTCCATAGCAGGCCGGGCCCGGGTCCGCGCCGGCGCTCTCCGGACCCACCCGCAGCAGTCCACCTTCGTCCACGCGCGCGATCGAACCGCCGCCCGCCCCCACCGTGTGAATGTCGAGCAGAGGCACGCGGATGGGGAAGCCCTCAAGATAAGCTTCTGTGCTCTCATGAGGCCGTCCTTCGCATAGGCTGACATCGGTTGAGGTGCCCCCCATATCGAAGCCTAGGATCTTCTCGAAGCCCGAGACACGGGCCATCTCAATCGCTCCCACGACACCGCCCGCGGGCCCGGAAAGCACCGTACGCACAGCGTTGCGGGCGGCGTGCGCGGCCGGCAGCAGGCCGCCATTCGATTGCATGATGAAGAGAGAACCCGCGCACTCCCGTCCCAGGTCCGCAAGGTAGCTTTCCATTAAAGGCCGGACATAGGCATTCATCACAGTGGTTGAAGTCCGCTCGTACTCACGGAACTCGGGACAAATCTCATGTGACGCGCTTACCGGGAGTAAGCCCTCCAGCGCGGCAAGGACCCGTCTCTCGTTGGCCGGATTACGATAGCTATGCAGCAAGCACAGGGCGATGGATTCCGCTCCCGACGCCTGTAACCGCGCAGTAAGAAGCTTCAGGGCTAGGGGATTCGGCGCCCGCTCGACTTCGCCGTCGAACAACGTGCGCTCGTCCAGACCGAAGCAAAGCTCACGGCTCACTAAGGGACGCCGCTGTGGCGGCATGAGGTCGTACAACCGCTCGCGATTCTGGCGTCCAATCTGGATCACGTCCTCAAAACCCGCCGTCGTGACCAGCGCGACCTTCGCCCCTTTGCGCTCCAGGACGGCATTGGTGGCCACCGTCGAACCGTGAACGATATCCGCGTTCAAGCCGCCAGCGATACGCGCTAGTCCGTCGAGAATGACCCGCGCCGGATGAGCGCGGCTGGAACGGATTTTGAAGCTCTCCAAACGGCCGTCGTCATCGAGAACCAGGAAATCCGTGAATGTGCCCCCCGCGTCAATCCCGATTCGCATGGTTCACGCGCCAAGCATCTCGCTTCTCCGTGTCTGCGGCAAGGGCCACAGCGGGCCACATGTAGATCAGGGGGGCTCCGGCATCTATTCGTGATGATAGGTGAGTTCGCCCGCCTCTATAGCAACGGGAAGCTGGTTCTGCCGCGGCGGTAGCGGGCAGGTGGCATAGGGGGTGAAAGAGCACGGCGGATTGTAGGCGCGATTAAAGTCCAACACGACGGTACCGTCCGCTCCAGCATCGGCATAAAGGAATCGCCCCGCGGGATACGTTTGCTTCCCTGCCGTCCTGTCCTTAAAGATGAAAAAGAGACGTCCGTCTTCCAGCACCGGCTCCAACCGGTATTCGGCCCCGTTCCACCGGAACACTGCTACACCCGGGCACGGCTCCTGTTCTGTCTCACCGAGGATGTTGGGAACTGAGATGTGCTTCGGCGGCTTGTAGGGGATCCACTGTGCGATCACCCGTAGCCTCTCATCGACGGGAAACCATGAGCGATGAGTGAATTCCCTCAGCAGACGGCTATTCTTGTCCCGCAGCCGCACGGCGTATCGGTCGCCCCGCTTGATCACGAACATGGTCAGGGAGCCTGCCCCAAGCTCGTCGGGTTCGCCCTCTGCGTCGCTCTTCAAAGTCATCGTGGAGATCGGCTTCCCCTGGCTCTTGACCACAACACCGGAAGCAGCACGGAAAGTGGCGTGTCCGTTCGAGAAGTCGAAGACGCCCAACAAGGGCGGAGCCGACCCCGGCGGCAGTGTGATTTCGTTCTCTTCCGCGGTGCCTGCGCGATTTATCCCCTGTGTAAGCCAAAACAGGCCGGCCACGGTAAGCCATCCGTCATCGGCTTTCAATCGTTCCTCTGCCTTTCTACGCCATTCCAGAGTCTCAGCGACGTAAGTGGAGTCCGAAGCGAGCATAGTGAGGCAGATTACAGACGCCAAGGAGGAACTCATTGCCGGCAGGTGCTCATACGATTAGAGAGGGCCGCAATACCTCGGTAACCCGGGGGTGGGGAGCCGGGATGCCGGGATGGGGCGGATGCGACCCTCGCCATACATCGTAATACGAACCACACGAAAACAGCACGAAAAATTTTCAATCTTCGACTGGGATCACTTTCCCTGTGTGCAAATCGTATCGCGCGCCGACGATCTTCACCTTGCCCGACTCCACCATTTCCTTGAGAATCGGCTCGGAATGGCTCAATTCCCTGACTACATGCTGCACATTCACTCGCACGCAGTTACTCACGGCGTCACCAGCCATCGCTTTCGCTTCCTCCACTGCCGGGCGCATGTGGCCGACGATCGACGGCAGATGTCCTGGGACTTCGCCACCCTTCACGGATGCTGTCACAGCGCCGCACTTCTCATGTCCCAAGACCACGATCAGGGAAGTTCCCAAGTGTTCCACTGCATACTCCATGCTTGCTGTGATCTCATCGCCCGTGACATTGCCCGCCACCCGGATCACGAAGAGATCCCCAAGGCCCTGATCGAAAATCAATTCGGGTGGAACGCGAGAGTCCGCACAGCCCAGCACGACCGCAAAGGGCGCTTGCCCGGCTTCCACTTCCAACTGTCGCGCCTTCGACTGATCGGGGTGTAGTGTATGTCCGGCGACATACCTCTCATTCCCCGCCATCAGCATCGATAATGCCTTTTCCGGTGTCACGGGGCGAGGCAGAGCGGCCGCGCCGGCCAACGCGCCAAGAGAGAAAACCAATATGGAGAACACGCCAATAGATCGCATGGAACCTCTCCTCCTATATCGGCAGCGGAGAGCATCAGGAATAGGGATAGACCGACTTGTGGGAGAATGAGCGCCAAGACGGCTCCTACATTGACCATTGCCCTCGACGCCACCTACAGCCTCGGCCCCAACCTTTCCGGCGTCGGCGTCTATTCGCGGCGCCTGTTGTGGGGACTGGCCGCGGCCCACCCCGCCTCGCGCCTGCTCTTCTGTTACCGGCCCCACCGTTTCCTGCGGTCTTTGCAAGAACAGATACCGGGCAATGCGGCGCGCCGCGTTCTGGCGCCATTATTGACACCAAGCGGCGACGTCTTTCACGCCCTCAATCAGCGCCTGCCGCCGCGCCGGCCACGACGCCTGGCGGTCACATTTCACGATCTGTTCGTGCTTACGGCGGAATACTCAACGCCCGAGTTCCGCACGCGTTTCGCAGCCCAGGCGCGGCAGGCCGCGGCAGCCGCCGACCTCATCATCGCCGTCTCTGCGTATACCGCATCGGTCATTACGGATGTGCTGGGCGTGGATCCTTCCCGAATCAGGGTTGTCCCCCACGGCGTTGATCTACCGACTGTTCGGCCACCCGCCTTGCGAAAGACGCTGATCCTCCATACGGGCGCGATTCAAAAGAGAAAGAACTGCACCCGCTTGGTACGCGCGTTTGAGACGTTGCCCCCACCGTGGAGGATGGTTTTCGCGGGCGCGTCCGGTTACGCGGCGGAGGAGACCCTGGCTGCGATCGCCGCCAGCCCTGCCCACGACCGTATTGAGGTGCGCGGCTACGTCTCGCGCCAGGACTTGGCGCAACTCTATTCAGAGGCCTCTATCTTTGCGTTTCCGTCGCTCGACGAGGGGTTCGGCATTCCGATCCTGGAGGCCATGGCCTGGGGTGTGCCCGTGCTGACGTCCAACCGCTCGTCATTACCGGAAGTCGCAGGCGACGCGGCGCTCCTGGTCAACCCACTGGACGAGGACGCCATTGCCGCTGGCTTGCGACGTCTCGCGGAGGATACCTCCGTCCGCGAGACGCTACTGAGGCGGGGGTATCAACGCGCTGCCAATTTCACGTGGGACGCCGCAGTAGAAAAAACCTGGGCTGTCTATGAGGAGCTTACCGGCTGAGCAGCCGGTTACTTTCCATCATCGTCGATGGCGATCTTCAATGCCCGAAGAAACTTGTGATCCTGCGACGTCCATTTCACCTTCCCGGACTCAAACCGGCGGCGTGTCGCGCGCTTCGGTTGACGCTCCGGCTGCGGCTGTTCCACTTCTTCGGCCTCAGACTCGTCGCTGTCCTCGGCGCCCTCTTCGCGCTTGTTAAATCCAATTGTCGCCTCTAATACAAGGAAAACATCGTAGCCAGCGCGCTTGATTTCGCCGATGGCGGCCGCGATGCGATCAGAGTCGGATAGCGATTCATTGATCGCATTCCCCAACTCTTGCATTAGGTCCTTGAGTCGGTCGTCCAAGGTGTCGGCCCCTTTCTTTGGGCTACTTTCAGCATACCACCACACTTCTCCGCGTCCGCCGGCTGCTCATATCCGCCCTCTATAGAGATGATCGGCAGAACCCTGCGGATTCGTGAGGCCTGCCCGAAAACGGCAAAGACCTTTCCTGCGTCGCTTTGCTACGATGAAACTGTCAATTATGGCCAGTGTTGTACGCAGCTTTTTCACTCATGTGGTGCCCGCTGTTATCAAGCCGATGCGGGTGGTCTGGAACCAATCCCTGGGCCTCCTCTTCTTGTTGATAGCGCTCCTGGTGACGGCCAAACTCCGGGTCGCCTGGACCAACTTCAGCGGCCAATTCGGAGAGCTGGTCATGCTGGTCTTCAGCACGGCATTTGCTGTACTGATGGCAGGCTACGCCCTCTGGTCGTTCCTCCGCGCCCGCAAAATCTCACGGTCGTGAAAGCCGGGGAACGCCGCTCTCGCCTATTGCTGATCGTACCCCTTTAACCGCCGGATCCAGATATTGCGGTAACGCACCGGATGGTCATGATCCTGCAGCGTCAGTGCCTCCTCCGCTTGGTGGACGTCGTACGTGGCTACCTTGCGATGCACGGCACGGCCGATGATCTCCTTATGGTGGTGCATCAGGACGCCGTTGTGAATTACGGTGACAAAGGCTGGCTTCACCACCTTCCCACCCTCCATCTTGGGGGCTTCGAAGAAGATGTCGTACACGTTCCACTCACCTTCCGGCCGCGAAACGTTCACCATCGGAGGCCACTGCCCGTAAATGGAGGCCGCCTGACCATCGGCGTAGGTCAGATTCTGGCTCGACTCCAATACCTGGATCTCATAGCGGCCCATGATCTCCACGCCGCTGTTGCCCCGGTCCTGACCCTTGGAAGTCTCCCCCTTGGGCACCATCCATTCGATGTGTAACTGGATATCGCCAAACTTCTGCTTCGTCGCCAGACGTCCCGTGGTGATTTCCATGTAGCCGTTGGTCACCTTCCATTTCGGCGCCGAGCCGTCGCGAGCATCCACCCACTCCGACAAATCCTTCCCATTGAACAGCACGGTCGCGTCCGATGGTGGATTCTCCTGCAAAAGCGGCACCCCAGGCGTGACCTTCGGCGGACGCGGCCGGTCCATGTCATGGACTTTCCACTTCTGTCCCGGTAACTGCGGTGTATCGTTGTAGCCGCGTTCGCTGTCGCCATGCGATTGTTGAGCCGCCAACAGGGCAGCCGAAAGGGCAAACAGGAGAATCGTTTTCATGGTTGCTCAGGTTATGATATCCGGTTGCCGCGCCAGGCTCTAGTGCCCGAGGCTCTTTTCCCGCGCCGGAAGAAACTCGTCCCCCGGCTGCCACGTCGGTATCGACTCCAGATCGGCTACTCGCGCGCCTAGTGCGAAACTGAACCGCGCCGCCCTTTCTAATCCGGCGAAATCCCAATCGTCCTGGTATTCGTCTGACGGCTGGTGGTAGTGCTGTGTGTTGTACTCACGGAAGATCTGGGAGCCAAAGTCCGCGGGCTTCCCCTCAAAGTCCGCGCCCGATTTCACCGAAACGGCGGGAATCCCCACGTGTGCGAGCGCGAAATGGTCAGAACGGTAGTAGCTTCCCTGCTCCGGCCGCGGGTCAGGCCGCACCGTCAGACTCATCTGGCGCGCGATATCCTGCAGCGTCTGCCATACCGTGCTGCGCTCAGCGCCCAGCAGCACGATGTCGCGGGTGCGTCCGGCCGGATAAAAGCCGTCGATGTTTATTCCAAAAGCCGTGTTGCCCGGTGAAATGGCAGGGTGATCCGCATAGTAGGTGGCGCCCAGCAGGCCCGCCTCCTCCGCGGTAAAGAACACAAATAGCGCCGATCGGCTCGGTTTCCGTTGCAGTGCGGCCCAAGCGCGGGCAATCTCCAGAATCGCCGCGCAGCCGGTGGCGTTGTCGACCGCGCCGTTGTAGATGCGGTCTCCCTTAACCGCTTCGCCGACTCCCAGGTGATCCCAGTGCGCCGTGAAGATCACCGCCTCGTCTTTTCGGTCGGGATCGCTCCCCGCGACCATGCCCACGACGTTCCGGGTCTCGATCTCCCGCACCTTGCTGAGGATCTCCCCCCGCACGCGCACACCGAGAGGAAACGCTCGAAAGCCTTTGGCGTTGGCCACCTCCAGCAGTTCCTCCAACGTCCGTCCGCCGAGCATCACGGCTTTGGCGCCGCCGGCAGCCGTTACCCAGCCGCTAAAAGCAAGCGCGGGAGCGCCGGCGGCCAGCTTCACCTGAGGACTCTCCCGGCCGGAACTTCGCAAGACGTCCCATCCGTATCCGGCCGTCGGCGTCGTGTGAATGATCATCACTCCCACGGCTCCGTGGCGAAGAGCATTCTCGTACTTATAGGTCCAGCGTCCGTAGTACGTCAGCGCCGCACCGCCAAAGAACTTCGCGTCCTTCGATGGCGGCTCATTCGTGAATACGGCGACCACTTTGCCGCGCACGTCGGTACCCCTGTAATCGTCCCAACCAAACTCCGGAGCGGTGATGCCGTGGCCGGCGAATACCAATTCAGCGTCGAACTCAGAGCGAGGTTGCTGCTGTTGGGTGCCGCCCACGAAATCGTCTAACCACTTGAGCTGGACCGTGCCGTGCTTGCTCACGAACACAAGAGAAGAGTCCGCCTGAGTCTCCACGCCTACCAAGGGAACACGCTGGAAATAGGATCCGTTTTCACCGCCAGGTTTAACCCCGGCGAGCGAAAGTTGCGTCGCCAGATACTCAGTGGCCAGATCGCCGCCGCGTGCTCCCACGCCGCGTCCTTCCAGCAAATCGCTCGAGAGAAATCGGGTGTGAGCCCGTATTCTTCCGCCGTCGATGTCAATTCCCTGCCCTCCGGCAGCAGCCAAAAGAAAGGTGAACAGCGCCACTAGTTTCATTGATTTCCCCAGAACTCACAGTCTAGAACACGTGAGATCGGCCACACCTGGCGGGAAAGGTCAATGGTGCTTGGGCGGCTCCGCAGCCGCCTGGCCTTCCTTGGGTTTTCCGGCTGGCTGCGGCTTTGGGGCGGGGCGATTCAAATAACCGACAATGACTGAAATACGGCGATTCGAAGCCGCCAGCGGATCCTTGGGGTTTCGCAAATGTTGATCGCCATACCCTCGTACCTGTGTCACCTGGTCAGCCCTAACGCCGTTCTGTTGCATCAGCCTTCGAGCAGAATTCGCACGATCCGTCGACAGTTCCCAATTGGTGTAGGCGGCGTCTCCCGGAAACGGCTTGGCGTCGGTATGCCCTTCAATCAAGAGTTTGTTCGGCAGTTTGCCCATTTCCCCGGCCAACCTCTTGATGAACTCAGCACCACCTTGGGTTGGTTCACCACGACCGCTTTCAAAAAACATGCCCTTATCGGTTTCCAGCAATTCCACTCGCAGGCCTTCGCCAGTCACAATGATCTCCACCTGGCTTTTCATTTGCTGAAAATTCGGCATTTCCTTCATGGCTTGCTCCAAAACCTCCTTGAGCTTGTCCATGTTGTCTCTGCTGACGGCAACGCTCTCAGCGCCCCCTGTTCCGGTCATGCTTGATCCCATCAGCTTTCCCGAACCAGTCGGATCCTGGAAATAGCCGCCGACTGCCTTTTTCACCTGCTCGCTACTGCTCAACAGCCAGAGGACGATGAACAGCGCCATCATCGCAGTGACAAAGTCGGCGTAGGCCACTTTCCATGCGCCACCGTGGCTGCCGGCATGGCCAACAACTTTTTTAATAACAATGATCGGAGCTTGATTCGGTTCAGCCATCTGCTATGCCGCCGCCGCCGGCGGTGGTGCCGCGCCGCCACCTTTGCAATTCTTCTCCATGTCCTTAAACGAAGGCCTCACGAGGTTGGGTATCGCACGGCGAGCGAACTCGATGCATAGAATAGGGGCCGATCCTCGAAAAGAGGCGAGTAACCCTACTCGCAGAAAGTTGTAGTACTGATGCTCTGCATCGTTTAGCTTCACCATAAAGGCCGCCATCGGTCCAAAAACGCCGTAGCACAACAAGATCCCGAGGAACGTACCCACCAACGCTGCCGCTACTTTGTGGCCAATCTCTTCCGGAGGCCCCCCCAGCGCACCCATCGTCACCACCACTCCCAGCACTGCCGCGACGATACCCAAACCAGGCAACGCATCGGCCACCGTGTTCAAGGCGGCGGCAGGTTCATTCGCCTCGTGATGGTGCACCTCAATGTCGAGTTCCATTAACTGATCCATCTCGAATGGCCCCACGCTGCCGGCGATGGACATGCGCATGGTGTCGCAAAGGAAATAAAGGGCATGATGATCTTTTACGAACGCGGGGAATTTCCCGAATAACGGGCTCTTTTCCGGATCCTCAATGTCAACTTCCAGCTTCTGCATGCCGTGCTTACGCGCGTAGGTGAAAACCTCGCTCAACATCTTCAGCTGGTCGAGGTAGAAAGCCTTCGTATACCGCGACCCCTTCAAGATTCCGAGAATCCCTTGGAGGATGCGGATGACAGTCGATATAGGGTTGGCGATGAGCAGCGTACCAATCGCCGCACCGCCTATAATCAAGAGCTCCGCCGGTTGAAGTAGTACTAAAAGGTTCCCTTTCTCCATCAGGTAACCGCCAATGATGGAGCCGAAAACCACGAGAATGCCGATGATCGCGAACATACAGTTTCTAAACTACTTACCTTCATCGACAAAACGCGGCCAAACATTAGGCCGCGGAGAGAGCACTAGTACTGCCATTGCCATTTCGATGGACTTTTCCAACTCGGTTTGGTAGCCTTGGTCTTTCCCCAGCCATGGACCCACGAGTGATCACTCATCTCCGAGCCCTAGAGGCGGAAAGCATCCACATCCTGCGGGAAGTGGTTGCCGAATTCCAGCGTCCGGTGATGCTCTACTCTATCGGTAAGGACTCCAGCGTTCTCGTACGCCTCGCCCAAAAGGCCTTTCACCCCGGAAAGATTCCATTCCCTCTGTTGCATGTGGACACGACTTTCAAATTCGGGGAAATGATTGAATTTCGGGATCGCTTTTGTACCGACATTGGCGCCAATCTAATTGTTCATACGAACTGGAACGCTATACACGAAGGCGCCAACCCCTATACGCTGGGAACGCAAAAGTGCTGCGGGCTGCTGAAAACAAGAGCCTTGCTCGACGCTCTTGCCGCCGGTCCTTACGACGCTGCCTTTGGCGGCGCCCGCCGCGAAGAAGAGAAATCTCGTGCTAAGGAACGTATTTATTCGTTCCGCGACTCCTTCGGCCAATGGGACCCTAAGAGCCAGCGCCCTGAACTTTGGAACATCTATAACAGCCGCATCGACAAGGGCGAGAGCATCCGGGTTTTCCCGCTCTCCAATTGGACCGAACTCGATGTGTGGCAGTATATTCACCTCGAAGAAATCCCTATTGTTCCGCTCTACTTCGCCAAGCCGCGTCCGATGATCGTCCGGGGACAGACGCTCATCCCTGTTGAGCACAACCCCAAACTAATGCCGGGCGAGGAGCCGCAAATGGTCCAATGCCGGATGCGCTCTCTCGGCTGCACACATTGCACGGGTGCTATGCGCTCCGAGGCGGTTACCGTGCCCCAGATCATCCAGGAACTGTTTGTGATGCGCCGTTCAGAACGCGAGAACCGGGTCATCGACCATGATCAGGAAGGCTCCATGGAAATCAAGAAGCGCGAAGGTTATTTCTAGATTCCGGCTTGTATTGCCCAGAGGGAACAGCGATTACGATGTCAACAACCGCTCCTGCCGCCATTGAGGATTTCCTCGCCCAGGAACAACAAAAAGAACTGCTCCGGTTCACCACGGCCGGCAGTGTGGACGACGGCAAGAGTACTCTCATCGGCCGCCTCCTCTATGACTCCAAGGGCGTTTACGAAGACCAGCTCGCAAGCATCGAAAAGTCCGGACTCAACCGTTCTTCTGGTCCTCTCGACTTCTCGCTCTTGACCGACGGTTTGCGGGCGGAACGCGAACAGGGCATCACCATTGATGTAGCCTACCGTTACTTCTCCACACCGGCGCGCAAGTTCATCATTGCCGACACGCCCGGCCACGAACAGTACACGCGCAACATGGCGACCGGCGCTTCCACCGCCGAACTCTCCATTGTGCTGGTCGACGCCCGCAAGGGAGTTCTTCCTCAATCCCGCCGCCACGCCTTCATTGGCACCCTCTTGGGCATTCCCCATCTGGCGGTCGCCATCAACAAGATGGATCTGGTGGATTTTAGCGAAGAGGTCTTCAACCGGATTTGCGGCGACTTCCGCGAGTTTGCCGCCGCCGTTGGCGCTCCGGATTGCGTCTTCTTCCCCATCAGCGCACTGGATGGCGATAACGTTGTCACCACTAGCGAACGCACCCCGTGGTACCGCGGCCCCAGCTTGCTCCACTACCTGGAAACCGTCGAGCTGAATAGCGCCACACGGTTCCCGGAGTTCCGTTTTCCCGTCCAGTATGTGATTCGTCCTTCCCTCGACTACCGCGGCTATGCCGGCCAGATGTCGGCCGGTACAATTCACCCTGGCGACTCTGTGATGGTCCTGCCATCGGGCCGAACCAGTCGTGTGAAAGCCATCACCACCTGGGAAGGCGATCTGCCGGAAGCCTACCCGCCGATGTCGGTCGCCATCACGCTCGACGACGAACTCGATATCAGCCGTGGCGACATGCTGGTCAATCCCGACGCCATGCCGCACGTCTCCCGGCGCATGGAAGCGACGCTCGTCTGGATGCACCAGGACCCGATGGAGGTAGAAAAGCCATACCTCCTCAAACACACCACGCAACAGGTGAAGTGCATCATCAAGCGGGTGCGGCACAAAGTGGATGTAAACACCCTGGCACACGGGGAAACCGATCGCCTTGAACTGAATGAGATCGGCGTGGTGGCGGTGGAAACGCAGCGGCCCCTGTTCTACGACGCATATGCTGCCAACCGCACCACTGGCGGGTTCATCCTCATCGATCCCATCACCAACGCCACACTCGGCGCCGGCATGATTCGTGAGCCGGAAACGCCCCTTCCATTGGAGCTTGAAACCGGGCGTCTCACGGGTGCCGAACGTTATTCCCGCAACGGCCATTCACCGGCTGTCATCTGGATGACCGCGCGACGGGAACTTGCCTACCTCCTGGAGCGTAAGCTGTTCCAACGTGGTTGCCAGGTGCACGTGTTGGCCGACCAGGAAGAGACGCACCTGCTGCCGGAATTGGCCCGCATCTCCATGGCTGCCGGCCTCATCACCATCTGCTCGCCGGCTTCATCGGCTACCGAAGATTGCGCCCGTGCCCGCCAGTTTGCGGAGGGCCACTCATTCCTCGAACTCCAGCATCGCGATATTGCTGCTGAAGACGAGGTCGCTGCCGTACAGATCCTTGAAATGCTGGAAGCCCGGCATATTCTTTAGATCTTACTAGCGTCGCCAAATCTCGATCCACTGGCCCCCGCGTGCCCATCTCTCGATTCGAGAGAGTCCAAACCGTGTTTTGAGTACTTCCTCTGTCGCCGGTGTGTGCCAGAGAAAGTACTTTTCCCGCAGAGCCTCCAGAAGCGGAATCCGCAGCAGGTTATGCGGCGGGTCCCAATCCCGCGAATAGATAACCACAAGCCGCAATTCGTCCGCGGGTATCTTGCTCAGGGACTCTATGCTGAAGTCTTCCAGTGGCCGCACGTGCAACGGCCGGGACACGTAGCCAAACTCAGGCCGCCGCAGGGCGTCACTCAAGGGCCAAGCCGTCACTACAGTGCCCTTCTCGCCGCTTGTCTCCAGAGATTGTGCAACAGCTTGTTGCACAAATACGAAATCCACCATCGCGAGATTATTCTCCTGGGGGAAAGGCCATAGCGGCGGGTTCCAGAAATTGCATGCAAACAGTCCCGCGGCAAGCAAAGGCAGCGCCACTTTCCAGCGCAATGAAACAACGAACGCCGCGTACAGCACAGGCATCGCGGGAAGCAGGTACCTTTCCAGTTCAGCACCCCCCAGCACAGTCACCAGTGCCGTCTGCGCCACGGCCAGCGAACCAGCCACTCGCCAGGCGCGCGATGCCAACTCACCACGCCGAAGTGCCCACACCAAAGCGATGGTCCCTACCCAACGGAACTCTTCCAGGAAAAGGTATGACACCCGCCGCAGAAGCGCTCCACCCAGTCGCACCGGATGCAGCGGGTACACCACGTTGTACCACCCAAACTCCGCATTCCCTACCGTGTTCCCGGTGGCGCGCGTCAGAACCACCAGCCATCCGCAGAGCGCCAGCGCGGGGATCGCGAACCACGCAGCAGCCTTCCATCGCCGGTCCCGCGCCAGCCACAAGGCAAACACCAGCGGCGCCACCAGCGCCGTCTCCTTCATCAGCACAGCCGCCGTGCAAGCCGCCACCGACAATCCGATCCGATCCTGCAGAAACCACAGCAGCGCCAGCGTACAAAACAGCATCGCGGGCATGTCCAATTGCGCCATCATAGATTGCGTAAAGAACAGCGGCGACAGCAGCAGCAACCCCGCGGCCGCGAAAGCCGGATACCCCGCCCGCCCTTTCGAAAGCTCAATCGCCAGCAGGAACGAAGCCAGGACAGCGCCCGAAGCCAGCACCAGCATTGCCGCCCGTGTCGCTGGAATGGAATACCCAGCCATCGTCCAAATGGCCGATAAGTATACCGATAAGCCGGGGGGGTGGATGTTCGCCAGCGTATTTACCGGAACCCAAGCGCCTAACCGGAAAAGGTCCAGGGCGGCCGGGACAAAGTATCCCAGTTCGTCCCAATGATAGGGAAGCCCCAAGAAGGCCGCATGGCTTAGGAACAGAATGAGCGCGAATCCACCGCCGAGGATCAGGTAACTGCCGGGCCGCGTCCGTGAAGCAGACCTATTGGATGATTCCACCGGGGTTGGCGCCGCTCTGCGGTTCCAGTCTGATCTCTCCGAAGGTCGCTTCGTATTGCTGGATATTCTGAAGCAATACAGTAGAAAGCGCTTTTGCCTGCTGCGGGCTCAGGTACACGCCCTGGAAGTTGTTGAGCGTCACCATTTCCGGTGACGTCTGGCTCACTTGTCCGAACAGCAGGAAGAAGTCATAGAGGCTCGCCCGGAGCTGCACGCTGTTGGCGTAGTTCTCGCGATAGCCCGCGGTCTGTACGGGTTCCACTTTCGGCTGTACGGGGTGATTCATATCGTTCTTTCCACTATATGCGTTGCGCACCGCACAATGGTATGGCACCCGCCCTGAGGATGCTCCTTCTACCAACCTCTCCGCACCGGAAATCCCCACTAGGCGGTAGGAACGCCTCTCCACCGCACGGCACCTACAGAATCAGGGAGAATCACGCCGCGCCAGTGTCGAGGCCTAAAGCAAATGAGTATACGTAGCAGCCGCTTTCTTCTGTGCTCACTTCCCATCGTTTTTCTCGCCGCCCAGGATCTATCATGGAAGGGAAAGCCACCTTCGCAATGGACGGAGGCCGAGGCTCAGAGCATCCTCTCGGATTCACCCTGGTCAAAAGAGACGTCGCCCGCGATTGATCGGACCGCAAACGGTCGGCGGTCGTCGGGCGGCATGGGTAGAGTCGGTGTCGGCATGGGCGGCATGGGAGGCCCACGGATGGGAGGTCGAGGAGGCGGTATGGGCCGGAACCCATCGCAAACCGATCCAGGCGCGGACGGGTCCGGAACTTCGCGCACGCCCGCACCCAACGTAACCGTCCGCTGGGAAAGTGCCTTGCCGGTTCAGGAGGCGCATCTCAAGTTGGCCGATTCCAATGCGCCCTCCATCGACGAAGCCTCCTACACAATTGCCGTCACCGGTTTGCCCCGCCGGCTGATCAACGGTGACGACAAAGACATCGAGAAGCATCTCAAATCGGCGGGAGAACTGAAGCGCGCCGGGAAGAAGACAATTCACTCCACCGAAGCCGAGGTCATCGAAAAAGACTCGGGTCCGGTAATCCTATTCAAGTTTCCGCGAAGCGCCGAGATTGTGAAGAACGACGGCGCGGTCGAATTCACTGCAACCATCGGCTCCGCCAAGCTGGCCCAAAGCTTCTCCCTCCTTGACATGCTGTTCAATGGCAAGCTCGAGCTCTGACCGAAGAATTGAGAATTTCATGTTGGCAAGATCTATCACCGCTCTCTTCGTTCTGGTGGTAAGCTCCGCCGCCTGGTGCGCCTCCGTCCAGACGATGCCTAACCATTACACATTGCTCCTGGAGGATCCACCGGTCGCGGAGAGGTTCCACACGTCCACAGGCCTGCGAACACAGGAAGCGGGCGGTTACCGGGCACAGATCGAAGGAAAGCAACGAGCCTTGCGGGAAGAGTTGGGCAAGCGAGGCATCAGAGTCACCAGCTCCGTGACTACGGTCCTTAACGCGCTGTTCGTCATCGCCCCGAAGGAACGGCTTGCCGAATTGAAAGGTCTACCTGGCGTAAAGGGCGTGGTGCCGGCCCGCCGCTATCACAAGGACCTCAGTCACGCCATACGGTTATTGAATGCGCCCGGGGCGTGGAATGTGGTCGGCGGAATCCAGAACGCCGGCGCCGGCATCAAGATCGCGATCCTCGACAGCGGCATCGATCAGACACACCCCGCCTTTCAGGACAGCTCCCTGCCCATGCCATCGGGATTCCCCATCTGCTCCGGCAGCGATTGTGCTTACACGAACAACAAGGTGATCGTGGCGCGGAGCTACGTTCGCCAACTCGCCGCGGGAACCGCTCCCAATCCGGCCGCCGACTCGCGTCCCGACGACTATTCGCCCAGAGATCGCGACGGCCATGGCACCGCTGTGGCGTCCTGCGCAGCTGGTGAACAGAACACGGGGCTCATGACGTTCTCCGGTTTCGCCCCCAAAGCGTATCTAGGCAACTACAAGATCTACGGCTCGCCCGGCCTGAACGACAGCGCCTCCGACGACGTCGTGATCCAGGCTCTTGAGGACGCCTACCAGGACGGCATGGACATCATCAACTTCTCCAGCGGCAGTCCCGCCTTTTCAGGACCGCTCGATTCAGGCGCGGCCTGTGGGAATGCCGCCGGAGTCCCCTGCGACCTCTTAGCGCAAACGTTTGAGACCATGGCTCAGAGAGGCGTGATCATTGTCGCGGCCGCCGGTAACGAAGGCTATGACGGCGTCAACCCGAACTCAGCCACGTATAGCTCCATTTCGTCGCCCGGAGATGCGCCATCGGTCATTACCGTGGGCGCGGTGACGAACTCCCACACGTTTGCCGAAGTCGTCAGAGCCGCGGGTCCCGAGGCGCCTTCCAACCTGCAAAACATCCAGGCAGCTCCCGGTGATGCCTCAGTTCCGCTGGGATCCGTCACGGGCAATCTCATTGACGTAACGAACATTGGTGACGACGGCTTCGCATGCTCCGCACTGCCAGCCGCGTCGCTCGTAGGTGCGATCGCTCTGGTGGAACGAGGCAATTGTGACTTCTCCGTAAAGTTGGGCAACACAAAGGACGCAGGTGCAATCGGCACCGTCTTCTATATGGCTGATTCATCGCCCATCATCTCTCCCAGCCAAAACCTGTACACGTTTGGCATTCCGGCGGCGATGATCTCCAATGCCGACGGCGTGGCGCTCAAGAACTACACGGCCGCCACTGCGGCACCTCGACTGACCATATCCGGAGCCGGGAATGAGCAAAGCGGCAAGCCGGATCAGGTTGGCTATTTCTCGTCCGTGGGGCCTACCACCGGCGATGGTGCTCTGAAGCCCGACTTATTGGCGGTAGGGACAAGCGTCTACATGGCCGGAGAAAGCTACGACAGCGCCGGCGCATTGTACAGTTCGGATGGCTACCTGGCTGGCAATGGAACAAGCTTTGCGACACCGATGGTGGCCGGCACAGCCGCCCTTGTCAAGCAGCAGCACCCTGGATACACGGCGGAACAAGTGAAATCCGCACTCTCTAATACCGCGGCGCCCACTGTCCTTACGGACGATTCGGGCAACCCGGTGGATGTCCGTTCCACGGGTGCGGGTCTAATGGATGCCGGAGCAGCAGTTAACGCCACGGTCACCGCAGTGCCGTCAAGCGTTTCCTTCGGCGTACTCGGGTCTCTGCCTAAAACCCAACCGCTGCAACTCACCAACTCCGGAACAGCACCGGTTACGCTTTCTGTCTCGGTGTCGGTCCAGGCCACCAGTTCCGGCGCCAGTGTGCAAGTGGACACAAGCGGTCTTGTGTTGAATCCTGGCGCGTCGGGAACCATCAATGTCTTGTTGAGCGGATCCGTTCCGGGCGCTGGCTCCTACTCCGGCGCAATCATGATCCAGGGCTCGGGTGTCTCTCTTCAGGTGCCGTATCTGTATCTGGTGGGAAGCGGGAGCGCGGCGAACCTGATTCCTTTAACCGGTGTCAGTTTCGACGGCACGGTGAACGGCAGTATTCCCGATGGAATCGTCTCGTTCAAGCTGGTTGACCCCTCGGGCATTCCGGTGGTTGGCGAAGCGGTGGTCTTCAGCGCGCAAGGCGGAGCCATCCAAAGCGCGGATTCGGTCACTGACCAGTATGGGATTGCCACGGCGGTTCCGGTTCTGGGGCCGCAATCCGGCAACGTCACCTTCACCGCGACTGCCGGCGGACTGCGCGCGGATTTCACTGGTTATGCTCGGCCGCAACCTTTGATACCAACGGGCGCAGTCGTTGACGGCGCTTCGTTCCAGGCCAATAGCCCTGTCGCTCCCGGATCGTACATCAGTATCTTCGGAAGCGGATTGAGTGACTTCATCGGCTACTCCGAATCGTCTACACTTCCTCTCCAGATCGACTACGCCTATGTGAGCTTCGATGTCCCGTCGGCAGGGATCAGTGTGCCGGGACACCTGGTCTATGTCAGCCCGGGTCAGGTCAATCTCCAAGTGCCGTGGGAATTGCAGGGACAATCGTCTGCGCAGGTGAAAGTAAGTATCGACTACTCAAACGGTAATGTCGTTACGCTACCGTTAGCCCCATACGCACCCTCGATTTTCAAGATCGCCGGGGGCATGGCGGCCGCACTGGATCAATCGTTTGCAGTCGTTGGCGCCGCCAATCCTATCGCTCGCGGCCAAGTGGTGCAGTTGTATGCCAACGGTCTTGGACCGGTTAGCAACCAGCCCGCCAGCGGCGCCCCGGCGCCCTCAGTGCCGCTGGCCGAGACGCCCAACAAGCCGGCGGTCTCCATCGGAGGCCAGTCCGCAACCGTGCTCTTCAGCGGACTGGCCCCGGGCTTCGCCGGGCTCTATCAAGTAAATGCGATTGTGCCGGCCGGCATCAATCCTGGGATACAGCCGGTTGTTATATCCATCGGCGGGTTTTCGTCAAACCCGGTGAACCTGGCGGTTCAGTAAGGGGCACATGTTCAAAACCCGAAGCATGTTGGCTGCGCTTGACTCCGGCGAGGAATGCGAGTCGCTTCGGGCGATAGTCAGTGCCGCGGGCTGGGCCTTCCACGTTGCGCCGGCATTCCCGTATGGCGACTCCATTTCAAGCCTTGCGTCGTGCGGCGTCGTAGTCTGCGGCGCCCGCTTCAATAACGGTCGTTGCTGGAAGGATGTCCTGCGTGAGACACGAAGACTTACCACTCCGCCGAACGTCATTGTAGCCGACCGGCTGGCGGATGAAGCACTGTGGGCGGAAGTGCTTAACCTCGGCTGTTACGATCTACTCATGACGCCCTTCGTCGCAGAGGAAGTTCTCCGGCTGGCGGAAATGGCATGGGATTCGTGGGAACGGGAAATGGTACGGGCAGCCGCCGCCTAGGCTTGCCTGTAACTCCCGCCTATGCTCTGTCCTGCCTCTCCAACACGCGAGTGGCTTGCGATTCCGGTTCTCGTGTTGGCCGCGGGGAGAGGCGCACCCCCGCCCGATCTCCGTGTGGACTTATCGCAGGCAGCGGTGGCGGTGACTGTTGTCGACTTCTTCGGACTCCGCAAACGGTTGGACGGCACATCGAACTGGCGCGCCTCGGCGATCTGCCGGCGACTTCCGCCGCGACCGCCCTGGAACTACACAGCGAGTATTTGCGCGGATTCGTATCAAAGGGAGCGGCGAAAAAGGGCAGGCGGTATGAAGTTCACCATCGGTCTGAGCTGTTCACGCCACGATACTAAAAAAGGGCGTCGCGGAATATCCGCCACGCCCCTGAAGACTATTGTCTCGCCCCTCTTACTTCGAGCCTAGAGTGAACACCACTCCCGCTGAATAGCGTAGGCCGTTCTGGGTTCCGGCTGTGCTCCAGGGATTCGATACTTGAGTCATCAGATACTCCATCTGGAAGGGTTTTACGAGGATATGATCCCTCACCCGAATGTCCATACCGCCGCCGAACGCCGCGGCGAATCCGTTCCCCGGAGGATTGTAAGCCAGCGTAGTCGGGTTGACAAAAGAAGTCCATTGCCTGGCCCCGCCAAAGAGCGCCTGCGCATAGGGCGTGATTCTGGATCTGCGCAAGCTGACACGAGGGCCAAAGAGATAGGTGAAAGTTGTTGGATCGTAGTTCACACTCACGGTATTGTGGTAGCCTCCCAAGTCGGCCACGGCACTGAACATCGAGTTGAAGTTGTACGCGAATGTTCCTGAACCGCCGGACGCATTAAATGAAGGCGCGCCCGTCCCGGGATGCGAGTTGAATAGAGAATAGTTCATCCCAAACTCTGCCACGGGCGTTGGGGCTTTCTCCTGCGCCAGGGCCACGGCCGAACCCAGCACGAGCAATGTGAATAGATGTTGATTTCGTTTCATCGTAAGATCTCCTCTTTGGAATTCAACTAATAACCTGAAGTGGGTTGCGGCGTAACGTTAAGCCGCCCCACACACTAATTGAGACGGGCTACTCGATTGTCCGGGTGCTACCACCAAGTCGGTATTCGTGATCGAGTTGATGGGCAGTCCCGCGTGCCTGCCTCCCGCGGAGCTGGGCGGCGGCAATCGAGGCCGCAACGCCAAATACGAGTCCGGCAAAGCCGCCCAAGCTATAGTGTCCCGTCACATCCCAAGCGAACGCGCTGAGGAAACATCTGGCGTTGGTCGCGGCCTCGCATATTTTCGGCGGCAGTCCGATACCCGATATAGCTACCCGCAAGAGGTTACTCATGTTTGACTCCGGGCTGAGGCGCCATCCGGGTGCAGTGCATCTCACCGGGTGGCGCCCATATTGCCTATCCGATGTAGCACTCGCTTCCCGCCTGCCATTGCGCCGCTAGCCCATTTGGCAAATTTCCAGAGGCGGAGAAGCTGCGAATTGCAAGCCCCTCGCTGACGTGTGTCTCGATCAGTACATCGAGACGCGTTGCCTGCAAGAGTCCTGCTACATGCGCGCTCGTTAGCAGCAGCTTCAGCTCACCCCCGTCCAGGACAACGGCGGCGTGACAGGCAGCCAACTCGCCGATATCGGCGCAGTCAACGCTGGGAATGCCGGCGAGATTGAGTAAGATGCGGTGGCAACCGTTCGCGGACAGCTCAGACACTTGATCGTGCAGAGAATGAAAACCCTCTCTGGCGGATAGCTTGCCGAACGCGTCAATCACCGTTACACCGCCGCTGCTACGAATGACCAACCGCGCTCTCGTCATTTCGCACCCCCGCCGATCGTTGCCTCCAGGTGCTCCTCCTGTTCGTGCGCCTTCTCGAACTTCAGGTAGTTCTTCAACGTGTTCGCGATCTGGTCGGAATCCCGATAGGCCTTATCCAGAGAACTGCGGTATTCCGGGCCCCACAAGTGAGTGCCGTTTTCATTGAAGTACACGGTGGCTCTTTCGGCATTCGCTGCGGCCTCCCGCAAGAGGGGAAGTACCTTGTCAATGGCCTGTTGTTCCCACGGGTCGAGCGAGTCGCGCCTGGCTTCCAGGCTCGCCATGTCCTTTCCCATCTTGTTAACGTCTTCTTTCAATGACACCAGGGGGAACATCTGTGAATCCCGGCCAAGCCTCGCGTCGCGAATGTAAATCTCTAGCTGATAGGCGTTGCCCGCAGCTTTCGAAGCCAGTCCTTTCAGTTCCCCCAACGTCTCCCGCGCCTCGTGGGCGGCGGTGATGCTGACGGCTGGCTTCGCCGCAGCGCAAGGCGCCGATGCAATCGCCCAGGCAATCGCCGCTGTCGTAATAGAACCGATTCTCTTGGTCATGACCTTTCGTCCTCCTGTTAATGTTGTTTGCCGGTTGGCTTGCCATCCCGGCTCTCTGTTAGTCATGACGATGCGCTGCGCCAGAACGCATCTCCCGTTGAAGGAGTATTCGGCGTCGAGTCGGGTCAGTAGTCAATCAACGGAAACGCTACGCGATGCGCAGCCGTCTCGTACTTATTGGCGCCATGGAGTCATCCCCGCAGGCGAAGCCGGTTCGAGATTCCGAAAGCAGCTTTCTATCGCGCCGCGAGAGTGTGCTCTGGATTGGGTTCACAGGGCTCATTCTCCTCATGGCCATCATCACCTTCGATGCCACCACGTCACTCCATGACGTGGAGGTAACCACAGCCGCTTTGCGAACGGAATCGCGTCAACGGGACGCCCTGCTTGATGAACTGCGGGCCGATATCTATCGCTCAGCCACCGTCGTGCGTGACTACCTGCTCGAGCGTGACGACTCGAAGGCGGAAGCTCAGAAACAGGAGATGACCGTTCTCCGTACAAGGATCGACGATACCCTGCGCAGCTATGAGCAGAAGTTGCCGGCGAACGAAAGAGATGCATTTAAGGACCTCCGCAGCCGCGTCGAATCCTATTGGGAGTCGCTCGCTCCCGCCATGCGGTGGAATGCGGCCCTACGGCGCACCGAGGCGGGCAGCTTCATGCAGATCGTCATCCTCCCTTTTCGCACCGAGGTAGTGCAGTTGACGCGGCAAGTGACGGCCCTCAACGAACGGGTTCTGGACGCCGGCGAGGCGGATATTCGTGCCGTCCAGGCTCGCCGCCGCGCGCGAGTGGCTGTCATCTCCGCGTTTGCATTGGTTCTCGGCCTGATCCTCGGAGCGGTTAGCATCCGCAGGGTTCAGCGCCTGGAGCGCGAAGCGAAAGCCCGTTACGAAGAGGTCGCCGAAGCCCGCCGGGAGCTTCTCAAGCTTTCCGATCGCCTGGTTACGGCACAGGAAGATGAGCGCCGCCGGCTCTCGCGCGAATTGCACGACGAAGTAGGTCAGGCCATGTCGGCCATGCTTGTTGAATTAGGTAGGGCCGAAGCTGCCTCCGATAGCCAAACCCGGCATGAGCGCCTTGCTTCGGCACGGCACATGGCAGAGGGCACTGTCGGCGTGGTGCGCAATATGGCCTTGCTACTGCGTCCCTCCATGTTGGATGACCTTGGATTGATCGCGGCATTGAAGTGGCAGGCCCGCGAAGTGACACGCCGTTCCGGTCTGAAGGTGAGAATGGTTGCCGACGACATCGCTGAAGACTTACCAGACTCCCACCGAACTTGCTTGTACCGCGTTGTCCAGGAAGCACTCAACAATTGCGCCAAGTACTCACAGGCAACGCAGGTTCGTGTAGTGGTCCAAAGGGACCGCTATGGGCTCACCGTGACGGTGCAGGACGATGGAATCGGATTCGATCCCAGTCATGAGAAAGGCATGGGCCTGCTGGGCATGGAAGAACGTGTGTCTCGACTGGGAGGCCTATTCGCTGTTGAATCGAGCCCGGGAAGCGGCACAGTCCTGTCATTCCATTTGCCGCTCGCCGATGAAGCACCAGTTCTGTGGAAGGGAATCGCATGATCCGAATTATTCTCGCGGAAGATCACGCTGTGATGCGGCGCGGGTTGCGCCTCGTTCTGGAAGGTCAGCCTGACTTTGAAGTAGTGGGTGAAGCGAGCGATGGCCGTGAGGCCGTAACCCTCGCCGAATCTCTCAACCCCGATGTGGCGCTCCTCGACATCACCATGCCCAACCTCAACGGTATTGAAGCGGCACGCCAGATCAGCGCGAAGCAGCCAGGCGTTTCTATCGTTGTGTTGAGCATGCATTCCGATGAAGGGTATGTGCTCCGTGCCCTGAAAGCAGGCGCCCGCGGTTACTTACTTAAGGAGTCGCCCGAATCAGACCTGATCGCTGCCATCCGCGCGGTGACCGAGAGCAAGTCCTTCTTCAGTCCCGCGGTCAGCCGCATGCTCGTCGAAGACTACATTCGCCAGTTACAGGATAAGGACATTGAAGACAGCTATGAGTTGCTCACCCCGCGCGAGCGCGAACTTCTGCAACTCATTGCCGAAGGCAAGAGCAACAAGGATGTCGCCAATATGCTGAATCTGAGCCTCTACACGGTGGAGACACACCGCGCCAACATCATGGAGAAACTCAATCTGCACTCCGTCCCCGAGTTAATCCTCTACGCCGTGCGCAAGGGCGTTATCGCCTGACACTTTTACCAATGCGGTACCGGTTTGCCCTCAATCCTCAGAATCGCTTCCTGCGCGCTGTAACTCACGCGAGGCTGCTTCAACGCTTCCTGCAGGGCCGGCAGCGCCGCCTTAGCCTCTGGCCCTATGTCGCCTAGCGCGATCGCCGCACTACGCTTGACATAGACCTGCTCCTGGGCCAGACCCAGCCGTGCCGCCAGCGCCGCTACGGCTGGCTTCGCCGCCGCGCCCATTGCCCCCAGGGCGTTCGCCGCGGGAGCGCGCACAAACGCATCCGGATCCGACAGCGCCTGCACCAGCGCGGGTACCGCCGCAACACCTTTCGGCCCCATGGCACGCAGCGCTGCCGCCGCGGCAGTGCGAACTCGCGGATCTGCGTCACTAAGGGACTTCGCCAGTGCCGGAGCGGCGCCCGCGCCCGCCGGACCCATCTGTACAATGCCCCAGGCCGCGGCCCGCCGCACTTCACTATCGGAATCCGCCAGGCCAGCCGTCAACTCACGCATCGCGGGCACGGCATCGGCTCCAAAAGCAGTGATCGCGCGAAGCGCTTCCGCCTTTTCCGCTGGACCCGCGGCCTCTTTCCAGTCCCCCACATACGCCGCCAGAGTCCGGCCGCGATACACAATTCCAGTCGTTGCCGCACCCTTGCGATTGGGCGGTTTGGGAGCCGCTTCCGGCATGATCTTAGCCAGCACTACATCGTTCAGTCCAAAATGGAACGCTAACGCGCGGTCATCCTTCCCGGTGCACACAAAGCTCAGGAAGTGCCGGCCCTTCTCCAACTGCAACCATCCCAGCGGCCTGTCCACAGCTACAAAAACCTCCGGCAGATAGTTAAAGAAGATCTCCGGACCAATGGCTGGAACCTCCGACGTCGCCGCTTCCCGGAGATCCAGGTTCATCAGCTTCCCATCCATCAGGGCGTAGTAGTTCCCGTAGTTCGGAGCCTGCGCAATCCGCGCCACAACCTCATACCGCCCCGTCTCGCGAATATCCAGCGGAATATTGATCCGCGCCCCGGCGCCCTCCGCCTCAAACAAGAGCAGGTCTTTCCCCCAATCCACTTCGCGCTGCACGGATGCCTTGCCCCGCTCCGTGGTTACTTCGCTCAGAGATTCCTCCACCGCGATCTGGTCGGCATTGCCCATTGGCAGGCGCGCCTCGCCGTACGGCAATTCCGGCAGACCCTCGTTCACGCCCTTCTGATACCAGAACGCCGTGCTCGAAAAGTAATCCGGCCTCTCCTCCGACCCGGATCGTAACGCCCCATTCGCCTCATAGGTCCAGCCGGTATGCTCAATCCCCGCCCAAATCGATTTCTGAAATGGAATTGGATCGGCAATATTCCAGCGATACCCCGTTAAGCGCGCTCCCGTTCGCTCGCCCTCGGCTACTGGAGTGCCGGCATAGGGCCCGAAGG
>JBDTMC010000044.1:0-26603 GCA_039934475.1 Bryobacteraceae bacterium | reverse complement strand
AAGCGCAGTAGCCGCCAAACTGGGGCGCATATTTCTCCGGCGACGCCTGAAACTTTTTCAGATCGGCATCGCTGGCGAAGTTCCAAGTCGCGCCCATCCACGAATAAGTGAACTGCGGCAATCCTTTCACTGGCTGGCTCTGTTCGAAGTACGCGACTGGATCGTACCCCTTTAGAGCGACACCGTGACGGTCTCTATTCACCGCGTCCACCGGATTGCCGGCCACGGCGCTGACGGCCAAAATCAAGGCCCCGAATACAGAATATCTCATGCCTTCGTAATCACTCGAAGAACCTTCTCTATTCCCGAAACGGACGGGAATAATTGAGCCGCCGGCCAGGATGTCCGCTGTGAAAGTTCAAGGAGACAGCAAATGTTAAGACTGGAAGGCAAGAATGCTCTGATCACCGGCGCATCCACGGGCATCGGGCAAGCTATCGCGGTTCGCTTCGCCCAGGAGGGCGCCAACGTCGCCATCAATTATCGCAGCGAGCCCGATCAGGCCGCGGCCACGGAAGTCCTGGTGAGCGAAGCCTGCATGTCCGTTCGCAAGGAAGGGTGCAAGGACCTCATTGTGCAGGCCGACATCTCCAAGGAGGACCAGGTGAAGGAGATGTTTGCCAAAGTAATCGACTCGCTCGGCTCCATCGACATCCTGGTGAACAACGCCGGCATTCAAAAGCCTTCGCCCAGTCACGAAATAGAACTGGCAGATTTCGATCGCGTGTTGAACGTCAACCTGCGCGGCGCATTTCTCTGCTCGCGTGAAGCGATTCGCCACTTTCTCTCGCGAGCGGGCGGGGGCGTCATCCTCAACAACTCCAGCGTCCACGAGATCATCCCCAAACCAAAATATCTGCCCTATTCCATCAGCAAGGGAGGCATGGAGAATCTCACCAAGACGCTGGCGCTGGAATATGCCGGCCAGGGGATTCGAGTGAATGCTGTTGGTCCGGGCGCGGTTGTGACGCCGATTAACAATTCCTGGATTCACGACCCCGTGGCCAAGGCGAGCGTCGAAAGTCACATCCCCATGGGACGCGCCGCGTCGCCAGATGAGATCGCAGCGGTATTTGCGTTCCTTGCTTCCAACGACGCTTCCTACATTACCGGGCAAACCATCTTCGCTTGCGGCGGCCTCACCCTGTATCCCGAGTTCCGCGTTGCCTGGTCTTCCGGTGAGTAAGGAGTACACATGCGACTGAAGGACAAAGTAGTCGTTATCACCGGCGCTAAGGGGGGACTGGGGACGTACGTCACGCAGGCATTCCTGGACGCGGGGGCGAACGTGATTGGAGTGTCTCGCTCCATTAGAGACGCAGATTTCAGCCATCCCTCGTTTTCCGCCCTGCCGGCGGATCTGGCGGACCTCGAGACTGCGCTCGCCGGCGTGGCCCGAATTGACGCGCTGGTTCACCTGCTGGGCGCGTTCTCCGGCGGCAAGGACGTCGCACAAACCAGCGATGCGGAATTGGAGCAGATGCTGGATCTCAATCTGCGCTCCGCTTTCCATGCAATGCGCGCAGTGATCCCTGTGATGCGGGCTCTAGGCTCAGGTCGAATTCTGGCCATTGGGAGCCGCGCGGCCATTGAACCGCAGAGCGGCCTCGGGGTCTATGCTGCTTCCAAAGCCGCGCTTGTGTCACTGATCGGCACAGTCGCGGTGGAGAACAAATCCCACGGGATCACCGCCAACATCGTGCTACCGGGAACCATGGACACGCCCGCCAATCGAGCCGCCATGCCCGGCGCCGATTACTCGCGCTGGGTGAACCCTGGCAACGTCGCCGCCTTGCTTGTCCACTTGGCATCGGACGACTCCGCCCACATCAATGGTGCTGTTATCCCGATATTCGGCGGAGATCTTTAATGGTTGAACTATTGGTGCGCCTCTTCCTTTTGTATTGGGCCATCGGTGGGATGTTCGCCATTGCCTTTGTGACTGCTGGGATGGAGCGAGTTGACGCCCAGGCCCGCCGTACTGGAGTTGCGTTCCGGATGGCAATGCTACCAGGAGCAGCGGTGTTCTGGCCGCTGCTGCTGAGGCGCTGGATCAAGGGGCACGGATGACACGACCTCTGCGCCGTCTTCACTTGCGCATTTGGATCTTGACGGCAATTGGCCTGGCGGTACTTTTCGTCGCCGCGTTCGCAGTGAGGATGCCGGGACTATGAGCGTGCAATACAAGGCAATCTTGTGGAATCCGCAGAAGCGCGTTTACGATTTAACGCTGGCGGCTGGCGTGTTCCTCTACCTGGCGCTCTTCATAGGCGCTGGAGCGTTGATTCACCCTAACGCCCCGGTGGAAACGCTTTTGATTCGGGGCCTCGGCACCGCGGCGTTCCTTCTCCTTCACATAGTTCTTTGCATTGGCCCTTTGTGCCGTTTGGACAGTCGCTTCCTGCCTTTGCTGTACAATCGGCGGCACCTCGGCGTCACGACGTTCCTTCTTGGCCTCGGCCACGGAATCTTCGGCCTCATTCAGTTTCATGCGCTGGGTGACGTGAATCCCCTGATTAGCCTTTTTACCAGCAACACACGGTATGGCAGTCTTTCCCAGTTTCCATTTCAGTCGCTCGGATTCTTCGCTCTTCTCATCCTCTACGTGATGGCAGCCACCAGCCACGATTTCTGGCTTCATACTCTCTCCGCGCCGGTATGGAAACGCATTCACATGGCTGCGTATCTCGCCTACGTGCTGTTGGTGGCCCACGTCCTGTTGGGCGCTTTGCAGTCGGAAACCAGCCCCTGGCTCGCCGTTTGTTTGGGAGTCGGGATTGTAACCGTCGTCAGCCTCCACATTACTGCAGGGCTTCGAGAACACGCGGCGGACAACGTCATCGCTAAGTTGGCGAATGACGGTTATGTAGATATCGGCCGGCTCGACGCCATTCCGGACGGACGTGCCAAGACAGTGTGCCTGGCGGGCGAGCGCATCGCGGTGTTTCATCACGGCGGCAAGGCCTCCGCTCTGTCCAATGTTTGCCGGCACCAAAACGGTCCGCTCGGCGAAGGCCGTATCATCGACGGTTGTGTCACCTGCCCGTGGCACGGCTATCAGTACTTTCCGGACAGTGGAGCTTCACCGCCGCCCTTTGATGATCGTGTTCCCACGTACCCGACGCGCCTCGCCTCGGGTCACGTCTATGTTCTGCCCAAGGCCAATGCGGGAGGTCCGCACTCATGAATGGTGACGAATTCTATGTCGGCTATTTCGCGAAGGCCCCAGCCGGCCTGCGCAGCCTGATTCGGCGCACAGCCATCACCCTGATCTGCTTGGGAGCCTGCTTGGCGCTGTTCCTTGTCCTTGCGCAGCAACCCTTCGCCGACAGCCATTTCGAGTTTGGAATAAACCGCACCTACGACGGGATCCTCGAGTTGCAGCCCTATCCAGTGCTGCTGCAAGGTGGCTCGCAATTTCTCCTGGTAGCGCCGGGTAAACACGGCGCCGCTGAGTTGGCTGCCGGACTGAGTGGACGCAAGGTGAAACTCGACGGATCGCTCGTCTACCGTGGCCAGGATCGGATGTTGGAAATACTCCCGGGTTCAATGCAAGTGCAATCGCCGATCGCCGCACCGCCCCCGTCGATTGCCGACCTGGGAGAAGTGACCCTCGATGGCGAGGTCGTCGATAGCAAATGCTATCTGGGGGTGATGAATCCGGGCAATGGAAAAGTGCACCGCGATTGCGCCTCACGCTGCATCAGCGGCGGCATCCCGCCCGCCTTCGCAGTTAAAGGAGAAGCAGGCGCGCGGCGATTTCTATTATTGGCCGGCTCAGATGGACGCACCCTTAACCGGGAGGTCCTCGACTACGTTGCCGAGCCCTTGCGCATTCACGGACGGCTCTTCCGATCCGGTTCCCTTCTCGTGCTGAGAGCGGAGCCGAAAGACTTTCAGCGGTAACTCAGAAAGGAACCTATGGAACATTCCAAAGCATTCGTCATTGCCAGTTGGGTGTTGCGCGGCGCCGCCGCCGTCATTCTACTGCAGACTCTCTTCTTCAAATTCACCGGCGCCCCCGAGTCGGTTTACATCTTCAGCACGCTGGGCGCGGAACCGTGGGGACGCATCGGCAGCGGGGTCGTCGAACTGATCGCCGCCGTTCTGCTCTTGATTCCAGGCACCGCCGCCTTCGGCGCACTTCTCTCCCTGGGCGTCATCAGTGGGGCCATCCTCAGCCACCTCACCAAGCTTGGTATTGCCTTGCCTGCCGTAGGCGATCACGGCGAGTTGTTCACACTCGCTGTCGTGGTGTTCGTGTGCTCCGCCGGAGCTCTCTTGCTGCACCGTCACGAATTGCCCGTGCTGGGTCCGATGCTTGTAAAGTCCAACCTCTAGGCAACTTCCACCGGCCGGATCGCCGCCACCGAGAAGGTGCGATCCGGCTGTCCTTGTTGCAGCAACCATGAACTCATTGCCGAGGGGTTTCGGTTGATGGAACAGCTAGCGGCAGCGGCCCTCTTGCGGTGGCACAACTGTCGGGGCGCCAGGCACGCCGCAGCAATTCTAGGGTGGTAGATGGCTGCCACCCCAGGGCCCGATTCATCGCGCCAATCTCGTACGCCACTCGCCATTGGGCGAACAGAGTCCGATAGGCTTCCCAAAGCGAGATCGCTGGGTCATAGATGTGAGTAGGCTCAGAGGACACACCATTCAGCTCCAGAATGTGGAACCCGCGACCTTCCGTCAGTGCCGCCTCTGACTCGGCGCGAATATCAAAACGACCCAAATAGAATCCAGGGTGGGCCTTGCCGGCCTGGTCAATCGCCCTCTCCAACGCCTCGCTGTAAAGGCTCCCTCCATTGAGGAAGATCGCTCCGCGGCAATGCGACCCCAACTCGACCAATTCAACACGTTCCCCCGGCTGCGGCACATCCGTCAGGGGCCGCTTGCTAGCGCGCCGGTAAGCGGCTGCCATGCAAACCGCTCGTGAATCCCGCAGGATGAGTTCATCCAACGTATGCTGCCCGTCGCCGACAACATGAGCCATCACCTTCCTGGTGATCGACACGATCCGGCCCTTCTCCTCTTCCGGGTACCGGACGTAGAAAATGCCGAACTCCGGTCCTGCGATGTAGCGCTGAACGATCAGATTGCATTGCGAATTCTCCAGGTGGCGTTCCAACTCCTCGGCGGAGCGGACGATGGTGACGCCCGATCCCCGCTCGCCGACATCCGGTTTTACGACAACAGGGAAGCCCGTGGCCTGTTCGTCCATGAAGCGCACCACCGTACTTAAGCGCATCGCCGGCGGCAGTGAGGCGGGGAGGCGCGCGAACGCCGCCACAGGTGCATCACCGCGCTTCAGGTTCTCCAGTATCGCGGACTTCGATTCGCCCACAAACCCGCCGTCAGGCATCCCTGGGTTCACCGCACTGAAGACGGTAAGCGAGCGGTGTCGAATCGCCAGGAAAAGAAGGTAAGGGATTAACGGCAGGTATGCGACGTAGGGAGGCCAGAACTCCCACCGCGTCAGGCGCCCAAGGAATCCGGCAAACTCGCGGCGACCACGATAAGTGAGCAGAGCGCGAATCTGTCGCAACAAAACGAAGCCAGTTCCAACAGCGACGGCGAATGCGATGCCCTGGGAGCTTCGCTGGCGGAATACCGAGGTCAGCAGTTGGTCTCCCAGAAAGACCGTGGCCGCAATGACGGACGGAGTCCAGGCCAGGCACGCCAGCACAAAGTACATCGCGAACGATGTGGCGCGCGTGGGCAACATCCCGGCGGCAAAGTAAGTAGGCAGGCGAAGTCCGGGCGTAAATCGGCTCAGAAACACTACCGACATGCCCCGGCTGGAGAGCCAGTCCGCCGCCTGCTGCACCTTTGGTTCGGGCAGCCAGCGCGCCACCCAGTGCCTCCGCAGCAAGGCGCGGCCGAACATCCTTCCGGCCAGGAACAGTAGCAGATCACCGCCCAGTATCCCGAAGAAGCACGCCAGCACACCCGGCACAAAGCCGATCTTTCCCTGTGCGATAAGGACGCCGGTGGCGATGCAAGCCAAGTCTTCGCTGGCAAGCGTGGAAAGAGCAATTAGTAGTAGTTGCATTTGAACGAACTCAGCGTCGCGCCAGAACAACCCGCTCACTCGCCCGCCACTGGCACGGCGAGCCAGGCGAGTAGTGAAAATCGATCGCCTGCGTTGTCACGCGAATCCAACTGGAGCTGACCGTCTGCGCGTCCGGACGGTGCATGCAGGGCGAATACGCGCTGGGACGCGGCCCGTGGCTGGAATGAAATTGCCATAGGACGTCGGCAGTCAAACGGCTTTCCAGCCGCACCAGTCGATCGAACTCAGCACGTCTTGCTGCTTGCACGCCCTCCGCTTCAAACGATGACGAAATGAGGGGCATCGCCGCGTCTGCGTCAGTCATTATCTTGAGGAACTCGCTATCCCATTCGGCAACCATTGCCGGCGCGCCCGCCGCCAGTGCCGCCAACGTGAAGGGCGCGTAGACGGTGAGGTCCATTTGGCGGAGCATCGCGAAGGCGAGGGCGGAAGAGGCGGCGCCGCTGAGTTCCGGCAACAGCAGACCGCGACTGCGAAAGGCCTTCCAACGGTCACCCGGTTTGCCGTTGAGCAACGATAGTCCGACGCCGAATTCATTCACCAGAACCCAGGTGCCGCCAAAGTCTGCATCCGCCGGAGCGATGTAGCGAACTCCATTCCGTAGAACCACCTGAGGTCCGTGTGCTTCGGCGCGCGTTCTCTTCTCATCGCGGTTGCACAACAGTTGAAATCCATCTTCCTCGTGAACCCAACTCACCGTACACACTCAGGCAGCCCGGCCTTTCAGGTAACGCAGCGTGGATGGCGCCATGCCGAAATCCGAGTCCACATACACGCCAAGCGCGCGAAGCGTTGCCGAGATGAGGGCGAAGTGATGGATCGTATGGCTGCTCAAAACCTGCAACTCGCGGCTCACCGAGCTGAGCATGAACGGGTCCGTCAGTCCGGTAGCTCCGGCGTCTTCCATCCGAACCCAGATCACGCAATCGCGCATGATCTCCGGTTCACTTTTAAGCCGCTCCATGATTCGCCGGATTTTCAATTCGGCGGCCGCCCTGCTTTGTTCGACAAAAGGATCGCGGCGACGCGCATCGTAATCAACGTGGGCCGATTCCACGCCATCCAGAAAGCACTCATAAAACTCCACGATGTGGCGCAGGTGAGAGCCCGCCCGGTGCGGCGCCAGTTCCCGTGGTACCGCCGTATAGGTGGTGTCGTCCAGCTGGCTTAACAGTTCCAATGCCTGTTCCAGCCACATGGTGTTCATCCCGATGAGGGCTTGCTGCCTGTCAACGGAAGAGCTTCGCTGCGCACATTTGTCGATTGCCATCGCCGTCCTCACAGCGATCATCCCGCTGGCTACCCCATTTATTCCGGCGATTTCGCGGGAATAGTCGCCTGTCTGGCACATTTTTGAGACCCGGGAAAGTGGCGCGCTGGGACGCAGTCTTCTATATAGCCGAGCAGTTCATTGGAGGAATCGCGGGGCCGCATTGGCAGGTCTCGGGCATGAGCATGACTCCGCCCCGCACCTTCGGTTCGGCATTGATCGCAAGGGCGAGGGACGCCGCGTGTTCTGCGCTAAATCCCAGTACCACGATAAACAGAGCTGCATCTTCCGCTGCAATTTCTACGAACTCCGGTAATCATCATCGGCACCGGCGCGGGCGGCGAAACGCTCGACTGGAAGCTGGCCCCAACCGGCAAACGCATTCTGTTGCTCGGACGCGGCGAGGAGGGCAAGCCGTTTCACCCACACACCAACAACGACCTCGTGCATGGGCAAACAACATTCCTCAGAGATAGCGCCGGCGTGCCAGCTGCGATCCGCGCACCGGGTAGATCTGCCGGACGCGACGGCAGGGTTCCGTAAAGCGCTGATGATCCGCGATCCGGACTGCCACGCCATCCAAATCGTAGACAAGTGAAATCGCTGTTACGCATATCATAAGGATTACCGTATCCGGCCGGCGAATGAAAAAAAATGGTGGGCCGGGAATAAAAGTCCCAGGGAGGGGCATTTCCCCGGTGTATGGGTGCCACGCAAGCAATGGAAAACTGGATGGGTGACCATCCTCAACGGGCGGCTGACGATGCCTCGCGCGGTACCTTGCTGCGCCAGGAGAGCCACTTTAACAGCCTTTCCCCTGCCGAACGTTTCGACCGCGAAGCCTTGCCGCATATGAACGACATCTTCCGTACCGCCTCCCGCATGATTGGCGAACGCGGCCGCGCCGAAGATGTGGTTCAGGAAGTTTATTTGCAGGCGTGGAAGTCATTCGACCGGTTTGAGACTGGCACCAACTGCCGCGCCTGGCTATTCAAGATTCTTTTCCACTGTGTCAACCATCACCGCCGCAGGTGGTTCCGCTTCCCGCTGCTGAGAGAGACCGAAGATTTCATTGAGGCCAACCTGGCTTATGCTGAGCCGATTCCCGAGCGTCTCACCGATGGCGATATACTGGCGGCGCTTGACCGCATCGCTGCCGACTTCCGCGCGGTGGTCTTGCTGGTAGATGTCGAAGAGTTCGCCTACAAAGAGGCTTCCGAAATCCTCACCATTCCCATTGGCACCGTAATGTCCCGGCTCAGTCGAGGGCGCAAACTACTGCGTGACGAACTGGCCGACGTGGCACGGTCGTATGGACTTAAAGTATCGCCCCGCAAGGGACAAGGAGCATGAACGACATGCGTTCAGACCAGACAATCTGCGGAAAGCTCTTGCCGGAACTCGACGCCTACCTATCCAGGACGCTACCCGCGCCCGCCCTTCAGCAGATCACCGATCACTTGGCCGCGTGCCCTGGTTGCTCAGCAGAAGTAGAGTTGCGCCGCGGAGTTCGTACCCGGCTGAGAGCAGCTGTCGACTCTGTCGCACCGCCTCTCTTCCTGGAGACTCGCATCCGCGCTTCCGTCGGGGCGACGCGCCAAAAGCGTTCCTGGTTTGCGTATTTGGCGCCAGTAGCCGCGGTGGCAGTTCTGTTTCTTGGCGTGGGCATCGCTTACCAGGTAGGCCTGCTTCGCTACACGGCAGAATCGCGGGAGGCATACGCCCAGTCGGTCACCAGCCGGGTACCGGTCCTGCTGGCTGTCGGGCTGGGAGACCATATTCATTGTTCGCTGTTCCGCAAGTATGCCAACAATGCACCCAAGGTGGAGCAACTCACTCAAGACTTGGGATCGCAATACGCCGGATTGATCCCGGTGATGAATGAGAACATCCCCCCCGGCTACAGTCTGATGATGGCTCACCAATGCCGTTACCACGGCCGTGGGTTTGTCCACCTAAGCCTGAAGAACGGCGGCAAGCTGCTCTCGCTAGTCATCGCGAAGAAGTCCGAGGGCGAGTCGCTCTCCAGTTCCGGTGTGCCGCAGGCCTTATCGCAAGCTGGAGTTCCGTTCTACACCGGCAATACGCAGCGTTTCGAGATTGCCACATTTGAGACAAAGGATCACCTCGTCTACATCGTCTCCAGCATGCCGCAGGATCAGAACACGCGGCTCATGCTCGCCGTGGCCCCTGGAATCCGCAACGTACTTGCTCATCTGGAGGGCTGATCGCAGCCCTCTCTTTTTCCGCTTTCTTCTTCCCTTCCCCCGCCTGTCTTTTTTCCCACTTCATCGGAATAATTCGTGTTATCTCTGGCTTTTGACATTCGAAGGAGCGAGCGATGACTCACGAAGAGCAAAGGTTGAACGAGGCAGCGGATCGCAGAACACACTGGAAACGATGGGGCCCATATCTCAGCGAGCGGGCGTGGGGAACGGTTCGTGAGGACTACAGCGCGCACGGAACCGCGTGGGAATATCTTTCCCACGATCATTCGAGATCCCGCGCCTACCGCTGGAACGAAGACGGCCTGGCCGGCATTTGCGATCGCCATCAGAAAATCTGCTTCGCGCTTGCTCTGTGGAATGGCCGAGACCCGATTTTGAAAGAGCGCCTGTTCGGGCTCACCGGTAACGAAGGGAACCACGGCGAAGACGTCAAGGAGTGTTACTACTACCTCGATAGCACCCCTACTCACTCGTACATGAAGTACCTCTACAAGTACCCACACGCTGCCTATCCTTACGAACAGTTAGTAAGTGAGAACAGCCGTCGGGGCAAAGACCAGCGTGAGTTTGAGCTCGCCGACAGCGGCGTGTTCCACGAAAACAGGTACTTTGATGTTGAGGTGGAATACGCCAAAGTCGACTGTGAGACGATCCTCATCCGTCTTACTGCCTTCAACCGCGGTCCTGAAGCAGCGGAGATTCACTTACTGCCAACGGTGTGGTTTCGCAATACGTGGTCCTGGGGCGCAAATGTCAGGCGCCCTCTCCTCTATCGCCAGGACGCCGGTGTCATTCAACTGGACGAGCCCACCTACGGACATCGCTGGCTGCTGGCGGAAGGCGACCCGGACCTTCTCTTCACAGAGAACGAAACCAACACACGCCGCCTGTTCCAGTGGGACAACGGCACCACGTACGCCAAGGACGGTATCAACGACTATGTCGTCAACGGCGACAGGTTCGCCGTCAATCCGAATCGAGAGGGGACTAAGGCCGCCGCGCACTACCACTTGAACGTAGAGGCCGGCCAGAGCTCCACCGTCTGCCTGGTGCTCACCGATCGCCCGGATTCCATCGTCCCGTCGTCTGCGGAATTCAACACAGTGTTCGCAGACCGGAAGCGCGAGGCCGACGAGTTCTATTCCACCATCATTCCCCATTCGCTCTCGCACGATGGCCGCGGTGTGATGCGCCAGGCTCTTGCCGGTATGCTCTGGTCGAAGCAGTTCTATCACTACGTCATCAACGACTGGCTGAAGGGCGACCCAAACAACCCCGCTCCTCCCGACGACCGAAGGCACGGCCGCAATCATGAATGGAAGCATCTTTTCAACGCCGATGTGATCTCAATGCCGGATAAGTGGGAGTATCCGTGGTATGCCGCGTGGGACCTTGCCTTCCACTGCGTGCCGCTCGCCATTGTCGATTCTGAGCTAGCGAAAGAGCAGCTCATGCTGATGGTGCGCGAATGGTACATGCATCCCAACGGCCAGCTGCCCGCCTACGAGTGGGCCTTTGGCGACGTCAATCCTCCCGTACACGCCTGGGCCGCGCTGCGCGTTTACAAGATTGAGAAGAAGCGCCGCGGCGTCGGCGACCGCAACTTCCTGCAGCGTATCTTCCATAAGCTCCTGCTCAACTTCACGTGGTGGGTGAACCGGAAGGACGCCGAGGGTCGCAACGTCTTTCAAGGCGGCTTCCTCGGGCTCGACAACATCGGAGTGTTCGATCGCAGCGCGCCGCTGCCCACCGGAGGCCACATCGAACAGGCAGATGGCACGGGCTGGATGGCCATGTACAGCCTCAATCTTCTGGCTATCGCACTGGAACTGGCGAAGGAGGATCCCTCCTACGAAGATGTTGCCAGCAAATTCTGGGAGCACTTCCTCCACATTGCCAGCGCCATCAACACCCTCGGCGACGAAGGCGATGGTATGTGGAACGAAGAGGACGGGTTCTTCTACGACATGCTCCACGTGCCAGGCCACGGCCACATGCCGATGAAGGTGAGGTCGATGGTTGGCCTCATCCCTCTGTTTGCCGTGGAGACACTGGAGCCGGCAATGGTGGATCGCATGCCGGGTTTCAAACGCCGTCTGGAGTGGTTTATTGAGAACCGGAAGGACCTCACCGCCAACGTCGCGTGCATGAAGACAGCGGGAACGGGGGAGCGCCGCTTGCTTTCCATCGTCGGCGGCGAGCAGTTGCGCCGGGTGCTTTCCTACATGCTTAATGAGGACGAGTTCCTGTCACCTTACGGCATCCGGGCGCTCTCTCGCGCCCACAAGGACACGCCGTACGTGCTGGGCGTGAACGGCGATCAACATCGGGTAGACTATGAGCCCGCTGAATCCAGCACCGGGCTCTTTGGTGGGAACTCCAACTGGCGTGGACCTATCTGGTTTCCCGTGAACTATCTACTCATCGAGTCACTGCAGAAGTTCCATCATTACCTGGGTGACGACTTCAAAGTGGAGTGCCCCACCGGCTCGGGAACTTACATGAATCTGTGGGAAGTGTCGGCGGAACTGTCACGCCGCCTGACTCACATCTTCCTGCGTGACCGCGAAGGCCGCCGCCCCGTCCACGGTCAGGATGAGCGCTATCAAAAGGATCCACACTGGCAGGATCTCGTTCTCTTCTATGAGTACTTCCACGGGGACAACGGTTCCGGAGTGGGCGCGAGTCATCAGACCGGCTGGACCGGCCTGGTCGCGAAGATGATGCAGCAAAGCGGGGAATAAGTCATGACCAGCGAGACCATCCAATTCAATTCCGACGTCTGCTCCGACCTCCAGCGCGCCTCCTCTCTCGAGTGGCTCGAGACCAACGGCCTGGGCGGCTTCGCGTGCGGCACTGTCGCCGGCATTCATACGCGGCGATACCACGGCCTGCTCACGGCGGCTACCAAGCCTCCCGTGGGGCGTCTTCTGCTACTCTCCAAACTAGAAGAGACACTGTTAGTGGATGGACGGCGGTACGACCTTTCCACGAACCGTTATCCAGGCGCCATTCACCCAGACGGATATCGGTATTTGAAGGAGTTCCGCCTCGATCCGCTGCCTACCTGGCTCTACCGGATGGACGGCGTCGAGATCGAAAAGCAGGTCTTCCTGGTGTCCGGCGAGAATACGGTGGTGGTGCGCTACGGACTACGTACGCTGGATCGCGATCCCGCGCCGGTTTGCACTTTGGAGATCCGGCCTCTCATCGCCTTCCGCGACTACCATTCCACAACGCATCGCAACGATGATCTGAACACCTCCGTCACCGCGGGCGAGGGTCTCGCCGTCATCACGCCCTACCGGGGCCTGCCCTCGCTGTGGTTCTCTCACGACGCCGCGAACATCGAAGCCACCGGACACTGGTATCACGACGTCGAGTATTCAACGGAGCAGGAGCGAGGTCTCGACTACCGCGAAGATCTATTCAATCCTTTCGTCGCCACGTACGCGCTAAGCCGCAGCACCGCTGCTCTCGTTATCGGTTCCACGGAACCTCAGTATGCGGCCGACGCTGAGGTGCTTCGCGAGCGCGAGATCCAGCGCCGCGCCCAGATTGCCGCGGCCGCGCCTGTAGACGACCCGTTGGTACGCGCTCTGACCAGTGCCGCTGACCAGTTCATCGTGAAGCGGGGCGACTTGAAGACGGTGGTTGCCGGCTACCCGTGGTTCAGTGACTGGGGCCGCGACACTATGATCGCTCTACCTGGTCTGACCCTGGTGACGGGTCGCACGGAGGTTGCCCGCGACATCCTGCTGACATTTGCGGAAGCTGTCGACAAAGGGATGCTACCAAACCGTTTCCCGGATGACGGCGAGGCGCCTGAGTACAACACTGTGGATGCCACGCTCTGGTTCTTCGAAGCGATCCGCGCCTATTTGGCCTACACCGGGGACATTGGGTTCGTCGAAAAGCGCTTCTATCCGAAACTCAAAGAGATCCTTAATGCCCACCTCCGCGGCACGCGCTACGGCATTCGTGTGGACAACGATGGTCTGCTACACTGCGGCGAACCGGGCGTTCAACTGACATGGATGGACGCCAAAATCGGCGACTGCGTAGTAACTCCACGCAATGGCAAGCCCGTCGAGATTCAGGCTCTCTGGTACAACGCCTTACGCATCACCGAAGAACTGGCAGTGGCCGTAGGCGACACGGCCACGCAAACGTTCCTCACCGAGATGGCTTCGCTCGCCCGCGCCAGCTTCAACGAGCAATTCTGGTATCAGGACGGATACTATCTCTACGACGTGGTGGACGGCGAGAACCGCGACGCGTCAATGCGGCCCAACCAGATCCTGGCAGCCAGCCTGCACCACTCGATGCTAGACCCCATCCGTGCGCAATTGGTGGTGGACGCGGTTCACGACGAACTGTGGACCCCACACGGCCTGCGCTCGCTGGCGCGGCACGATCCCCAGTATCATGCGCATTATGACGGCGGCGTCTACGAACGCGACAGCGCCTATCATCAGGGAACAGTTTGGCCGTGGCTGATGGGGCCGTTCGTCACCGCTTGGACAAAAGTCCACGGCCGCGAAGGCTCGGCCCAACTACTTGACGGGTTCCGCGAGCACCTGCGCGAAGGTTGCCTCGGCCAGATCTCGGAGATCCTCGATGGGGACGAACCACGCATGCCGCGAGGTTGCTTCGCCCAGGCCTGGAGCGTCTCAGAACTACTGCGCGCCCTCGTCGAGGACGTCCATGGCCGAGCGCCTGCCGTTCGCGAATCCGCAGTCCTGGCAGCGCGAGTATGAGGCTCTGGCGTCCCGATCCGCACCACCACCGGCGTGCCACGTGGATGGAGCTCTTCTTCGACCTTATCTTCGTGGCCGCCGTGGCTGAAGTCGGTAAGCCCCTTGCTGCCGACTTCACGCCGGCGGGTCTTCTCCGTTATTCGTTCCTCTTCGTCCTCATCTGGTGGGCCTGGACCGGTTTCACCCTCTATTCCACGCGCTTCGACTCGGATGACGTTGTCCAACGTGCACTCATCCTCGTGCAGAGCTTCATTGCGGCGGTGATGGCGGCGAATGCAAAAGACGCGTTAGACAGTCGCTCCTCCGCGGGCTTCGGCGCCGCATACGCCGGAATGCGCTTCATCCTCGTGCTCCAATACCTTCGTGCCCTTCGCATCCCGGAAACACGCCCCATGGCGGCACGCTTTGCTGCTGGCTTCGGTATCGCGGCGTGTCTGTGGATCGTATCGGCACTCACCGAACCGCCGGTACGCTATTGGTTGTGGAGTGCGGCCCTGCTGATTGATTTCCTGACACCGTGGCTGGCAGAGCGTCACGGCCGCAGCGCACCACCCGACGCGGTCCACTTCCCCGAACGGTTCGGCCTGTTCAGCATCATCCTGATGGGTGAATTCATCGCCGAAGTCATGCGCGGCATCGAGAGCCAGGAGTATTGGAGCTTCAGTGCCGCCGCAACAGCCTTCTCCGGCATGGCATTCGCGTTCCTGTTGCGCTGGTGGTACTTCGATAGGGCGAACGCTGCCACGGAGCGGCACATTCGGAACAACAGACAAGCGCGCTTGTTCCACCTTTGGAAATACGCCCATTTGCCGCTGTTCCTGGCCATCGGCGTAGCAGGCGTCGGTTTCCATCATTTGATCTCATTACAGGCGGATGAAAGGATGCATCCCGGCCATTCGACACTCTTCTTTCTGGCAGCCGCCACGTTGATCGCAGCACTCACGACGTTGGGCGCGACCTCCGGTAAGGCGCGACTGGGCCGTATGTTACCGCAATACCTCGCCGCCGTGATCGTGGCCGCCGCTGGGCCGTTTGCTGAATCCTGGAACAAGGTCGCCATTGCTCTTTTTCTACTTGGTGCCTGCTCCATCCCACCGTTGCAGAAAGTCGATCAGCCGGTCCTTGAATAGATCCGGCTCCAGGAACGCCATGAAGTGATCGGAGGGCAGCAGAAGCAATTCGCTTTGCGGGACAAGGCGGTGGTGTTCCAACGCCGCCGACAGTGGCACCAATGGGTCCTTGGTTCCGTGAATGATTAACATCGGCCCTTTGTACCGTGACAAGACTGCGCGTAAAGGCCGCTGGTCGGAGTCGAAGAAATTGCGAGCATACGAGATATTGAAGGGTATATCGTCCAGCCATCCGAAGTGTGGCACCACCAGGCGCAGCGTCCGAAGCGCGGCCAACTGCAACCCGTGGATCGCATGGTTCAGCCAATAACGCCCGGTCAACTCGTGCTCTTGTATACCAATTGCCGATAGCATCACCAATGAACTAAGGCGTTCCGGCGCGAGGTCTACCATCGAGAGCGCCACACCGCCACCCATACTGAAGCCAAGGACTTGCGCCGCGCGAATTCCAAGCGCGTCCATGAGTTCCAGCATGTAGTGCGCGTGGGCGCGGAACGAATAGTCCGGGATATCCCGGCTGGAACTCCCAAAACCAGGCAGATCGGGGACAATCACACGAAACGTTACCGGTAATAGCGCCGCCAGTTTGTGCAGCACGTCGCCGGTCCCGGGGCTTCCATGAATGAGGATCACTACCGGTTTCACCGTGCCCGGCGCGCTATCCAGATACGCCAGCCGCACCTGCCCCGGCCCACCGGCGGTATTGACTTCAACTACGGACAAGCCGCCCGCTACTGGGCTGTCCTTGCGGCGCGCCATCGTTGCCACCGAGGCCATGATCGACCCTGCGTACACCAGCGCAAACTTTCGGCGTGTCACTTTCACGGTAAACACACTAACTCTCCCCTTTTGTAAATCACAACACGGGCGGAATAACTTCCGCGATTGTGGTGATTTCACCAGCGAGCCTCAAGGCCGATTCAAAAAGGAGAATCCCCATGAAGTTGAGAAACCGTATCTTCTCTGTTCTAACGATGGCCGCTATTGTCGCAAGTGCCACCGTCGCATTTGGTGCCGGCAAGGGCGGCGAGCACTCCACATCCATGTTTCAGGGCCCCAAAGCCAACACCGGCATGGCCATCCATGCTACGGAGAACGGCAAGAGCATCCTCCGCGTCACTCCCGATTTTAAAGTTCCGGATACGCCCGCTCCCACTTGGCGCGTAGTCGATTCAAACGGAAACGTCTATACGCTCGACGCTTTCAAAATCAAGGGTGGCGAGAAGCGCGAAGTGACTGTCCCCGCTTACGTTCCTAACATCGCCAAAGTCCAGGTCTACTGCGCCTTCGCCCAGGTTCTACTCGGCGAATCCAGTTTTCCGTCGCCGGTGAAGTAACTTACCGATCTTCCATTTCCCTCAAGGGCGCGGCGCTGTCATGCGTCGCGCCCATTTTTCAGGGCCTACGTCGGAATTGCGTCAATGACGGCCAGGTGAGCCCGAACGGTCTCTCGGTCCTGTGCGGAAATCGGCGCCAGGGGAGAAGCCGGCAAGTCGCTGCATATACCGAGAACGCCAAGGACGCACTTCATGCCGCGCGTATAGCTCGTCGGTTCGTCATTTAGACGGTAGATGCGCTCGGAAGCCTCGATAACGCGGCGTTGAATGAGGCGAACGCCATCGAGGTTGCCACGGAACGCCTCATTGTAGAGCTGGACAAAGAGTTCAGGCCAAGCGTTTGAGCCTCCGGCGATGCCTCCATGGACGCCGAGCAGAACGGCTTGGGCCAACAGTTCTTCGGGCCCGATCAAAACGGTGAAATCGGGTTTCTCCCGCAGCAGCCGGAGAACCCGGTTAAGGTACATCAGGTCGCCCGAACTGTCTTTGATCCCCACGACACCGGGGATGGCCGCCGCCTCCAGAACGGTCTCCGGTTCGTAGCTCAGTTTCGTGAGCTGCGGCATGTTGTAGAGAAACAGCGGCAACTCGATCTCCCGCGTCAGTATCTCGGCGTGCCGCAACAAATCGGCCTGACCGAGGTGGAAATAGTATGGTGGAGCGCTCACCACGGCCGAAGCGCCGCATTCGGCCGCCACGTTCCCCAGGCGCACCGCTTCTACCACCGCCGTATCCGTGATCCCAACCAGCACCGGTACGCGCCCGGATACGCGATCACAGGCGCGTTGGATGACTTCGCGCCGTAGCTGGTAGCTGAGGGCCGGAGCTTCGCCCGTGCTGCCGAGGACGAACACGCCGGAACAACCTCCGTTCAGCACGTGGTCGATCAGCTTCTCAAAGCCCGGTACGTCAAGTCGATCCGGGCCACTGAGAGGAGTGACAAGCGGGGGAATGATACCCCTCAGTGGACGCTGTAAGAGACAAGATGGTTTTGGCATGGCGTTCCTTGTGGTGGGTTACCGGCAGATGTCTTTTGCGATCGCCTGGACTGAGGCCTTGGCAGCAGCGATGATTCGTCCCCACTCCATGGTCTCAAGCCGGGTCATAGGGACGGAGATTGCTGGTGGCCGCGAACACCTCGTCATTCCGATTCCGGATGGGAGCACCGGCGGCCAGGATAGTGTAGCGCACAGAGCTATTATGAAACACTCTTACAGAAAGTGAACCGCTGCGCGATTCTTCCAAGCGCGGTCCGTCTCAAGACCGACGGTTGAGGGTTGATCCCGCTGTATCCGATTCACTTTTGCACGGACGACGTTTCGTTGGTTTCGCGTGCCCGGTAATCGGCGTCGCTCACATGCTCCATCCATTCCACTGCCTTTCCGTCGAGGCTCTCCTGGATGGCGATGTGAGTCATTCCCGTTGTCGCAGTCGCTCCGTGCCAATGCTTTTCACTGGGCGGGAACCAGACGACATCGCCTGGACGAAGCTGCTCCACAGGGCCACCCTCGCGCTGCGCCCAACCGCTACCTGCCGTCACGATGAGAGTTTGGCCGAGCGGATGGGTGTGCCAGGCCGTGCGCGCACCCGGCTCGAAAGTGACAGCGGCCGCCGCGACACGCGCCGGCGGATGCGCCTGGACGAGCGGGTCCACGCGTACGTGTCCGGTGAACCACTCGGCAGGGCCTTTCATCGATGCTTGCGATCCTGCTGGTTTGATTTCCATAGGTGTTCCTCGCTTCAGTGCGGGCGCTTTTCGAACACGTCTTTTGCCACCGTCGGCGCCGAGAAGGCGTTCGGCCAACGGCGTAGAACACAAGGTGAGTGATCATCTCTCCCGCCTCGGTGTGGGTCAGTCCGTTATCCATCGCCCGGTTGAGATGATACGACATTTGCGCTGCCTGATTGTTAGCGATGAGCGCGCTGACTGTGGCCAGGCTTCTGTCGCGTGGTGCGAGGTCAGGCCGCAGCCAGAGATCCTGGAACAAAACATCAGTGGTGTACTGAACGATGCCAGGCGCGACGGCGCCAAACTGTTGCTGCACGCTGGTGGCGCGCTGGTTCTCGCCTTCCTGGTTGAGCGGGAGAAGCTGGGGCGACGCAGCGGGAAGCTGGTCGACGCCGATCGTGCGCGTGGCGAAAACATCCTTCGCAACGGCTACGGCCGACATAGCGTTCGCCCAGCCCGAGTAGAACGCGAGATGGGTAATGATCTCCGAGAGTTCGCGAGGCTTCACGCCGTTGTCGAGCGCAAAGTTCATGTGCTGTGCCATCTCTCCGGTCAGATAGTTGCGCCTCGGGTTCAAGGCCGCAGCAAAGTTTTGATGGCTCGCCGTTCATCCATTGCCCGATACCCTTCGGCGACCTGCTCCAGTGGCAGTTCCAGATCAAAGACCTTGCCCGGGTTGATTTTGCCGGCAAACACCTGATCAATCAACTGCGGCAGATAGCGGCGCACCGGAGCAGGACCGCCGTGCAAATGAACATGCCCAAAGAACAACTGCGCGCCATCCAGATTCACGCCATGCGGAACACCCACATACGACACCCACCCGCCGGGGCGCACCGACTGAATCGCCTGCTGCATCGACTCCTGCGTCCCGACGCATTCCAGCGCGGAATCCGCGCCACCGCCGCGAGTCAGGTCCTTGATGCGCGCCACGCCCTCAGCGCCGCGTTCCGTAACAATGTCGGTCGCGCCGAACTCCGTCGCGAGCTTCTGCCGTTTCTCATGACGGCTCATGACGATGATGCGATCCGCACCCAACAGCTTCGCAGAGAGGACAGCCAATAGGCCGACCGCGCCATCGCCCACCACCACCACCGTCGCGCCCGGCTTTACGTTGGCAGCATCGGCGGCGAACCAGCCTGTGCCCATCACGTCGGAAAGCGTGAGGAAGCTAGGGAGCATGTCGTTCGACGGCAGTTCGGGCGTCGGAACCAAGGTGCCATCCGCCAAAGGCACCCTCAAGTAGGGAGCCTGCGCGGCGCTGATCCATTCCCGCTGCACGCACGACGATTGGTAGCCCTGCAGGCAGTTAGGGCATGAGTTGTCCGATGTCGCAAACGATCCTATGACGAATTGACCGGGTTTAACGTTCCTCACCGCGTTGCCCACTTCTTCAACAATGCCGCAGTATTCATGGCCCATCGGGGTCGGCTGCTGGATGGGATTCGCGCCGCGATAAGGCCACAGATCGGATCCGCAAACGCACGTCACGGAGGTTCGTATGATGGCGTCGGTGGGCGCGACAATAACTGGATCGGGGCGTTCTTCAAAACGAATATCCCCTGGTCCGTGGATGAATGTGCCTCGCATGTTTCCTCCCTTATCTTTTCGCTAGCGTTGCTCCCGGCAATGACTGCTAGATCAGCCCACCGTCATTCCGCCATCCACAGTGAGCGCGTGGCCCACCACGAAGCTCGCGCCCGGGCTGCACAACCACAGGACCGTCGAAGCGATCTCCTCGGGCCGTCCCGCGCGCCCCAGCGGAACGGTCTTCTCCAACTCCGCATATGCACTCGGATCGCCATTCACGACATCGCGAGCGATCTGCGTATCGATGAGGCCGGGATTGATGGCATTCACGCGAATGCCGTGCTTGACGTACTCCAGGGCAGCCGTCCGCGTTAGGCCGACAACGCCATGCTTCGAAGCAATGTACGGACCGATCCCGGGATTGCCTGTCAAGGCTCCAATCGACGCGTTGTTGACGATCGCTCCACTGCCCTGACCCTGCATGTGCCGCAATTCGTACTTCATGCAACTCCACACGCCTCGCAGATTGATGTTGATCACACGGTCCCAGTCCTCGCTGGTGCTGTCGGCGGTGGGAGCCAAGCGGGCCATCACGCCCGCGTTATTGAAAGCGGCGTCTAACCGGCCGAACTCGGAAACCGCACGCTCCACCATTTGCCTGACCTGCGCGTCGTCGGTGACATCGCAGAGGACGGCGATCGCCTTGTGTCCTGCTTTACGCAGCTTGGCAGCCTCGGCGCTTACGGTTTCTTCCTGCACGTCAGCCAAGACCACAGCGGCGCCGGCCTCCGCGAAGGCGATGGCCGTCGCCAGGCCCATACCCGCGGCGGCGCCGGTGACAAGCGCCACTTTCCCTGTGTAATCCAACGGATTCTTTTTCATGGTGGAGTTTCTTTCGTGCCTGGAGGACACCCGCGCAGTACTCTCATCCACAGAATAACCACGCGCCACACCTTTGTGAAGCCGGTAAAATCAGCAAAGCTTTGTGAATATAATTCATGAATGGCGGATCTCAGCGTACTGTCCTCCTTTTTGGTGGTGGCCGAAGAGCGGAGCTTCACCCGCGCGGCTAAGCGTTTGGGCGTCACTCCTTCCGCCATCAGCCATGCCATGCGATTGCTCGAAGAGAGCATCGGGGTGCGCCTTTTGTCTCGCACCACACGGAGTGTCGCCCCAACGGACGCGGGTGAGCACCTGCTGGCGCGACTGCGGCCAGCACTCGCCGATATCCACGATGCACTCGAAGAGGTCTCGGGTTTGCGGACCAAGCCGGCGGGCCGGCTGCGTTTGCTGGTCCCGCGCCTGGCCGTGAAAACCGTCCTCACTGACAAACTTGGCCAGTTTGCCCGCGACTACCCGGATGTTGTCCTGGAGATCACCACCGACGACAGCCGCATGGACATCGTAGCCGGCGGATTCGACGCCGGAATCCATTTTGGCGAGTACATCGAAAAGGATATGATTGCGGTCCGCGTTTCGGGGGATCAACGGCCCGCTATCGTCGGCTCACCCCGTTACTTCAAATCGCACGCCAAGCCCAAATCGCCTCGAGACCTGACCAACCATCTGTGCATCAATTTTCGGCACGGCTCGGCAGGCGTTTACCGCTGGGAGTTTGAGAAAGGCAGGAAATCGTTGTCGGTCGCGGTTGAGGGTCCGCTGGTGGTTGACGATCTGGAACTCGTAATTCGGGCAGCGTTGGAGGGTGTGGGCCTGGCGTTCCTATCGGAAGAAGATGCTTCCCCGCATTTGGGCACAGGGACGTTGGTGAGGGTTCTGCAGGATTGGTGTCAACCCTTCCCTGGCTTTTTCCTCTACTATCCCAGCCGGCGGCAGCAAGCAGCCGCTCTTTCGGCTTTGATTAGTGTTCTTCGGTTGTAATTCGGACAGTGACGCCTACGCTATCGCCGCGTTAGCACACGCCTGTTGGACTTCGCGCAACAGAACGTCGATGCGGCGCTCAGCCTTGCCATTCGCGGAGTAGTGCAGTCCGCACTCCTTCACTCCGTCTTCCCACCACCAACGGCCGGCGCGTTCGTGTTCGCCGGGGAGCGTGGCTCGAGTACACGGGCCGCAACCGATGCTGGTGTAGCCGCGCTCGTAGAGGGGATGACGGGGGACGCGATGTTTCGTCGTGTATTCCTCTACTTCGTCCTTGCTCCAGTCGGCTAGGGGACTGAGCTTCGCCGTAGTACCCTTTCGCTCCACTTTCGGGACGAAGGAACGGGAATCGGATTGGGCGCGGCGGAGACCAACGGCGTATGCTGCCAGTTCGCCCAGTTTGCGTTCCAGTGGCAGGATTTTGCGCACACGGCAGCACAGCATCCGCAGCGCGGCGTCGTGATAGAACAGATTTGTGCCGTGCTGGGCCACCATCGCTGAGACCTCATTCGCATCTGGGGCCGCGATCTCAACGCGGACGCCGTAGCGGTTATAGACCGTCTCAATCATGGTGTGTGTTTCTTCGGGAAGACGCCCGGTGTCGAGTGTAATGACGCGGAAGTCGTTGGAAATCCGCGAGGCCATGTCGATTAGGACCATGCCCTCACTCTGGAAACTGGTGGAGATGGCGAACTGGCTCCCGTACTCGCCGAGGGCCCATCGTAGGATTTCGGGAGCCGACGTGGCTTCGTTAGGCAAATTATTCACCAAGGTAACACCGCAATCCCTATCAGGATAAGGGTAATTCGGCGCTACTGTCAATGACGCACAAAGAGGGGATTTGGATTCAGAGAGAAGTCGGTTTAGCGCTGAATGTTACCGTTTCTGCAAGGTTCCGTGGGGGAGTTCGGTAATTTCCCCATCGAAAGCGAAGACTTCGCCGGCAACATGAACCACCAGCCGGCCCGTGCCGAGGGGTTTGCCTTGGGTATGAAAGAAGATGGCGCCATCGGTAGACTGACCGGCGGCAAGCTTCGTCTCGATGAGAACAATGGCAGACGCGGCAGCGGCGGCTTTTAACTTGGAAGACCCCAATTCAGCCATTGCCGCCTGACGGCGCTGCTCATACCCATTCGTGGAATTGATGCGAGTGATGCCGTAAAGACCCATCTCATAGGTAGACACCAAGTGCATGACGTCGTTACGGTTACCACGTTCGATCATGGCCGTAACGATGCTCCGCGCGGGTACGGCGGCGACGGAAGTGCCGTCGGAGCGCTGCCATTCAAAATCGGGCGGCCGGACATTCCAGGCGATAGGCGAGCCGTTCGACACGGCCACCTGGAAGGCGGCGTACTCCTTCATGCGAGTGGGAAGGGGAGCGTACATCACCGTGACTCCACCCTTGGTGAGGGTGAGAAAGGTGAGGCCATTGGACTCAAACTCAATGACTTGAGCGCCGAGCGTGGCCGCCAACGCGAAGAGGAGAAGCACCGGCCAGACCCGGCGCAGAAGGTTCATACATCCCATGATAAGCTGGTTACGATCACCTACCGGCCCTATGCAGAATACAGGTATCCGTCCGAGCAGATACAGCCTGCAGGATCAGGGTCTCCGAAACCTCCAAATCGCATACTGGAACCTCGGAACCGCTCAACTCCTCGAAAAGGCAATTCAACGTCACGAAGGCATGCTTGCCAGCGGCGGCGCTTTTGTAGTGCGCACGGGCCAATTTACCGGCCGTTCGCCGAAAGACAAATTCGTGGTCCGGGAACCGGGCACGGAAGATACGGTGAATTGGGGCTCGGTGAACCAGCCGATGTCCGAGGAACAGTTCGACCGGTTGTTTTCGAAGATGATGGCGTTCTTCCAGGGCGGCGAACTGTTTGTTCAGGATTGCTTTGCCGGCGCTGACACGGCTTACACGCTTCCCATTCGGGTGGTGACGCAGCGCGCCTGGCTGGCCTTGTTCGCGCGGCAGTTGTTTATCCGGCCGGATCCCATGGAAACCGAAGAGCATCAGCCACAGTTTACGCTCTTCTTCGCACCAGGGTTTCATGCCGATCCCACAGAGGATGGTTCGCGGTCGGAAACTTGCATTGTCATCAATTTCAAGCGCCGCATGGTGCTGATTGCCGGAACCAGTTACGCCGGCGAGATGAAGAAGAGCGTCTTTACCATCCTCAATTATCTACTGCCGGCGCGGAATGTATTTCCAATGCACTGTTCGGCGAACGTGGGCAAGAATGGCGACACCGCGCTGTTCTTTGGTTTGTCGGGAACTGGCAAAACGACGCTGTCGGCCGATCCGCTGCGGCGCTTGATCGGCGATGATGAGCACGGCTGGAGCGACAACGGCGTCTTTAATTTCGAAGGTGGCTGTTACGCCAAGTGCATTCGACTGTCGCGAAAGAACGAGCCGCAGATCTGGAATGCTATCCGGTTCGGCACGGTATTGGAAAACGTCGCGATCGATTCGGACACGCGGCTGCTGGATTTCGACTCGGAGGCGCTGACTGAGAACACCAGGGCGGCCTATCGGATTGAGTTCATCGACAATGCAGTGATTCCAGGTGTGGGCGGACACCCCACCAACATCCTTTTCCTCACTGCGGATGCATTTGGCGTGCTGCCTCCGATCTCACGCCTCACCCCGGAACAAGCGATGTACCACTTTCTGAGTGGCTACACCGCGAAATTGGCCGGCACGGAGCGCGGGTTAGGGAAAGAGCCATCGGCGACCTTTAGCGCCTGTTTCGGAGAACCCTTCCTTCCGCGCCATCCAAGCGTCTATGCGGAGATGTTGGGCGAGAAGATGCGGCGGCACAATGTGGCCTGCTGGCTGGTGAATACCGGTTGGGTAGGTGGCCCTTATGGCGTAGGACAACGGATGAGCCTGCCCCATACACGCGCCATGGTGGACGCGGCCATCGAAGGATTGCTGGAAGACGTTCCGGTGAACCGGCACCCGGTATTTGGTGTGCTGGTTCCGGAGACGTGTCCGGGAGTGCCTTCGGAGTTACTGGATGCCCGCGGCCAGTGGCAAGATGGCGAAGCTTATGACCGCGCGGCGGCGGAATTGAGTGCCCTGTTCCGCAAGAATTTCGAAAAGTTCGGTGATGTGGCTGAACAGATTCTGGCGGCTGCTCCAGTCGCGGTGTAACGCTATGCGGCGGTTCGGCTTATTCCTCCTGCTCTGCTTCGTAGCGAGTGCGCAGAATGCCGTTCGCATCCAAGGGCACAAAGCGCCCGTCCTCAAAGCCCGCGGGATCGCGTTTAAAGACCTCAACAAGAACGGCAAGCTGGATCCCTATGAGGACTGGCGTCTGCCGGTGGAAAAGCGGGTGGCGGACCTGGTTTCGCGGATGAGGCTGGAGGAGAAGGCCGGGCTGATGATTCACTCCTCGCTGATGGGGTTCACCGGTCCGGGCGGCGTGGTCCTCGACGCTCCTCCCCCACCGAAGCCAGGGGCTCCGGCGTTTGTTCCTCCCCAGCGAGACGGTGTCATTCCTTTGGACCGGCCGAATCCAGCGGAACTGATTCTGAAACGCAATGTGCGGTGGATTCTGGTGCGGCCGACTGCGGGCGAGGCTGCGGAGGTGACGGCGAAGTTCCATAACGGTCTACAGGAAGTGGCTGAGGGATCGCGGCTAGGAATTCCCTTGGCGATCAGTACGGATCCTCGGCACTCAGGCCGGGGGCAAGGGCCGGCGGTGATTTCGCAGTGGCCCGATCAGTTGGGCTTGGGCGCGATTCGCGACGCGGGGACCACTCGCGAGTTCGGCCATATCGCCGCCGAGGAACTGCGCGCCATGGGGATTCGCGTGATCCTGGGCCCCATGGCGGACACGGCCAGTGAGCCACGGTGGAATCGCATTAGCGGGACTTTCGGCGAAGATGCGGAGACGAACTCCGAGTTGGTGGCAGCCTATATCGAGGGTTTCCAGGGCAAGCAGATCGGACCGGACAGCGTACTGTGCGTGACCAAACATTTCCCCGGGGACGGCCCTGTAAAGGGCGGTCTGGATCCGCACAACGACTATGGCCGCTGGCAGGTGTATCCGGGCAATAACTTCGATCACCACCTGATTCCCTTTCAAGCAGCCTTGCGCGCCGGAACGGGCGCCATCATGCCAGGTTATGCCATCCCGGAAGGTACCGACACGGTGGGCATGAGCTTCTCAAAGGTGATTGTTACGGATTTACTGAGAGGCAAGTTCAAGTTTGATGGGTTGGTGATAACGGACTGGCTGCGCAACATGCCGTGGGGCGTGGAAACGCTCTCGGAGAAGCAGCGTCAGGCGCGCCTGGTGGAAGCGGGCATCGATCAAATCGGGGGCGATAACGACCCCAAGTACATCATCGAACTCGTGCGCGAAGGGGCGGTAAAAGAGAGCCGCCTCGACGAATCCGTACGGCGCGTGCTGCGGCCGATGTTTGCGATGGGTTTGTTTGAGAACCCTTACGCCGATCCTGCGGCCACGAAGCTTATGGTGGCGAAGAAGGAATTTGTAGACGCTGGTTACCGCGCGCAGCAGAAATCCATCGTACTGGTGCGAAACCTCATGAAGCGGAACTATACGCGCACGCTTCCGCTGCAGGGACGGCCTAAGGTCTTTGTGGTGAATTTCAATCGCGAAACCGCGGCGGGCTATGGTGAGGTTG
>JBDTMC010000043.1:0-26619 GCA_039934475.1 Bryobacteraceae bacterium | reverse complement strand
CGGGACCACTCTCCAGGACATCCTCTCACCGCAGACGCACGCCACCTTCAAGCGCCTCGGAGAGCAAACCATCAACTCCCGCCTCATCGTTGTCTATGAATTCTCAGTGGAGCAGGCGAACTCCCACTGGACCATATTCGCCAACAACCAGAAGTACAATCCCGCCTACACCGGAACTCTATACATCGACCGTCAAACCCACCGCACCATGCGCATTGAACAGGTAGCGCAAAACATCCCGTCGACTTTCCCATACAATCGCACCGAATGCATCGTGGACTACGACTACGTCAGTCTGGAAGGTGTCCAGCATCTCCTCCCCCAGCGCGGTGAAAGCCAGATCTGCCAGCGCGGCACCCAATACTGCTCCCGCAACGAAATGGAATTCCGCAACTACCGCCAATTCAAATCCGACTCCCAAATCACCTTCCAAAAACTAACCGGCCAAGCCCCCACCAACTAGCCCCACCCCCCACGAAAAGGGGTCAGACGCATTTAATCCCCACCAACTAACCCCAACCCTCACGAAAAGGGAAAAGGGGGAAAAGGGGTCAGACGCATTTAATCCGCGTTTCACCGCGCGTCCCACGCCACCCTTCTTGAAAAGCAAAACCAACCGGTGTTACCATCAAGCGTCTAGGCAAAGACCGTCTATGGCAAGAGAACGTTCCGGAGAGCTTGTCCAGGGCACGCTCGATATGCTCATCCTCAAGACCTTGGCTCATCGAACCTTGCACGGCTACGCCATTGCGCTAGCCATCCACCAGCGCTCCGATGAAGTATTGCGCGTCGAAGAGGGTTCCCTTTATCCCGCCTTGCATCGTTTGGAATTAGCCGGTTTCCTCGCCAGCGAATGGAAGATCTCCGACGCCAGGCGAAGGGCCAAGTTCTATCGCATCACTCCGGCCGGCAGGAAACATCTCGCGGCGGAATCGCAGAATTGGGTCCGCCTCGCCGGTGGGATCGCAAAGATCATGGGCACCGCATGAGCTTGTGGACTCGCTTCCGCAAACGACGCGCTCTCAACCAGGATCTCGTTGATGAAATCGAGTTCCATCGCTTCATGAGGTCGGCTGACTCCAACCCGCCACCATTCGGTAACCCCACCGTCATCCGAGAGGAATTGCACGATATGTGGACTTTCCGGACCATCGAGACTCTCCTCCAGGATTCTCGCTATGCCTTGCGCGCCATGTGGCGCGAGAAAGCTTTCAGTATCACCTCGCTGCTCCTCCTCGCGTTGGCCATCGGCGCTAACTCGTCGATGTTCACCGTCCTCAAGCAAGTGATCCTCGACCCGTTGCCCTATCCCGATTCCGATCGCCTTGTGCAGCTCTACGACTTTCAGCGTGAGAACGGACAGGGATTTTCGGTGACCATGCTCAACTATCTCGATTGGGCAGCGCAAACGAAAACCTTCGCCGCTCTCGCCGCCTACTCCGGGCGGGGCATGTCGGTTGGCGACGGCCAGCAGCCCGAACTGCTCGTTGGCCTCGGCGTGTCGGCCAACTTCTTCGACTTACTGCGAGTGCAGCCCGCCCTAGGCAGAGGCTTTCGTCCCGAAGAGAATGAACGCGGACGGGATCGGGTCATGGTCCTCAGCCACGCTCTCTGGCAGCGCAAGTACGGCGGTGATCCGGCCATCCTGGGCCGCACCGTCCCAGTGAACGGCGAATCGTATCAGATCGTCGGCGTTATGCCCGCTGGATTTGAATTTCCGGGAAAACGCTACGAATTGTGGATGCCACTGGCCCTGCGCGGAGGGGAACCCGCCTTCAGTAATCGTTCCGCGCACTACCTTCGTGTCATCGGCCGTCTCCAGTCTTCTGCGACGTACACCTCCGGCGCGGCTGAGATGAATCAGATTGCCGCCAACCTCGAACGCGCCTATCCCGAAAACAATCGCAATCTCGGCGTCCAACTCCGTCCACTCAAGGAAGCGATGATCGGCGACTCGCGCGGCATCGTGTTTCTCCTCTACGGCGCCGTGACTTTGCTTCTGCTCGTCGCCTGTGCCAGCCTCGCGGCGTTGCAGGTGGCGCGGGCCGCTAAACGAAAGCTGGAATTCACCACTCGGGCCGCTCTTGGTGCAAGCCGCCTGCGCCTTGCGGCTCAGGTGGCTGTCGAATCGTCTCTCCTCGGGGCGCTCGGCGGGGCGCTCGCCTTAGCCTTGGCCTATGTCTTGCTCCATCTTGCAAGAACAAAGGGAAGCGAACTGCTTCCCCGTCTCGAAGAATTGCATTTGGATGCGACCGTTGTCCTCTTTTCTTTCCTTCTAGCGATGGGCAGTGCTCTCCTGTTCGGAATGGCGCCTTTTGCCCAGATTTCTCGTCTCGCGGAAGGTGCGCGCGGGTCTGCTGGCAAGGGCATTCGGCTCCAAACGCGCTCAGTCCTGGTCGTGGCGCAGGTAGCCCTCGCGTTTCTGCTTCTCGCCGCAGCGGGACTCTTCGTGCGCAGTCTCGATAAACTGGGTCGCGTCGACAAAGGCTTTAGCGCCGAGGGTGTTGTCACGCTGAGTCTGGTCCTGCAACCCGCTGACTACAAGTCGACTGACCGGATGCTGGCCTTCGCCCGCCAACTGTCGGAACGGCTCGACTCCTTGCCAGGCGGCGGCGCAGGCGGATTCTCCACCACCTTGCCCTTAACCGGACAAGGCTGGGGCAACCCCATCGCCATCGCGGAGAAGCCTTCCGAAGCAGGGGCCCAACCCACCATCGCCCGAATTCAATGCGTCAGTGCCGGCTACCTCCAGTCCTTGGCGACACCCCTCCGCGCCGGCCGGCTCTTCTCCAAGGACGACCACGCCCGGTCCGCACCTGTGGCCGTCGTCGATGAATCGTTCGTCCGCGAGTTCTTGCCGGATGTCGGTAATCCCGTCGGCAAGCGAATCAAGATCGGCGACGCCAATTCCCAAACCGAGCCTTGGCGTACCATCGTTGGCGTCGTCGGCTCTTCCCGCCAATTCAGTCTCGAAGGCCCGCCCGAACCCCACGTATACGTGTCCTACCTGCAACTCGCAGATCTGGCTCCGATCGTAGGTCGAGGACTCTATCTCGCGGCCCGCAGTTCCAATCCCGCCCACACCTTAACCGTCATGAAGAAGCAGGTTGCTGAAGTCGATCCTACGCTGGCCATCCGCGATGCCCGGTACCTGTCCGACTACGTCGATACTGCCCTCGCGCTGCCCCGCGCCCGAACATTCCTCATGACTGGGTTTGCCGGCCTCGCTCTTCTCCTCGCGGGCACCGGACTCTACGGCGTTGTAGCCTTCACTGTCGCCAGCCGCCGCCAGGAATTTGGCGTCCGCATCGCCCTCGGAGCTACCCCGGCGAACGTCGTCGCGATGATCCTACAGGAAGGAGCCCGTCTCACCGCCGTCGGCCTTGCCATCGGGATTCTCTCCGCCCTCGCCTTGTCCACATTCCTCGACAAGCAGCAACTCTTGTTCGATCTCTCCCCCACCGACACTGCCACCTACATCCTGGCAGCACTACTCCTATCCACCGTAACCCTGCTCGCCAGCTATCTCCCCGGCCGCCGCGCCGCCGCCGCAGATCCCATGAAGGTCCTGCGAACGGAATGACGCGCGGGAGAAAATCAGCTACAGAAAACCTGCGCCGAACTCTTTCGACACTTCAACACGAGTTTCGTTGAGGAATTCGGCCCTACTGGCCCGCCGCGGCCACCACGACTTGCGTCCGATCCTCGGCCACCGTCGCGCCCTGCCGCACTGTGACGTGGATCTCATAAGTAGCCGCCGGCATATTCTCCGCCGGAGACGACATCACATACGGCACTCGCCCCTGTGCGTCCGCCGAAGGCAACGGCAGCGCCACCTTGGCGATCACGTTCCCGTCCACCAGGAACTCAATCTCGCCCGTCGGCTTATCCGCGATCGCAGGATCCGGATACACGATGAAGAAAGTAGACAACTGCGCGCCCTTCACTGCGAACACCTGACCGCTCAGCGTCGGAGTAATCAGTCCCCCTTGATATTGTAAGGGCTCCTCTGGGTCAATTTTCGCGTTCTGCTGGAAGTTCCGCACCAGGCACAGGTTCGACATCGCTACCCCCTTGGTCTGCGGCAGCACCACCAGCGCGCTCTTCCGCGTGCCGATCTTGTTTGACTCGTAATCGATCACCGCCGACTCCAACGTGTAACGGCCCGGAGCCAGTTGCACTGCTTCCTTGTAGATGAAGTTGCCGCCCTTCACCTGCGGCACTTGCTCCATCGGTCCCTTCAGGGGTAAGTCGCGCGTTAACTTACTAACTACCTCGCCCTTATCGTCCTTGATCAGGGCAACCAGCGCCAGCCGCGCCTTATACGTCTTATCCGCCGCCACTTCGGTGAATGTGAGGTTCTTCATCGGGACCTCAACAATCACCAGGCTCTTCGTCGTATCCTTGCCTGGCCGCACGCGGAACGCGCCCGAGCGAAACTCCAGATCCTTCGGCATCGGCTTCGTATCCAAGGCCTTCAGCAGCGCCATTTCGTACGGCATTACCGCCGGTCCGCGCAGGCTGACAGGCAGTGCGAAATAGCCGGTGCGGTGGTGTACAACCAAGTCCTTGCGCGCCAGTTCCACGTCGGTCTTGCGGAACTTGCCGTCATAATTCGCAATCCCAGGATTGTAAGTGATTTCGTAGTAGCTGCTTACATCTTCGTTCACCTGCCGCAGCGGTCCGCGCAGATCATTGGACTCTCCGATTAGGAACCCTCCTGTTGATTCCGCCAGCGTGCGTAGCGGTAACTGCGTATTGCTGCGGCCCGCGGATTCGGCGCGGTCGCCGGCCATAATCTGGCTCTTGCTCACGCGCCCCTCGGTCGCCGTCGTGTCGGCCGCCGTGTCTTTGGCTGCCTCCTTCAAGTCGTCCGCCGCGCCGGCATTCTGATTCGAGGTCATGACTCCGCGTGTATCCACGGAGTAGAAGGAAACGTTGCCGCGATTGGCCGTGCTGGAGATGTTGCGGAAAGGCTCATCCAGGTGGGTGGGAACATACATGCCTTCTGAAAAGTAGATGATGCTCTTCCGGCCTGGCATGGAGTACTGGCCGCGCACCAGTGAGAGCAGAGCGAAGATCGACATCCGTGTCCCTTCGTCTCGCCCATAGCTGGAATCGAACTGCAGCATGTTCAGCATGATCTCCGACGTACGGCGTTCAATCTCATTCTGTCCATTCGGCGTCGTCGGTGTGGCTACCGATCCTTGCGGCGACCCAGCCTTCCCCGACGTCTCGCGCAACGATGCCTTGATCCGGTCTGACTCCGCCGCAAACGTCGAGTACTTGCCGCTCGTCGCCTTCGTGATCGCCTTCTTCAGTGCCTCTTTGTCCATCGTGAACTCTTGCAGCACGTACAGTTGCGTATCGATGGCAACCACGGAGTAGAACACGTTCTGGGCCTGGTCGCCCTTGATTAGATCCTCGGCCGCCTTCTTCGCGATGAGGCGTGACGAATCGCCCAGCCGCTCGAACACCAAGGTCACTAGGCGGATCTGCCGCATCGCGTCCAACGGCACTTTTGAGCCGTTTTCGATCGCCTCGCGCCCTTCCACCAGCCGGAACCCGGTGATCTTCTGGCCCACGCCGTCGTCTTTCACCTGGACGTCCGCGGCCGTCAGGTCCTTGATCGGCTTCCCTTTCTTGTCTCGCACAACCACATCGAGGACCACTTCTTCGGTCGTGGTTTTGAACTCGGCCTGCGGCGTGCCGCCAGGGGCAGGCTGCTGCGCGGGTGTGGCCCCGGCGCACAGCAGCATCAGGAGAGCTGAACTAATCGGGGTAAGTCTCATTGGGTCTCACAATTCGGATGAAATGATCGGTAAAACGAAAATAGGCGCCGGGTATCTCGTACTTCGGCATATGACAGGAGGTGCAGCGCTTCTCACTCACGCGGCAGACCGGAACAGGCTTCGCAGCCCCGGATGCCTTATGATGACACGCTTTGCAGGCACTATCGTAGTCTACGGCAATAGTGTCGGACCGTTTGTGCGGATCATGGCAGGTAGTGCACCCAATGCGCCGGTCCACCGCGTCGTAACACTTACTATGGGCAATCCGGTACGGCTGAAATCGGACATTGCCAATGCCGCGCGGACCATTCACCTGGATATGCGCCCATGTGCGATGACAGGTGCCGCAGGAATCCGACATCTCTTCGGTCGTAAGGGTCTTCAATCGTTCCAACTTTGCCGTCTTCAAATCGCCGGCAGCACGCGCCGCCGCGTGCTTGGCCGCACCAGGGTGGCAGTTCTCGCACTGCACGCCAGCCGCCAGCGCCTCGGTCCAAGCCAGCGTCCCCTTGTCGATGCCGGCCGATTTCTCTGTCGGCGCCGAGTGGCAGGAGAAGCACTCCACCACATCGCGCGGTTTCATCTCACGCCCAAACGCCTCTTCCAGACTCACCGGAGGCCGAGGCGGCGTTCCGATGGTTACTTCCAACCGTCGCAGGTGGTTGTAGTAACTCACCCAGCTTTCATATAACTTTCCATCGCGCTCCAACACATACGTCTGGCCCGCCTCGCCTTGTCCTACCGCCCATCGAATCGGCGCAGTCAGTGAACCTTCGGGACCTGTTACGGTATACAGATTCCGGTCCCCTTCCCGCCGCACGCGGTACGAATACGCTCCCAGCTTGTAAGTCAGCTCCGGATTCGCGCGCAGCAGCACCGCTTCCTCTCCGCGCTCCAACGTGCGAGCCATCAGCGTCGCCGCATGACCCTTTGCTTCCGCCGGGTGGCACGCCGCACAAGCAATCAGTGCCAGGAACGGCGCGATCACCGCACCTCCTGGACAACGTTCTTATCGGACAATTCCTTCAGCCGGGCGAACTCCGCGCGCTCACGCTCCGCGTCTTGTTTCCGATGGGCCCGCGCATAGGCGTTGGCAAGCGAGAAGTGAACCTGCGGACTGTCAGGCGCCAGCTTCGCCGCTATCTCCAGTTCGCGCGTCGCCCCCGGCAAGTCCGCGCCATCGCGCTCTAGGTAAACACGGCCCAGGCAGGTCCGCGCCGCGAAGTTCCCCGGAGCCACTTGAACTGCCTTCTCGGCATAAGGTTGCGCTGTCCGTGCCTCGCCCCGTTTGAGGTATTCAAAGGCAATCGAGATCAACGCAGGCAAGTGCGAGGGACTGATCTCCAGTTCTCGCTTCAACTCTTGAATGGCCCGGTCCGGATCGTTGCCCAGCAGGATGATCGCGTATGCGTAGTGAACGCTCGGCGTGGAAGGATACTCATTCAACAGCGCGTCGAAGCGTTTCACTGCGTCCTCCACTGGATGGTCGCCTCCGCTCAACATTGCCGTGCCCAGCTTCACGGCCAGGTCCTTATCCGCCTCAGGCAGTTCGTGCGGGAACAGCGGGCGTCGCAGCCCGGCGATGCCCGCCACCGCAGTCGTGCCCGCGTCATTTGGCTTCAGCCGCGCCAGTAGCCTGCAAATCTGAATCGCCCGCTCGTAGTTCTCGGTCTTGGCTTGCAGCAGGGCGGCATGATACAGCGTCACCCTCGTCAGATCGGAATCGATGGGCATGCCTAACACGTAAGCCTTTTCCAGGTGATCCAACGACGGCCCGAAGTCGCGTGTCTGAAACTCGCACAGTCCAAGAAAGGCGATCCCGGCCGAGAGTTTCGGATTGATGGCCGCAAAGCGCCGGAATGCGTCGCGGCACTCCGGATATTTGTCGCCGTCGTAGTAAATGGTTCCTAAGTCCCACCAACCCTGCTCCCAACGCGGCGCCAGGCGCAGCGCCTGTTTGTATAGCGTCACGGCCTTCTCCAACTGGTTCGCATCCTTCGCGGCAATCGCCTGTCCCGCCAGTTTGGCAATGGACGCCGGTGGCGGCGGCGGGCCCGCGGGCGCCTTGGTCTGCCCGCTGGCGGCCGATGCGAATATGGCGAGCAAGCTAATCCGGATAAGGTTCATTGGCCTTCACTACACGAATAAAGTGGTCGGTGAATCGGAACTGCGACCCTGGTATCTCATACTTTGGCATGTGGCAGGAGGCGCAGTTGGCGTGGCCCACCTTACAAGTGCCCACGGCATGGCACGCGCCGCACGCTTTATCTGTTACAGCCGCCGCTGGCTCGGTCCGCTTGTGTGGATCGTGACACGCGGTGCAAGCGATCCGCCCGTCGAGTGCGTCATAGCATTTGCTGTGCGCGATCCGATAGGGCTGAAAACGCACGTTGAGAATGCCCCGTGGTCCCTTCATCTGGATCTGGTTCCACGTTCGGTGGCAGACGCCGCACACCTCCGAGATCTCCTCGGCGGTAGCTTTCTTCAACCTCGGTAGCCGCCCGTGCGCCATATCGCCGCTCTTCCGCGCCTCCGCGTGCTGCCAGGCCCCTTTGTGGCAACTCTCGCACTGCACTCCCGGCAACAGCGTCTGAGTCCAGGCCAGGGAGCCACGCGTCACCCCGTCTGGTGCCTTCTCCGGACGCGGTGAGGAATGGCAGGAAAAGCATTCGATCACTGCCAGCGGTGCCAGCACTCGCCCGAACGCTTCTTCCGGATTCGCCGGCGGACCCACTGGATGCCCGATAGTATTCCCCAGTCCTTGGCCGCGTGCAAAGTATGTCACGCGGCTTTCGTACAGGCGCCCTTCGCGCTCGACAACATAGGTTTGTCCTGCGTCGCCCTCGCCCACAGCCCAAGCGATCCGCCCCGTCATTGTGATGCCGCCGCCGCTGACGGTGTACGAATTGCCCGCAAGCCGGTACGTGTAGTCGCCCATCCGTACGCTCAACCCGGGCTGTAAAAGCGGCGCGGCCTCGCCCTTCACTAGCGTCCTTGCCATCAGTGTCGCCGCATGCTCCCGCGCCTCCGTCGGGTGGCAATGGGTGCAGACCACGGTCTGTTGCCCTTGCGCGAGGCGACAGGCTGCGCTTAGGATTATCAGCGCGAGCCACCTCATGGCTGCGCCTTCTTCTCCTGCTGCAGTCGCTGCGCCGCGGCCCGTTCGCGATCCCCATCGGCCTTCCGCTTCAATTTGTAGTAGGCCGACGCCAGAGTTGCACGCACTTCCGCCGACTGGGGAGCGTCCTTGGCCAGCGCTTCCAACTCAGTCGCAGCCTGCTCGGCCTTGCCTTGCGCCAGGTGCACCGAAGCCAGTTGATACCGCGCCGCCGAGTCACTCGGGTCGGCCTTTAGTGCCCGCTCCAGATAACTGAGCGCCTCGTCCCACGCTTCGTTCTTAGATGCGATTACCGCCAATGCCACCAGGCTGGGAACATGCGCCGGCGTGACGGCGAGTTCCTGTTTCAACTGTGAGGCGCAGGCATCGGGATCGCCCGCCAGGAGCAGCGTGCACCAGGCGTAGTGAACGCCCGCCGTGGTTGGATAGTCGGAGGCAAGCCCTTCCAACATCGTGCGTGCCGCATCCGTTTGCCCGGACGCCACGGTCAAGGCCGCGCGGCCCATTCGAAACACCAAGCCTCGATCGTCGGGATCTACGTCGCCGGGAAACATCGGCCGGCGCAGCACAATCAGACCCGCCAGCGCGATCGCGTCGGGAGACTCCCCGTTCAGTGCAAACGACAATCGGAACAGCGTCATCGCTCGGTCGAACAGGCCCGCCTTCGTCGCCAGTTCTGCGACCCGTTCCAAGGCTGGGCCCGTCACCGCCGCGTCTTTCGGGAGTCCTAGATCCACCGCTTTCTGCAGATGCTCCAGCGCCGCCGGATACTCGTTCAATTCAAATTCGCAGAGCCCCAGCGAAGCCACCGCCGGAGAAAGCTTGGGCTGCGTCGCCACCAGTCGCGCAAAGGCATCCTTGCACTTCGCGAACTCTCCCGCTTCTCGCGCCGTCGTACCCGCCCGCCACAACGCCTCCTCCGGCTGCTGCGCCAGCGCGGCTATCGCGAAGGTGAGAAGCACCAGCTTCACTTATCACCCTTCGGCTGCCTCGCCTGTTCTTCGGCCGTCAGCTTCAGCACCGTGCTGCGTTCACGGTCGCCGTCTTCCTTGCGTTTGAGGCGATAGTAAACGGTGGCCAGCGTGACGTGCGCTTCGGTGAACTGAGGCGCTTCTTTCAAAATGGACTCGAGTTCCTGTCGCGCGTCATCCACCCGGCCTTGCGCCAGGAAAATCGTCCCCTGCTGGTACCGCACACGCAGATCGCCGGGACGCACTCGCAACGCCACATCCAGATGATGCAGCGCCTTCTCATACTCCGAATCCTGCTTCAGAATCACCGCCAGGTTCAAATTGGACTTGAAGTTCGCGGGATTCAATTCCAGCTCTTTTTGAAATGCCTTAGCCGCTGCCGCGGTGTCGCCCGTAGCCATCAAGGCTTGTCCATACCATTCGTTGAGCGACGGCAAATTGGGGTTCAAAGAAACCGCCTTCGTGAATTCCTGCAAAGCCCCGGCGAAGTCGGCCGCGTTCACTTTGGCCGTACCCAGCAGCAAATGCGATTCGGCCGAGTCACCGCGCCGGAAGATCGGCTCCAGAACCTTTTGTCCGTCGTACTCGCGCTTCTCGCGCAACAACGCCGAGCCCAGCATGTAGTCCAGCGCCAGGTCCTCCGGATGCTGAGTTTGCAGCGGCGTGAGGAGTTTGATGACACGTTCGTTTTCGCCCATCTGCAGCCACGAATCGCCCAACAGCAGGATGGCCTGCTGGTTGTTCGGAGTCAGGGCCAGAAGAGCATTCAATTCCTTGGCCGCCTGGGGCATGTTGCCTTGCTTGTAGTAGGCCAGCGCCAAATTCAGAGAGAGCCCGGGGTTGGCGGGTGCCCTCTTCAAGCCTGCTTTGTAAGTCTGAATAGCCTCATCGTAGCGCCCCTGCCGCGACAGCGCAGCGCCGAGGTTCGTCAGCGCTGTGACATCGGCCGGCTTCGATTTGAGATACTCACGATAAGCGGCGATGGCGGTATCGAGATCGCCGGCCTGGTGTGCGGTAATGGCTTTTTCCAGCGCCGGATCAGGCTGCTGCGCGACAACGAGGAAGCAGGCCAGACCGAGGGCCAGGGCAAGACGGAACATCGTCAATCCTAATTGTATCGTGTGGAATATGGCCAGAAATGGAAATGGGGTGGCCGCAGCCACCCCATCCCTTCTCGCAGCCAGTTGAGTTCTAGAAGTAGAACTTGATGGCGACCTGAATAATACGCCGGCCCTGCTTCTCTGTGGCGTTGCCAAAGACAGGGTTCGTCATTTGCCCGGTATCCGGGTTGAAGATGAGCTTGGTGGTGTTCGCGCCGCTGATGAAGGTAGACAGCGGATGGTTCAGGAAGTTGTATCCATTGAAGCGAATCTGGATCTTCTTGGATTCACTGATCTGGAAGTTCTTGAACAACCCGAGGTCGAAGTTCATGAACATCGGCCCGTACACGGCAGGTCCGATGGTGGGACCGTTATCGCCCGGACCCGTCGGCAACGCGAAGCACGATGGATTGATGAACTGGTCCGGGCCAAGGTTGGCGCCCGGATCGCATGTGAACTTTGGCCGCAGCGCAATCGAATCGGTTCCGTTGACTGTTCGGGCCGTTAGGTTGTAACCGTTGGCCATCTTGTAGCCGCCGGTGTCCAGGTTAAAGTTGTAGCTTGTATTGGCAAGCAGGTTGATACCACTTTGAACCTGCGTGATGCCGGAGAGCTGCCAGCCGTTCACGAGGCCGCCCGCGATTTTGTTGCCCGACTTCAGGAGTCGGCCCATTTCGATCGAGTAAGCGGCGTTGAACAGGTGGCGGCGGTCACCGGGCATCAGACCGTAGTCATTGCCGAGGTTAAAGGAGTCATAGGTCGGATTAACGACACCCAGCGACTTACCATAGGTGTAGTTCAGGTTGAGGTTGTAGCGGCCCTTGGTGCGAAGCCACGTCACCTGCAACGAGTTGTAGTTCTGATACAGCCCGTGGTTCACAATACTCAGGTCTTGGAACCCGGCAATCGGACGGTACGAATCATAGTTGAATCCGGAGGCGCCGGGGTCGCCGACGCCGGGCTTCAGCAGTGCGCCCGCCGGAACCAGGTTGATGTTGCTGCCCGCACCGCCTTGCGTGTTCAGCAGGTTGCGGCTGCGATTGCCGACATAGGAGAACTCAGCCAAACCGGAGAAGGGTGTCCTTTGGGCAATCGTGAAGCTATAGCTGTCCGAATAGGGCGACTTGTCGTCCTTGCCGTCCACGGCAGTGGCTCCCAGGCGATCACCGAGCCCAGGCGAGAACTGCTCAATGGCGGCCAAGGTGGTCGGACTCGGGAAGCTGTAGTTCTTTACACCGGCGGACACGTCAAGGCCGTTGGTGAACTGCGAACTATGGAAGTAAAACCGCCCCCAGCCGCCGCGTAGGACTGTCGAGCCGTTGCCGAACAGATCGAACGCGCCGCCAACGCGGGGAGCGTAGTACGCGCCACGAGTCGGGAAGCCCGAGAGTGGCACGCTGGGATCACGCTTATTCCATACGAACCCGGAGTAGTCCGTCGCGGGAGCCGCCGGATTGTACTTTGCCAGGTCGAAGATGGAGTAGCCGTAGCCCACGTTGTCGGTCCAGGCGCCGAAATGCGAGATGCGGATGCCGTAGTCGAGCGTCAACCTGCGGTTCACTTTCCAGCTATCGGTGGCGAAGCCTTCAAAGGTGTTGTACGTGATGTCGTTCAGGCGATTGAAACTCTGCTCGTTGTAGCCTGAGGCACGGCCCAACAGTAGATCGCCATAGCCGGAACCGCTGCTCTGCGTGTTTCCGTTGGAGAGAGTGATCTGACCATTGGTGTTGCCGCTGGCGGGCTGGGCATTGCGGATCCACTCATAGAAGACACCGAACTTCGCTGAATGCGTGCCCCACACTTTCGAGATATTATCCGAAATGGTCGGCATGTATTTGTCAGCATAGAGACCGCGGCTGCCACCCACTTCGAAACCGCCCGGGTTCAGGAGGGTCGCCATTTCACCACCCCATCCGGTAAAGGACGGGATCTGCGCCACGCCATTCTTCCACAGACCTTGGTAGGGATAGCCCACCTTGGTCCGGTCCACTTTGCTCGGATCCTGGAACACGTTGGGGAACTTGATCTGGGTGTAAGCGATCACCAGTTCGTTCGTCATTGATGGCGAGAAGACGTGCGTCAAACTGCCTGAGAAGGAGTCAGAACTGTTCTTGCCGATGACCGGGGTCGGGTAAGGAACCTGGTTCCCGTTGCGCCACCACAGGCCGATCGGGAACTGCTGATTTTCCCACTGCCGGTTGTAACGGACGAACAGCTTGGTGTTGTCGCTGATGCTGTAGTCCTCGCGTGTCATGAACTGGTTGCTGTTCTGGTTGAAGTTGATCTGCTTGACGTAGTTATAGCCACCGTTGCCGTTTGGATCGGCGTTGGGCATGGGCAGGAGGTTCATCAGAGCCGAGCCACCCTTGTCGATCTGGCTGTTCGGGATAATCCCGCCGGGGAACGCCTGATCCGTGATCTGCTGCGGAGCGGCGCCGGAGGAAGTAATTGCGCCGAGCTTGCTCAGTTCGTTCGGGCTGAAGTTGCCGCCGCGCATCCCTTCCGTGGGAACAGTGGCGCGCAGGAGGCCGGTGTCCAGCGTCTGATAGTACATCTCATAACCGGCGAAGAAGAACAGCTTGTCGCGATTCTTATTGAAGTTGGTACCCGGAATTAGCACCGGACCACCAATGTTGCCGCCAGGGAAGAAGTACTTGTTCTCCGGGCGGGGAGCTACCATCCCGCCCTGGGAATTCAGCCCTTGGCGGTTGTTCAGCCAGTCATTGGCATTCATCGAGTAGTGGCGTGCATAGAGATAGGTGCCGCCGTGGAAATCACGGCCGCCCGCCTTCGCCACGCTGCTCACCACCGCCGGGCCCTTCTGGTTTTCCGCGCTGAAGTTCGAGGTCAATACCTTGAACTCCTGGATCATGTCCGTGTTCGGATTCACCGGAGTGGCGCAGTTGCAGCCGGGGTCGGATACGTGCGCGCCGTCAGCGGTGATGTCGAGCGAACCGCCAGGCAATCCGTTGACGCTATAGGCGCCATTGAACGCGCTCTGGCTGCCACCGTCGCCGTTGCCGTTGATACCGATCGTCTCACCGGTGAAGTTGGCGCGGTTTTCCGTGCCCGTACCGGCAATCGCGAAGCCAGGCAGGATCTTGATGAACTCAGCCGCGCTGCGGCCGACCACCGAGAAGTCTTGCAACTGCTTCACGTTCAGTGTGGCCGACTTTTCGCCCGAATCGACCGGGACCGGAAGATCAGCCACGCTCGTAACTTCAATCTTTTCCGATGTTTGGCCGAGTCTCAACGTGATGTCCACGTTGCGCTTCTGGGCGCCCTCGAAAGCCAAGCCTTCGGTCCGGTGAATAACGAAGCCTGCCGCCTCGACAGTCAAATCGTAAGCGCCGACAGGAACCGATGAAAATGTGAAATAGCCATCCGAATTGGAGACGCTATTGCGCACGTCACCGGATGCCCGGTTCTTTAAAGTAATTTTCGCGCCCGGAACAACGGCCGAAGCCGGATCGGTCACGGTTCCCGTCAACGTTGCGTAGATCGACTGCGCCTGGCCAATTCCTGACAGCAGGACCAGACCAATCACTACGAGGGTGATTGAGAACCACTTGGTCATCTTCAATTCGCGACCCCTTTCATACCTTTTAGTACTCACGCTGTACTTTTCCAAAGCTCGAGAGCCTGTTGGCGTACTTTGGCCAACTTTGGCGCTCTTTGTTCAAGCTGCTAGTAGATAGATATTAGAATTTATTCCCAGCCACCGTCAACGAGTGGTGGACGTGGCGAGAGTCGTCTGGCGTGACTGCAAGGGACTGAAAGAGAGAGGGTTGGGTCAAGATTGGGTTAACCGCCCCACTAGAGCCAGGTTTCTTAACTCGGAATTCTATGAGTTTTTTAAGTTAACGATTTTTCCGTCTCTTCGGACGTACGGAAAGTAGAAGTTTTGAACGTTTGGGGGGAGAGCCGATGGTCCGACCATTGCGCCTGGGGCAAAGAAGGCATTACATATCAATTTGATTATTTTTTACTAATCTTGGAAACTCTTCCGCTTTACGCACCGCCTAACTGCCACTCCGGCCTTCCGTCGTACCATGGACCCATGTTTCTGCCTGTCGCCCTGCTTCTCGTGTCGGCGACTCTCTCCGCCGACGAGACGGACCGAATTTGCTCCCAAGCGGTGGAACTGCATCAAAAAGGCGATCTAGGGGCGGCAATCAATTCCTACAAGGCCTGCCTGGCGGCGAAACCGGAATTGACGATGATGTGGTCCAACTACGGCGCGGCACTGGCGCAAGCGGGACGGTACGAGGACGCCATTGAGGTCTACCGAAAAGCTCTGAAGGGGGCACCGGATCCGCGATTGCGACGCAACTTGGCCTTGGCGTACTACAAATCCGGGGCGCTGGATGCCGCGATAGCCGAGATTCAGACCTTACGAGTCGCAACGCCGGACGATGTTTCCCTGACGTTCCTGCTGGCGGATTGCCATCTCCGTTTGGGACAGTTCCAGAAAGTGATCGAACTGTTGACGCCGTTGGAGGCAGCGGGCCGGGAATCGAAGGCAGTTGCCTACCTTTTAGGGATGGCGCTTTTGCGGAGCGGTGATCTGGAACGTAGCAAAGCCTATCTGGAGCGCATCCAGAAGGGCGGTGACACGGCGGAGGCGCGGTTTGTCGATGCGATGGTTAAGTTCATGGGCGGGGACTATCCGGCCGCTGTCCAGGGCTTTGCCAAAGCCATCGAACTCAATCCGGATGTACCGTCTCTGCAGTCGTACTATGGGCAAGCGCTGCTGCTAACTGGCGACCCCGATGGCGCTGCTCTCGCCTTCCGCAAGGAACTGGCGCGCGATCCCAACGAGTTCGAATCTAACCTGAAGCTGGGCAGCATTCTACAGTTTCGCAAGCAGTTGACGGAGGCGCTGCCGTATTTGGAGCAGGCGCGCCGGCTCCGTCCGCCATCGCTCGAAGCGCAGAACGCAGTTGCCAAAACGTATTTGGCTTTGAACCGTTGGGAGGAGGCGCGAGCAGCCTATGAACGGCTGCTGGCGGCGGCGCCTCAGTTTGGTGAGGCACGCGGCGCTCTGGCTGACGTCTATGACCGTTTGGGCCGCCAAACCGACGCGGCTCGGGAGCGCGCCGCCGCCGCGCGAGCGGACAAGCCAGCGACGGCTGACACCGGCTTGCTGGCTGCTGGATCGGCGGCGCCACCGTTTACGCTCCTTCCCGCGAGCCTGGCAGAACTGCACAAGGGCCGTCCCGCCGTACTCGTTTTTGGGAGCTACACCTGTCCCAAGTACCGTTTCGACGCGGCAACGCTGAATACGCTGGCCGCAAAATATCAAAACAAAGCCAATTTTCTGCTCATCTACGTCCAGGAGGCGCATAGCGAAGCCGATTGGCAGAGCAGCCAGAACCAGCGCGAGGGGGTGAATCTGCGTCCGGCGAGGACGTTTGAGGAGAAGACCCAGCACGCCTCACTCTGCACTCGTAAGCTCCAGGTGAAGTTTCTGTCGGTAGTGGACGGCATGGACCGGGTGGTGGAATCCGCCTATCATGGCTGGCCAAGCGCTATCTATATAGTAGGTACGGACGGGCACATCGCCTGGCGCAGCCGGCTTGGCGAGCAGGAGTTCTCTTCAGTGGATTTCGAAGCTAATTTGCGCCAAGCCCTTCCATAACGGGAACAAACCGTCGCGCCAGGTGTCTATTGCAAAATGTTCTCCTGGGCGGATTCCATCCTGCAGGATGTTCGTTACTTCGCGCGCGGATTGGCGCGCAACCCCGGATTCACTATCTCGGCGCTGCTGGCCGCGGCGTTGGGCATCGGCTCCACGACGGCGGTGTTCAGTGTAGTCGACCGGCTGCTGCTGCGGCCCCTGCCTTACCATCACGCCCAGGAACTGGTGAGTATCGGAATGATGGCGCCACTCGACACCAACGAGTTCATGTTCGCATCCGGCTACATGGACCTGCAGCGTGAGAAAGGCCCGCTCTCCGGTGTCACCGCGTTCCAGGCAGGGTCTCAGGACTGCGACATCACCGAGCAGAATCCTGTTCGCCAGCGCTGCATGAAAGTGCCGGCGAACTTCTTTGAAGTGCTGGGTGTGAGTCTCGCCGCCGGCCGCCCGTTCACCCTGGATCAGGACCGCCCCCATGTGCCCCCGGTGGCCCTGATTTCGCATTCGCTGTGGCGCTCCCGGTTTGGCTCCGACCCTGCCGCCGTCGGCCGTAAGCTGGAGATCGACGGTGTCCCCACGCCGATCGCCGGAGTGTTGCCACCCGGCTTTGAAATGCCGACTCTGGCCACGGCCGATATTCTGCTGCCGATGCAGCTAGACGAAGCCACCGAGCGGGAAGGGAGGGCATTCCGCGTCTTCGCCCGCCTCAAGCCGGATACGAACGCAACGCAAGCTCGCGCCGCGCTGCAGCCGCACTTTGACCGCGAACTGGCCACCGTGCCACCTCGCTTCCGTAAAGAGATCACCTTCCGCGTGCAGCCCCTCCGCGACCGGCAGGTGGGCGATTCCAGATTGGCTGCCTTCGCCCTGGTGGGCGCTGTCATCTCGGTCTTGCTGATCGCCTGCGCGAACATCGCCAACCTGCTTTTGGCGAGGGCGGTTTCCCGGGCGCCGGAGATGGCAATGCGCACCGCACTGGGAGCGTCGCGACTGCGCCTCATCCGCCAGGCTTTCACGGAGAGCCTGCTGCTATCCGGGTGCGGGGGTGTCCTCGGCTCCGTACTCGCCTGGGCGCTGTTGCGGGCGTTTGTAGCGCTCGGCACTGGGGCCTTGCCCCGGCTCGACCAGGCCTCGATCGACCCTCGGGTTCTCGGCTTTGCTCTGGCCGCTTCGGTTGGCGCGGGGTTGCTGTTCGGGCTGGCCCCGGCACTGCGCGCCAGTGACGTGTCGCTGGCCGGCGGGACCCGCGTTACTCCTTCCTCAGTCTATGGCTTGCGCGCGGCCCTCGTCACCTTGCAGGTGGCGGCGTGCGTTGTCTTGCTGGCAGGAGCCGGGCTTCTGATGAGCAGTTTGTGGCGGTTGCAGCAGGTTCCTCTGGGCATGCAAACTGACCACGTCGTGGCCGCCCGGTTCGTCCTCGGACTTCATCGGTATGGCCGCGGCGAAGACCAGTTGGAGTTCTTCCGGGCGCTGGAGGAAAGATTGAAATCCGTGCCCGGCGTCCAGACGGCGGCTATCACCGATTCGCTGCCTCCGTCCGGCGGCTGGCGCGGCCGGCCTCTCTCCACCATTGCCGTGGAGGGCGTGCCTGAGATGCCGGAAGGGACTGGCGGCATGGTCGCGTGGCGATACATAACGCCCGAATACTTCACGGTGCTCGGGATTCCCATCCAACGGGGCCGGGGATTCACGAACGAGGATCGCGCGCCGGATGCCTTCCGCATCATTCTGAATGAGACGCTGGCGCGGCGGCTATTCCCCCACCAGGACCCGGTGGGCCGGCACGTCCTCCGCGGGCCGCAAGGCGAGTGGTTCACCGTGGCTGGAATAGCGGCGGACACTCGCAGCCGTGGACCCGCCGCCGACGTCGGTCCCGAATACTACGTGGTACGAAAGGCCTCCGCCGACGTGACCTGGCGCAACGCCGAGCCGCCGGAAGGATGGCGGTCTGCCTATGTGGTGGCTCGCACGTCCATCGATCCCGGTGTGGCATCGGGCGGGATCCGCGCCGCGGTCGCAGCCCTCGATCCCACAATACCCGTGCAGCTGGAAACCATGCCGCAGAGAATGGAAGGGATCAACGCACGTCCGCGCTTCAATGCGCTGTTGCTCGGGTTCTTCGCTCTCGCCGGACTCGTATTGGCGGCCATTGGTCTGTACGGAGTCCTGTCGTTCCTGGTGGCGATGCGGACCCGCGAATTCGGCATACGAATGGCACTGGGCGCCGCGCCCGCGAGCATCATGTCTCTGGCCGTCAGGGACGCAGGGTTATGGATGGGAATGGGTCTTATACTTGGCTGGCCGGGTCTGTAGCCGTGAGCCGTGCGTTGCGGTCGCTTCTGTTTGGCGTCGATTCGCTCGACGCTTTGCCATTCGCGGCCGCAGTTGGTGTTCTGATGGTTGCTGGAGTAGCAGCAGTCTTAGCACCGGCGCGCCGGGCGGCCGCCGTGGATCCGGCCGTCACCCTGCGCGACGAATAGCGGCTAGAGAACGGCTAGAGAACCTCCGCGAGTTCTTTCCACGCACGGCCCTGGCTTTCGGCCACAGCCCCGTAAACTACTTCGCCGGCGTGCACGTTGACGCCCTCGCGCAAGGCCTGGCTGCCGGTGCAAGCCCCTTTGAAACCCTTGCTCGCGAGCTCCAGCACGTAAGGTAAAGTCGCATTTGTTAAAGCCAACGTCGACGTGTGGGGCACGGCCGCCGGCATGTTCGAAACGCAGTAGTGGAGCACACCATCGACGTAATAAATCGGATCTGTATGCGTGGTGGCGTGTGAGGTTTCAAAACAGCCGCCCTGATCGATAGCGACATCCACCATCACCGCGCCGCGCTTCATTGTGGATACCCACTCGCGTCTGACGAGTTTGGGGGCTGAGGCGCCGGGGATCAATACGGCTCCGATGACGAGGTCGGCCAGTTTCAGGGCCTCGCGAATGGTATGGACGTTCGATGCCAGCGTGACAATCTGCCCGTTGTAGATGTCGTCGAGTTCGCGCAGGCGAGGCATGCTGCGGTCAATGATGGTGACGTGTGCGCCCAGGCCGAGGGCGATTTTGGCAGCGTTATGGCCGACGATGCCGCCGCCCAGAATGACGACGTTAGCTGGGGCTACTCCGGGAACGCCGCCCAACAGAATACCGCGCCCGCCGTTTGGCGCTTCCAGATACTGCGCGCCCACCTGAACCGACATGCGGCCCGCTACTTCACTCATCGGGGTCAATAGCGGCAGGCTGTTGTCGCGCTCGCGAATAGTCTCATAGGCGATGGCGGTTACGCCCCCGTCGATCAATGCCTGCGTGAGGTCCGGTAGAGGGGCCAGGTGCAGGTAGGTCAACAGGATGAGACCCTTGCGGAAATGCATGTATTCCGAGGGCTGCGGCTCCTTCACTTTCACGACAATGTCGGCTTGCGCCCAAACTTCGTTGGGAGTGGGCACGATGCGCGCTCCGGCCTCCATGTATTCCTCGTCGAAGATGGAACTTCCCGTTCCGGCGCGAGTCTGGACGATAACTTCATGGCCCGCTTCCACCAGCGCGGTGACGCCGCTTGGAACCATGCCGACCCGGGTTTCATGGTCTTTTACTTCTCTGGGTACGCCAATGATCATGGCTTCTGTCCTTCCGTTTTTCGCTGCGCGATAGCATCGCGTTTGGGACCCAATCCCAGATGAATCAACGACATCGAATTGAGCTTCCCGGTGGGGCTGATCTTGTTGTCTTCCTGAAACCGGCGCAAGGCGTCGGCGGAATCCGGACCCCATGTGCCCGTTGGCTCGCCCTTCGCATAACCGCGGTCGATGAGAGCCTTCTGGATTTCGCTGACGCGGTCGGTCGATGGGGATTGCTGACCCCGTGGGACGGCCTTCGCGGTCACGCCTTTTTTGGACGTGCCCTTCGACGACGCGCTCCCTTTTTTCCCGCTCGATTTCTTTGAGGATGACGACTTACTTGCCGCTGCCTTGCCGCTTGAAGACCCTTTGCCGGTTGCCTTTTTAGAACTCGTGCTCTTTGAGGAAGTGGTCTTTGAAGTCTTGGCCGCCGGCCGGGAGTAAGCAACGCCCAAGCATAGGAGAGCCGTGAAAATGATGGTTAAAACAGTACGTGCCACGCGCAATTGAAGTCTAACAAAAACGGGATGGGGGCGGATTTGTGTGGAATTCGATGCTTGCGGTTAGAATGCTTCAATGCGGGGGGCCGTCAAGATCATCGTGCCACTGGAAAGGAAGGACGGTGTATGCTGTGGACGACGTTGCACTCAAACTGCACTTCCATTGCCGGAGGGGAGTAGCCAACTGGGCCCTCGGTCTAAGCAAAGCGGGAATGAGCCAAGTGGCACCACAAGTAGCCTAATATTGGCCTATTCTGCCGAGAAGAGCCTATTCATGGGCGTCCGTGGTATTTGTTGAATGGCGATCAGCTCGGGACGGGCACAGCATCCTACCACCCGAATGCTAGATTGAAAGTTACGCCAAAACTCCAATGAGCAAGATTCTTCAGTCCCTCCCCGTCGGCGAAAAAGTCGGCATCGCTTTTTCCGGCGGGCTCGATACCAGCGCCGCCATCTATTGGATGCGCCAGAAGGGCGCCATCCCTTACTGCTATACGGCGCACCTCGGCCAGCCTGACGAAACCGATTACGACGACATTCCCAGGCGCGCTATCGAATACGGCGCTGAGAAGGCCCGCCTCATCGATTGCCGCCAGCAGTTGGTGCGCGAAGGCTTGGCCGCGCTGCAATGCGGCGCCTTCCACATCACCACCGCCGGCGTACCTTACTTCAACACCACACCTATCGGACGCGCCGTCACCGGCACCATGCTCGTCACTGCGATGAAGGAGGACGATGTCGATGTCTGGGGCGACGGCTCCACCTACAAGGGCAACGACATCGAGCGCTTCTATCGCTACGGTCTGATGGTGAACCCCGACCTGCGCGTCTACAAGCCGTGGCTGGACGATTCGTTCATCAATGAACTCGGCGGGCGTAAAGAGATGTCGGAGCTTCTGGAAAAGGCCGGCTTCCAATACCGCATGAGCAAGGAGAAAGCCTACTCCACTGACTCGAACATTTGGGGCGCCACGCACGAAGCCAAAGATCTCGAATTCCTCAATAAAGGCATTAAGATTGTCGATCCCATCATGGGTGTCGCCTTCTGGCGCGACGATGTGGCCGTGAAGGCTGAGACAGTCACCGTCGGCTATCACGAGGGTCTTCCGGTTTCCCTCAATGGCAAAAGCTTCGCCACGCCTGTCGATCTGGTGATGGAAGCAAACGCCATCGGCGGCCGTCACGGTCTCGGCATGTCCGATCAGATTGAGAACCGCATCATCGAAGCCAAAAGCCGTGGCATCTACGAAGCGCCCGCCATGGCCCTGTTCTTCATCGCTTATGAGCGTCTGATCACCGGCATCCACAACGAAGGCACCATGGAACAGTATCGCGACATGGGCCGCCGCCTCGGCCGGCTGCTGTATGAAGGCCGCTGGTTCGATCCGCAGTCCATCATGCTTCGCGAGACGCTGCAACGCTGGGTGGCCAAGCCCATCACGGGTGAGGTAACCCTCGAACTGCGCCGCGGCAATGACTACAGTATCCTCGATACCACCAGCCCGAATCTCACCTACATGCCTGAGCGCCTGACGATGGAAAAGTTCGCCGGCGCGTTCACGCCGCAGGACCGCATCGGCCAACTCACCATGCGCAATCTCGACATCACCGACAGCCGCGAGAAGCTCTTCGTCTACGCCAAGGTCGGCCTGCTGGCGCCACAAAGCGGCATGGGCCTCAGCCTGCTTGCCGAAGGCCAGGACCCGCAAGAGAAGAAACCCGGTCGTTAGTACACTGGAATCTACTATGCGCGCCATATGGATCCCACTCTTCGCCGCCCTGCTGACACCCGCAGCCGCCGAAGACCTGTTTAACGGTAAGGACCTCACGGGCTGGGTGAACGTCAACACCGCGCCCGACACTTGGTCGGTGAAAAACGGAGAACTCATCTGCACCGGCCACCCGATCGGTGTGATGCGCACTGTGAAGCAGTATGAAAACTTCATCCTGCACGTCGAATGGATGCACATCGAACCCGGCGGTAACTCCGGTGTCTTCGCCTGGAGCGACGCCCGTCCGCAGGCCGAAAGCCGCTTGCCCAACGGCGTCGAAGTCCAGATGCTCGAACTCGACTGGGTCAACCTCAACAAGCAGAACGGCCAGCCCGCGCCCATCGCCTACGTCCACGGCGAACTCTTCGGCGTCGGCGGCGTAACCGTCACCCCCGATAACCCCCGAGGCCCGCGCAGCAAGTCGTTTGAGAACCGCTGCCTCGGCCGCGGACAGTGGAACACTTACGACGTAGTCGCCGTGGATGGAGTCATCAAACTCTCAGTGAACGGGAAGTTCGTCAACGGCATCAGCCACACGTCGCAGAAGAAGGGTTACCTCTGTCTGGAATCCGAAGGAGCTGAGATCCACTTCCGTAACATCCGCATCACGGAATTGCCGCCCGGAATCACGACGCCTCAGCAGACGGCGCCGGTGATTCAGTAGCACCGAACATACGCTTTTCCCGGATCTGGCGCGCTGCTTCCGCCGGCATACAGGCCTCCCAACCCGGCTCGTTCTTCTGGATCTTTTCCAGCACGTCGGCAGGGCTTACATCAAGATTCGCCGCGTTGTACGTTCGAATCGCTTCAATTGAACCCGTCTCCAACAAGTAGGTGTAGAGATGATGCAGCACCGGCTTCAATTCCAAATCCGTGGCGGTCGTCACCTCTGTATGGTCAGGATCCTTGGTGGGATACACCAGCAGGCGCGTCTGCCCCTGGAACAGCCGGCCCAGACCCTCCAGAATGCCGCCGTCTAGGTCGGTGTAATACTTCTCGTCAAAGATCTCGCGCAGCGTCGGAACGCCCATCACCAGGCCGATCCAATCCTTCGTGTATTCGCGAAGGTAGCTCACCACGCCATCAAAGCGCGTGTAGTTTGAGACCAGCACCGTCTTGCTCACCGCGCGCAGCATGTCCACCCGTGCCAGGAAGTCGGCGTGGTCCACCATCTGACCGGTCAGCAGGTTGTTCATCGTCATCTCCATGACCACAAGGCGCTCTTTGCCGGGCGATGTGGAACTGGGGGGCACTTGTTCCTCTGCTCCGTGCAGCATGTCCAGGGTCACATTGGTTACTGGCCGGAAACTGCCGCGTTCCACCAGCACCGGCCGGTTGTAGAGCACTTCCGATGGCTGCACTGTCTCGCCGTCGACTGTGAACATCGCCGCATCTGTCAACCCCTGCTCCACAAGCTGCAACGCCATCAGCCGGTTGTCCACGCCGGCGAACGCAGGTCCGGAAAACTTGATCATGTCCACTTCCAGGCGCCGCCGGTCGATCCCGTCCATCAGGCTGCCGATCAGCGCAGCCGGGTCCTCACCCTGGTAAAACGCGCCGTAGATGAGGTTGACGCCGACCACTCCAAGGGCGTACTGCTGCTCCACCACCAGCGCATCCAGCATCTCCACATGGATGGTGATCTGTGACGGCTCCGCCCGCGGCGCCGTCTGGAACCGCACGCCTAGCCAGCCGTGCCCCGCGTCGCGCCCACGGCGTCTGCGCGTGGCCACAGTGTCGGCGAAGACAAAGAACGTATTGCGCTCGCCACGCTTCTCGTCCAGGCGCTGCTGCAGTTCCACGTACTCGTGCTCCAGCATCGCGTCCAGCCGTTCCCTGCTCACATAGCGCTTGGCGGGACCATACAAGCCGTCGCTCACCGCCATGTCATACGCGGAAATCGTCTTCGCTACTGTGCCGGCCGTTTTGCCCGCTTGGAAGAACCAGCGGGCGACTTCCTGGCCCGCGCCGATTTCGGCCAGGGTTCCGTAGTGGACGGCGCTGAGGTTGATCTCCGCCGCCTTCGCTTGGGTTGTGCGTTCTGGTTCCGGCATGTCTTTCCAGTCTGCCAGAGACGGAATTCGAGTGCGGATTCGTTTCTTCCTGTAACCTTCCGCCCCCCACCCGGTTATCCTCATTGAGACCAGCGTGACAACCGACCACCAGTTGATGGAACAAGTTCGCGACGGAGACGTGGGCCGCCTTTCCACCCTCTTCGAACGCCACCACCGCAAACTCTTCCTCTTCTTCTACCGGCTCACTGGCGACCGCAATGCTTCGGACGATCTTGTGCAAGACGTATTTTTCCGCATCTTGAAATACCGGCATACCTACCAGAGCGGCAACGAATTCCCCGCCTGGATGTACCGCATCGCCCGCAACAGCTGGCACGACCATTTGGAAAAGCGCGGCAATGAGGAATCGCTCGACGATGAAGCCGCCCACTTCGGCGAAGCCATGGCGTCCACCGATGCCGGTCCCGTCGAATCGCTGATGAAAGCGGAGCGCCTGGAGTTACTCCGCCGGGCCCTCAACAAGCTGCCTGAGGACCGCCGCGAGTTGCTTGTCCTCAGCCGCTACCAGGGTCTGAAGTACGAAGAAATCGCCGGCATCGTCGGATGCGAGGTCGGCACCGTAAAGGTCCGCATTTTCCGCGCCGTCCGCGATCTGGCGCGCCTGTACGGCCGTATGGCCGGGGAGAGAGTGTCATGAACTGCGACGAAATCAAGGAACAGTTTGCTGAATATTGGGCCGGCCGTCTGGACTCCGCCGCGCGCGCCGTCGTCGAAGAGCATCTGCATGGCTGCGCCGCCTGCGAGATGGAAGCCGAACACCTTGGCCGCGTCTGGGAAACGCTCGGCGAATTCCCGGAACCAAAGCCCGGCGCATCGCTTCGCCCGCGCTTCAATGAAACCCTGGCTGCCTATGAGCTGGGCATCTCCTCCGCCAGGCGCGCCGAAAAGAAAGCCCCCTGGTGGCGCCTGGCGCCCGTCTGGCAGATGGGTGTCGCGGCAGCCATGCTTGCCGCCGGCGTTGGCCTCGGGTCTCTGATCACCGCGTCGCGGCAGAACTCGCAGGAAGTCGCCGCACTGCGCCAGGAACTGGCCGGTATGCGCCAGACCGTGACGCTCTCGCTACTCCAACAGCAGAATGCGACAGACCGTCTCCGCGGCGTCGCCTGGAGCGAGCGGGTGGCCCATCCGGACGCCGAAGTCCTCACCGCGCTGCTCTTCACGCTGAACCACGATCAGAACATCAATGTCCGCCTCTCCTCGGTGGACGCGCTGGCGAACTTTACGTCCAGCCCGCTGGTCCGGAAAGCGATTCCCGGCAGCATCGACAAGCAGGATTCGCCGCTTGTCCAAGTCGCCCTCATTGACCTCATGTCCGCCACTCGCGGGCGCGATATCGACGAGGCGCTGCGCCTCGCCGCGGCTAACCCGACTCTTAACGAAGCCGTGCGCGACCGCGCCCGGAAGGCACTAACAACCAGACAGGGAGACATGCAATGAAACGAACCATAGTGGCGCTTACCCTCGTCGCCTGCGCCGCCACCCTCGGCGCGGCCACCAAGAAAGACACCATTCGCCGCACCTTCGCCAACGCGGCCGGGCGAACAGTTGAAGTCGATAACGTCTTTGGCTCTATCACCGTCACCGCCCACAACGCGAACACCGTGGAGATGGTGGCGAACCAGGATTTCCGCGCCGACGACGAAACCGAACTCCAGCAGGCGCTGCGCGAAGTGAGGCTCGACATCACTGAGACCGCCACAGGCATTCGCATCTATGTGGACGGGCCGTTCCGCGACCGCCACGACCGTGACCATCGTCGCCGCGACCAGCACTGGCGCCCCTTATACGATTTTGAGCTCAAGGTCCCTGCGCAGACCGCGCTCAAACTGCGCACTGTCACCGACGGCGACGTCCATGTCACCGGCGTCTCTGGCGCCTATGAAGTCTCCAACGTGAACGGCCACGTCGACCTCACCGACATCGGCGGAGCCGGTTCCGCCGTCACCGTCAACGGTCCCATTCACGCCACTTTCCGCAGCCTGCCCACCGGGGACCTGCGCTTCAAAACCGTGAACGGATCTCTCGAGACTACCTTTCCCTCCG